>JASHPQ010000078.1 GCA_030037995.1 Nitrososphaerales archaeon | reverse complement strand
CAGAAAATTGAAATTTGGGATAATTGGGGTCGGTTCTATTGGGAGGCTTCACGCCGAAAATCTCGCGCGGAACATTCCCAACGCTTCGCTCGTTGCTATTGCAGACTCTTACGTGACTGCGGCAAGGGAAGTCGCAGACAGGCTGGGGGTCGATAAAGTCTACGCAGATTATAACGAGATGCTGGACGATGCAGATGCTGAGGCTGTGGCGATCGCGGCACCCACATTTTTGAAGAAAGAGATGGTACCCGCGGCTGCGAAGAAGGGTAAACACGTCTTCGTTGAAAAGCCCATGAGTCTCACCGCCGAGGAATGCGGCGCCATGATCTCGGCCGCTCAAAAGGCTGGTGTCAGGCTTCAGGTAGGGTACCAAAGAAGATTTGACAACGGATTTGTAAGGGTGGAAAAGGCCGCCACCGCCGGTGATCTCGGCAAGATCATGATAATCAATTCCGCAACGCGCGACCCGCCGTCGAACCCGCGCGGCTGGTCGATCGATCCGAAACTCAGCGGTGGGATCTGGCTAGACACTTCAAGCCATGATTTTGACGCGATTCGCTTCCTCTCAAAGGCAGAGGTGACGGAGGTGTACGCAGAAGCGACAAACATTGTCTATGACCACTTCAAGCCCCTCGGCGCGTGGGATACGGTTCTCGTTACGCTGAGGATGAGCAATGGCGCTCTGGCTCACGTGGACTCCTGCCAGTGGACTGTTTATGGGTACGATGTGCGCGCCGAGATCTTTGGTACCAAGGGAGCGGCGTTCGTCGGAATGGGAGAAAACTCCTCCGCAAGAATCTTGAAAAGCGATTCCGTAATCGAAGATCTGCCACTCACATTTCAGCAGAGATTTGGCCAGGCATACCGGGACGAGCTGGTGGATTTTGCCGACTGCGTTCTTTCCAACAGGCCTCCCAAAGTATCAGGGGAGGACGGAAAAAAGGGTGTGGAAATCGGGCTCGCATGCGCCGAATCCGTGAGGCGGCACGCGCCTGTAAAAATGTAGAGTCTCTGTAAAAATCAACTATTCGAGAGAAATCTGTCCGGCGAGAAGGCTGAAAGGTCGATTTCGGATGTTCCATCGACTATTAGCTGAGAGATCAGCTTCCCCGTAACCGGGGCAAGGCCGAATCCGTTCCTGAAATGTCCGGAAGCAAAGAACACGTTGTCCAGCCGCTTGCTTTTACCAAGAATCGGAAGTCCGTCCGAGGCGTGGGGACGAAGACAGGCGGTACTACTGACGACACTTTCTTTCATGACGTCCAGCTTGGGCACCATCGAAATCGCGTCTGCCCATGCCTCGTCGATGCGAACGGGATCAATTTGCGTATCGAAGCCGGAGGAATCCTCCCCTCCGCCGATCACTACGGCAGAGGCGCTGTTTTGGAGGACGTAATACATTGAGCCAGATATGAACGAATTCACCAATTTGAGCCCTCCGGTGTCCACGGAGATCAGGTGGCCCTTCACCGGACTGACCGGCAGTTCCACTCCGAGAGCTGCGGAAACTTCTCGCGACCACGGGCCTGCGGCCACCACGACGACGTCGGGGGTCAGCGTTCTCCCGTCGCTGGTCAGTACCTTGACCACTCTGCCGCGGGAGATTTCAAATCCGGTCACTCCGGAAGCTGTCGTGATTTTCATGCCCTTTTGCAGGCAGCTTTTGGCAAGGCACTCGCCGAGCTTCTTGGAGTTCCCCTGCGCGTCCAAGGGATAATACAGAGCGCAGCTGAATCGATCCGTGGAGATGTACGGTTCCTTCCTCTGCAGCTCTTGCTTGTTGAGAAAACGTAGCTGGATACCCTCGTTTTCGTCACCGTACTTGCGGGCGGTCTCCTCGAACTCTGTCTCTTCGTTCGCGGTCCCGGGCACGATGGTGCCTCTTCTCGCGAAATCAAACTCAAAACCCGATGACTCTGACAGCTCTCGGTAAAGCTTCTGGCTCTCCCCGATCAATGGCCAGAGCTCACGCCGCTGGCTCACGTGAATTCCTGAAAGTCCTCCGGCGTTGTGGCCGCTGGCGTGCACCGTGAGCTCGGACTCTCGCTCGATCAGCTCGACGTTACAAAAGTTCCTTTTTCCCAAGTAGTAGGCGATAGCGAGGCCGATGATGCCGCCGCCGATTATCAGAGCGTCAACCTTGGGGGAAGAGGTTCGAGAAGCCAAATTTCGGTCGCATTCGCCACTGTAAATTCTCGAGTGAAAAAAAGTCTTTTTGAAAGCTGGCGGATAGTATGAAATAGAAGGCGGTTCCAAAGCGTGGGCTGTAAAGTGGTCTGCGATTTCCGAAAGTTCTCCCGTCGTTCAAAAGAAAGCGTCGGCAATTTTCCTGTTGTTTCCGCTTCTGCTCGCCGCTGTGTTCGGGGCCTATCTCTATTCCAGCGTGGGCAGAGTAACCCCCTACTCCTGCACCGTACTCATACCAGATTCTGCCAATGTCACATTGTCTGCAAACGCTACGGTCGACGGCACTTTTGTTACTTTTAGCAATGGTACAAACACCTTCTTTTCGGCGGGAACTTGTCCGCAGCCCGTGCATCAAAACTTGTACGATGCGGTCTCTGTGGTCACCCAGGATCCCCGATTTGTCAGCGAGGAGAACGGATCGGAATTTACGGTCGATCCGACAAACAGCCTTGCCGCACCGTTGACGGCGCCAAACGGGTCCACCTACGAGGAGCTGATTTTCAACCATTTGAACTTGAGCGACCCCATCTTTCCCTGCAACCTGAATTTCGTTTACAGCAATCCGCTTGCTGCGATCTACGTCTTCGTTCCAGTCCTTCCAAACGGAACCTATGCATATGCCAACGATACCATTGTGGAGTTCCCAGGTAACCAGCTTCGCTTTAATTGCCCCCAGGAGACAGGGCTGACCACGTACGCGAAATCTCGGATTCCCCAGCAGTTTCAAGTGGGAGGCTTCTCCTTCAAGCTCGTTGGAAACGGGACAAACTTCGTAGGAGACAACGGTACGAGCTATCCTGGCTTTGACTATGCATTCAACGTCAGCTATACTCAGGGAAACGTAACGCAGCAGGTTGTCTTCACCTGGCCGTCTGCGGGGGCACTCTCGAGTGGCCAACGGCCTAATCCGTTCCTTTTGGCGCCTTACCAGGCGTATGTGGTAATGCGGTGGTTTACGAATGCCACCGGTTTGTATTTCACCGTAACGACACTCTACTGAAATTAGCTATTTCTTTTTCTTCCTAGAGTAAATTTCGATCTAGATGCTGTCGGGATCTCGACGAAAAATGCAACCACGTTTTCAGATTCGTAAGGCTCCCTCGCTACTTCGATGCCGCGGTGCCGTAGTCTTTCTAGTTCCAAGAGGGCATCCGGAACAACAAAAGCTAGCTATCTGTTTGCAGGATTTTTTTCGTCCAGAGACTACATCGACAAGTCATCGTATTTCTTTCTCTCCCGCACGAAAAAGTAAGATGCGACCAAACCGACCACTGTCGACACTAACGCGTAGGCGAAAAGGGTCAAGTCGGGGATAAAGAAGGGAAACGAAAACAAGTAGTAACTCCCGACCAAGAAAAATGCGAGACCGGCGATCAAAATGGCGAGTACGATGAAATCGGAGTTCCTCGTCTTTGAGTCATCCGGTTTCTTCCGGTACCACTCGCCCAGCGCGTAGAACACCGCGATCCCCGCGAGCGAGATGAGAGACCGCGGTTCAAACCCGGAGCTCGAGAAAAAGGATGCCCTCGAGGAAGCATAGACCATGCCTAGAAACACCAGCGAAGCAAAGAAGATTCCCCAATCCACCACACGGCTGTTTTTGAACGGGCCGTACGAGCGACGCCAAGACTGCTGTTGCGGCTCGCGAAGATCCCTGTCGGAAGTTTTCTCTAGAAGCCTCCAAGGATCTTCGACCCACCACTCCGCCCGCTTGGGTCGCGGAACGGCAGTCCCCTCAATCCGGTAGTGGAACGGCTTTACGACGCGGGTAAACGGAAACAATACTTCGGCACCGCGATCGGTAGCGCTCGTAAACATGTCCAAAAGCGAGTGACTCAAGGCTCCGAGCGAGAGAAAAGGGTTAAGGAAGTACAAGGCGGCGATGAACAGAAAGTTATGAAACAAAGACCTGTGAAGCTGGTACTTCCCGATAAAGTCCTTCGCGACGAAGAGATATTCCCGGTCGAGATCTGGTATCAACGCCCCGATGCTCATGACGAGGGCAATTTCGATGTTGCGAAAGAGTGCGATCCCAATTGCTAGGGCAAGAACCCAGTGCGTAGTAAGGTTCATGATTTTGAGGGCGATGGTCTCAGAAGATTCGGAATAAATCTTATTGCCCTTGCAGAATATCTTCTTTTCGCATCATCTGAATTCTAATCGCAGCTGATAAGGGAGGAGATGACTACTCCCAATTTTCCTATTGATGGTAGACGCACACGTGCTGGACGTAGAATATGCCCGTGTAGTTGGCCGATGGGATGGTACTCGATGATTGTCCGCTATTGACGTGGAGGTAGCTGATGGGAGTTACCGTGAGAGAGGTGGAGTTTTGAGAAGAATATGAGGTGATGTAAGCAGGGGCGTACAGAGCAACTCCAAGCATCACCAAAAATACTGCAATGAGAAAGACGATTACCAGTTTCGGTCTATTCCTGAGCTGCATTTCGGGTTTTTCCCAAATTTAGTATGAAGTGGTTCCTTCTAATAAATCACTCGCAGACCTTTGTTCGTGTGATGACGCTCCCTAGGAAGAATTTTGAATTTGTTTTGAACTTCGCAGGAGATTCAATTACTTTGGAGCTCCGTCCAATCTACGTATTTCCAAAGCTAAAGAAAAAATATTGAGGACTCAGGAGGAGATGGCCGGTCTCACTCCTAATGTCACAGTTACTGTCGAGTATTTGTCTCCCGGTCCTATGATTCCGAGCGACACGGTCTGCCCCGCGACCGTATGCGCCTCCAAGTACGTCCCCAGCGCGTCTGATGTAGTGATTCGTGTGCCGTTGACGGAAATGATGATGTCTCCTCCGATCAGGTACTGCTCACCGTTGACCACCACAGTCTGACTGCCTCCTTGCAAGCCTGCGGTTGCCGCCGGTCCGCCGGAGACCACGCTTTCGATGAGTACTCCATAGGTCACGTTCGCGCCGGCCGCCTGAGCGAGCTGGTAGTTCATGTCCACTTCGGAGATGCCGAGATACGAATGGAGATTGTACGAGCCGTTGGCGATGAGAGAGGGCATTTCTTCGATTATCGTGTCTGACGGGATTGCAAAGCCCAGTCCTTCGGAGCTCGTAACGGCGGCTGTCGTTATGCCGACGACCTGTCCATTGGCGTTCAAAAGTGGGCCACCAGAGTTTCCAGGGTTGATAGCTGCGCTGAACTGGATCACGTTGGCAATGGTGTAGTTACCAGCTGTTTCGTCCGTGATAGTCCTTCCGAGCTGGCTTACGATGCCCTCTGTCATCGATCCTGTTAGGCCATAGGGATTACCGATTGCAACCACAGGGTCTCCCACATTGAGGGTAGATGAGCTGGTGAGGGTCAGCGGAAAATATTCGGTACTCGGGGCAGTGGGCACCGAGACGATTGCTAGGTCCGAGTACGGGTCTGAGCCAACGACTTTGGCAGGATACGCGTCACCGTCAGAGAAGGTGACGGTAAGGTTCGAAGTAGACTGAACCACGTGATAGTTGGTGACTATGTAATCTGAACCGGAGTAAGTGACGACGAAGCCCGAGCCCAAGATATCATCTATCTCGTTTCCAAAATACGAACTCTCCACTTGGGTGCCCTGAAGCGTCACAACGCTTCGATTTGCGGCCGCGTAAATCTGTTCAGCATTCAATTGATCCGATGAAGCAGTAGTAACGTTAGACAAGGCCATCGACGAGCCCGCCGTCGATGTGACTGTTGTCGGGACCGTGGTCACTTCGGTTGTCGTTACGGTCTGGGCTGCGTTTCCAATAACCAAGAACGACGCTAGAAGACCGACCACGGCCACTACTGCTATTGCCGTTAGGGCTGTCATGAGGCCGCGCCTAGAATTTAGCGATTCTAGCTTGTTGACCATTTTAGATCTCTCTTGGGAGGGTAAAGCTACTTCCGAGAATATTATCCTCTTTCCAAGAAGATTCCCAGATTGATATTAAATCAATGTTTGATTTCTGCTGATCTCCGGATATGTAGCTTTAGTACTGACTTTGATCCAGATCCAAAAAGTTTCTAATTCAATGCATCTTTGAAATGGTCTGCGTGAAATGAAGAAAATGCCATAAACTGGGTTCGATTGATTATTGATTGTGGAGCGATCTCGGAAACTCAATATTAGTTTCGTAGATTATTCTCGAATAATCATCGGAGGTGAAGTAAGAAAATGGATATTGGGACAACACCTGTACCAAGTACGAAGTCCTTTGCCAGCAGAAAATCGCTGCTACTCATCGCAGTCATCGCAATCTTTGCGATCGGAGCATTCGTCGCGTACGGATTCGCCTCGTTTGCTGCAACAACCGCAACCTCGTCGACGCCTTCCAGCACGACATCATCGGGCGCGTCGATCAGCACTGGCGGTACACAGTGTCCGAACATGGGGTCGCACTCCGGCGGGCCCGGCAGTTCGACAACAGGTTAACAAAAGGATGGGGCCGCTGCCTCTGTCGCCGGTCAATTCGAAAATCGATCGGGTTCTGGAGATGGCAGAGGGCCGTCTCCACTTCCAGACCGTATTTTCATTTCTCGACACTCGTTGCATGGTTTCGAGCTGGAAAATGTCTGATCAGAGCTGCTAGGAAGGGGGCGGCCCTTCCTTCGCTTTTCTCAGAAGCCCCTCCAACCAGTTTTGATGCTGGCGGCTCATGTTCCGCGGTCTCACGGCGTTGCTCAACCTCGCAGCAAAACCATTTTGATTTTCTTCGGTTAAAACATGACAACCATCCGGCCTATCTTCTATCAACCATGCATGGTATGCGTCGATTCCCGTTCCACGTGCATTCCATCCAAGACGCTCGGGCCTGACAAACTCTTCGACCTTGGAATTCAATTGCACCCCAAAGGTCTTCCAGGTGAATTTTGAATTGGGCTGAAGATCGAGTCCTCCTCCTTCTATCTCTACGTTCGACGAGTTTGCATACCAACTCGGCCAGAGTTTCGCTCGAACGAGCCAAGCCCAGACTAGCTCCGGAGCAACTGGCATCTCCAGCTCGTTTCGAACGTGGACGCTTGTCCTCTCTGGTTTGTAGTTTTCAGGCCAACGGATCAATTTGGGCCACACTCCATTCATGATGCAAGACTAGAGTACGGTTTTGGAAGCTCGCAATAAGCTCGATACATCTTCACTCGATCCTCGTTCAAAAATTTTACACGCTCTCAAGGAAGGGTTTGCCTAAGACATCTATGCGTGGTTTCACTCCCAGTCCCGAACCAGCCGGGGCCTTCATGCGTCCTCCATCGCGCATGGGCGCATTTTCCGCAATACTCCGAGTGACGTAGCTGTTGAAATCCGTCGTGGAAAAGAGATAGTTAGACGGCGTGCTGTGGGCGAGGTGTGCGATGGCTGCAGTCGCGATGTCGCCTCCCCAAGTGTCCTCGATGGTGAGTGCGATCCCCTCGCTCACGCAGAGATCGCGGATCTGCCTTGCTTTAGTGAGGCCTCCTACCTTTGAGATCTTCAGGTTGACGATGTCCATCGCCCGGTCCGAGACTGCGCGAACGACCATGGATATATTGTCAATTACTTCGTCCAAAATGAAAGGCTTTGCAGTATGCTCACGTACGGCGAGGCACTCCTCGTAGCTCGCGCATGGCTGCTCTAAATATACGTCGATATCCTGAAGCTGATCGGCGATGCGTACGGCCTCGTGTTGCGTCCAGCCAGTGTTAGCGTCGGCGACGAGCACCTCGTAGCTTCTTAGGACATCTCTAACCGCCCTAATTCTTTCAACGTCCATGTCCGGGACACCACCGACCTTCAATTGAAATTTCGTGTACCCCTCGCCACGGTACTTTGAGACCATCTCCGCCATGGTTCCAGGGGCATCCAGTGAGATCGCGCGGTACAGCGGAAAGTCTTTGCCAAATCTGCCGCCGAGCAGGGTCACGAGCGGCTTGTTGCAGGATTTTCCCAGAATGTCCCAGCAAGCCATGTCCAGGGCGGATTTTACATATGGATGGCCGCGCATCGAGCGATCCATCTTCTCATTTAGGATCCCCAGCTCTGTCGGATCCGCTCCTATCAAGTTCGGTGCCAACGTGGCTATCCCAGTGCGGGCACCGGCCGCGTACGCGGGTAAGTACGCCGGGCCGAGGGGACAGACTTCTCCGAAACCGGAAATGCCCTCGTCGGTCAGGACTTCTACAACGGTCGAATCAAAGACATTGACGAAGTTCCCTCCCGACCACTTGTAAGAACCCTCGTGCAGCGGGAGGTCCACTTGGTACGCGCGGATTTTTGTGATCTTCATAATCCTCTAGTTTCCGACCGCGTACTGCTCTAACAAGTTAAACGCGGGCGCAATGCCGAGGCCGTGCCCGGACGGTACGGGGATCATGCCCTCGTTGTCCAATTTTACCCGCCCCTCGAGAGCCAGTTTTTGGAATGCGATCTCGGTAAACTCGCAGGCGAACGGCAGCTTCTCCAGCACGGAGGCGATGTGGAGCTTGGCCGGTAGCCCCATGCACGCTTCCAGCTCGGTCCCGATTACGCACGGCAGCCCGTGCGCCGCCGCGGTGTCGTAGACCTCGATTGCCTTCTTCAGACCGCAAGTTTTGGTGATTTTGATGTTTACACTGTCCGCCGCCCCGGCCTGCGAGACCCTCACCACGTCCTGGGGCGTCCACACGCTTTCATCGACCATGATCGGCATCCCTGTACTCTTTCTAACCCTCGAGAGACCCTCGAGATCCCAACCAGGAAGCGGCTGCTCCAGGTACCTCACGTTACATCTCATCAAAGTTTTGGTCGCCCTGATCGTCTCCTCCCTTGACCAGCCTGCGTTGGGATCGACACGCAGCTCGATCCCTTCGCCCACGGCGTCACGTATCTTCTCGACGCCTTTCATCTCGTCCTCGGCGTCGGCCCCCGCTTTGATCTTAATTGACTTGAACCCCAGCTCCACAAGACGCATGGCTTCGGCCGCCATCTGATCGGATCTGACGATCCCGATCTCAGAGCAAGCCATGATCCGATCCCGCTGTTTTCCCCCGAGGAGAGTGTGTACCGGAACCTTGAGGATCTTCCCGATCAGATCGTAGAGGGCGATGTCGATGCCGGTCTTTGCGATAAACGAGTTTCCCTGAGCTACATCCATGATTGAGGTGAGCCTGCGGATGTTCAAGGGATCCTCCCCGATTAATTTCGGCGAGAGTACATTTCGAAGGGAGCGCGTGACGGTCTCGAGCGTCTCTCCGTAAAATCCCACGGTAACAGTACTCGGAGCTTCCCCGTACCCCACAAAGCCTTCGTCCGTCTCTATCTTGACGAAAGCAAACTCGCCCCTGTCGTACCCCGCATATGCGTCGGTGAAAAGACGCATCGGCAGACTGGCGGGGATCACGTCGATCTTGGAGATTTTCGTAAAATATCATTCTCCTCAGAAAGTCGTGACAGAATTTCTGTCGATGCGTATTATGGTTGTCGAGGGGAGCAGGATATGGCTCCAAGATTCGCTCTGGATTTACTTTTAGGATGTCTCGAAAGCAGATGCTTTATGTTCGACAAGTTAATAGAAGCTTTCTCCAAGTGTTTTCCCGCGATGTCCGCCGGAACGCTCCTGAATCTCGGTACCATAATATCGAAAGGAGAATCCAATCTCGACACTTCGTTCTTTTTGGAAGAAGACGAAGTGGAGCAGTTTCAGGTAAATCCTGATTTGATCGCAACAGGGAGAACATGTGTGATTGGGAGCTCCGGGAGTGGCAAGAGCTACACCGTTGGGGTATTTTGTGAAGAGCTGTGCAAAACCAAAGTGCCCTTTGTCATCGTAGATATCGAGGGCGAGTACTCCGGGCTCAAGGAAAAGTTTCCGGTGATCTGGGTCGGCAATGACGAGAAAAGCGACATTCGGTGGCGAGACAAGATCGACCTTAAGATGCTAGCACAAAAGGCACCGGATCTATCGCCGATTGTTTTTGATCTCTCGGAAGCTAGCCGACCGCGAGAGAAGGTCAACGAGTTTCTCATCGAGCTCTACCGAGAGATCTCGAAACGCAGGACGCCGTACCTGATCATACTGGAGGAGGCGGATCGCTTCTCGCCACAGGTCGGTGAAAGGCTGCCCATTTTTGACGAGATCGCCCGCCGCGGGAGAAAGCGCGGTCTGGGGTTGATGCTTTGCACGCAAAGACCTTCGCTAGTTGACAAAAATA
Organism: Nitrososphaerales archaeon; assembly: GCA_030037995.1. GTDB lineage: Archaea > Thermoproteota > Nitrososphaeria > Nitrososphaerales > CADDZS01 > DATLTL01. The sequence goes on along the minus strand of JASHPQ010000078.1, from coordinate 7,830 downwards.
TCCTCAGCCAGTGTTCCAACCAGCTCATCGGGAAGCTGGTCATCAAAAACGACCTGAACTCGGTCGCACAGTTTTTTTCATCCGGTCGCGGCCCTCCAAACCAGCTGACCATGCTGTCGCCCGGGGAGTTTTTCGCTTTGGGAGGCATTGTGCCAGAGCCGGAAAAGGTGAAGATTCGCGCACGGGAGACCCGTCACGGTGGCGTAACACCAAAGCTGGGGTTGAAGCCGGCGCCGGTGCCGCCCTCCACTGGGAAGATTCTTGAAGCCATTCAATCAAGCGTTTCTTCCGTAGCGGCAGAAACAACGATCCAGCTCCCTGAAAAGCAGGAGACAGCGGTTGCGGTGCCAGATGTTACGGTGACCACGGTTGCGGTACCTGAGGAGGAAGAGACCGCGGTCGTCGAAGTTCCGAAGCAGATCTCAAAGCCAGACGAAGAAATCGGAGAAGCTCCGTCGTTTGAGGTGGAGAGGGCGGACGCGGATACCGAAGCAGCAGAAGAAGAGGAAGAAGAGTTCGAGCCGTTCACCCCCGAAACAGTAGACACAGATTCATCGAAAGTGATGGGGTTAGCTCCGATGATCCAACGAGAGTCCGTGCCCGGCCTCGTAAAACTGGTGAAGACCTACAAGCTCTGGGGACAGAAAGAGAACGTAACAGATGTGGCGCTGGTATTCAGACCCCTTATGGAAGTGGGGGTGAGGATCAGGTCGGGACTAATCAAAAAGAAATTCGACACGAAGTACTTCCTCTTGGACGGGATGAGCGGCAAGCTCGCCGAAGTCACTGACAGGCTTGGAACGAGGAGCGGAACGGAGAAACTGCTCTCTCTCGGCGAGGGTCACATCCAAGTCCTCAAGGTGCTATATCCCGACAGGGATCTCACCGTGATAGAGATCGCAGGTGCGGCAAATAGAGAGGTCGAGGAGACGCGCAGGCTTCTGAAGCTGCTTGAAGAAAGGCGACTGGTGCGATCTACGAAAATCGGAAGGGCGAAGGGATACAGGCGACTGCTGGACATCCCGAGAATCGAACTCGTAAGCGAGCCGCTGTTGAAGCTGAACGAGCTGAACCCCTCAGACGGATTCAAACTTTCCAAGGTGAAGATAAAGGAACCACAGGTCCGGGAGATGGTGAAGGGAATGTGGGAGGGGGCGGATGTGGACAGCTTCAGGCAGATCTACTACCCCGTATACGTGGCTGAAATTGTTCTCAACGGCCGAACGAGACACGTGTGGATCGACGGCAGGACCGGCATGGAATTAGAAATCTGAAGGCTCTTATTTAGAGGGCGAGAGAGCTACTGGATACAGAACTCGTTGCCCTCTGGGTCTAACATCACTACGCAGTATTCATCTCGTTCCTCCAATTCGCGCTGCTTTGTGGCTCCCAATTTTGTAATGCGCTCGACCTCTGCGAACACTTGTTCCTTGCGCTTCTGAAGGGGCACCTGCATTCCCCCGCTCGCGTTCAAGTCCAAGTGTAATCGGTTCTTTCCAAGCTTTGGCGTATCCATGCGCTGAAAGTAGATCCTTGGCCCGCTACCTTCGGGATCTATGATGGCGCTGGCCGAGCCCCATTCTTCCTCAGGAACACCCCAAGCCTTCAAGGCTTGTTCCCATGAGTCGTATCCGGTCGGTGGATCCTGCAGCTTGTAATGGAGCGCCTCCGCATAGAAACTAGCTAATGTCTCGGGATCGCCAGAGTCAAAAACTATCTGTAATTTTCGCATAGTCAGAAAGTCATGCTATTTCTCCCAGAAAAAAAGTCATCCATAAACAGAACGAGACGGGATCTATCCAACGATAAAAATTAACGGATCTGCGGCGGACTCTTGCCTTTTTCATCCTGCTGCGCGGATATCTTCCCGTAATAAGCCTCAGAAATCCGCATTACCTCGTCCATGTTCGAAAGCAGGACTCTATGCATCTCGTGGTGCTGGGCATCTTCCGGTTCCGTACTCTTGTCGGCAAGATCGATGTACTTCCTAGCTTCTTCCTTGTTTTGATTGTAGATTTCGATTTTCGCGGCAGTTTCGTACCTTGCTCGAGCGAGCGCCAGCTCCCCCTTATTCCTGGCCCTATCTCCTTCAGCCAGCTGGGACTCGATGTCTCCGAGCTGGGGGAGCTGCCTTTGCGGGTCGGCCAGCAGGAAGTTGGTCAGCGCGTCGTAGAGCTTTTCGCTTGAAACTTCTTCCTTAATGAGCGAGTCAAGCTCTTCTGCCTGCTGATTCTCTTTCTCCTGCCTTTTGACAATCTCCTCTCTGTCTACAACAGGCTCGCCAACCGTCGGGCTGATGCTTGCGTCCGCTATTGCCATAAAATACGTTGAGGTACTCTTGACTCTTTTAACGCGACTAGAAAAATTTCCGTAAATTTGAGTAGTTAGCCTTCTTAGCTAAGAACGATCTTTTGAAGCTTTTTTGCAGACTTCTATCGAGCTCTTCCTTTCTTTTTCTTCGCAGGAACCTGGATTTCGGCGCGAGTCCATACCCAAGAGTTCGTCCACGGGTTTCCAAGATAAACTTCTCGCGAGAACGGACCACCTTGAGTGTACCCCTCATCGTTTTCTTTTAGCCATCCGTACACGCCGTTGTAGACTAGACGCGGAGAAACCTTTTCCGGATTGAACTTTACACTCGCGACCGTCAATTTAGGCAATTCTTTGATCTTGATTTTTCCCTCGGGTTTTGGTGTCTTCCCTCTGATCTCAAGGCACGCTTCAAACCGGTACATCGCTGGAGTCCTGCCAGACTCGTAAAAGTGGCAGAAGTACCTCCCCGTCTTTACCTTGGATTTCTTTGCCCACTTTTCCAGCACTTGGAATTCTCGGCGGAGCGGTTCCGTTCCTTCGCTACCTTTTCTTTCAAGCGACGCGACCCTATAGCTGGGCGTATTTTTGACCTTGATGTCTACTGCCATAAAACTCAAGAACCTGAGACAAGGGCCGGTGTTATTGTACTTTTCTGTTGATCAGGACAATCGACCGCCCAGGCCCACCAAGAATACTGATCATGGCCATCAGTGAGACGCGCCTTCTCAAAAATTAACGCTTGGAACTGCTCTAAAAGGAACTAGATATGCGTCCCATTATTGATTCTGCGAAATAAAAAATGAATGAGCCACTGCGCACTGAAATAGAAAATATTGTCCAGACACATCTAAGGGACGCGCGTGCGGAGAGCACTGAAACTTGCAACATGATCAACTCGAGAGCTCAAGTAATTTGGAGACTATGATCTTCTCCTCCTGATCCTGCAGGCACTGCGGGTTCAGGAAAAGCACGTTGTCCTTTGCATAGACGTAGATCGGTGGATCTCCCGCCTTAAGCCATTCCGATATCTCTTCTGCCTTCATCCCGGTCGTTGATTCGTTAAAGTCAATCGCCGCCCTCGGGATTACAAGCGGCCTCACGCTGTGACCGGAACCGGGGTACACCTTCCGGGCTTTGGGCAATTTAGATTTCGACAGCTCGGAAACCATGTAGTCTACTTTTCCTTCCCAGAGCTTCATTTCTTCGTTATGATCTCTCTGCAGATACTGCCGCAGCGCCATTACGAGCGCGAGCATGTCCTCCTTGCTCACTTTCATCGGCCTCCCCAAAAGGGCGACGGTTTCAGACCCTACATATTCGTAGTATTCCAGTCTCATGCAGGTTTCAATAAGGTCCTTCCGTCCGAGGATCAGGCCCGTGTCGTTGGGGCCTCCAATCGCCTTCCCTCCACTGAAGACTACTAGGTCTGCGCCCATCTTGGCAAACTTCTCTAGGTTCTGAACGGGAGGAAGCTCAGCTGCGGCATCGATGATCACGGGTACGCCCTTTCGATGGGAGATTTTCAAGACCTCTTCGAGCGGCAACGCGCCGGGTTGCGGTTCGAATACGAAATACATTACGGCCGCGACCGTGTCGTCCAGGGCGTCTTCGAAGTCTCGGGCAGTGGTCCCCTTTTCACTGCCTACTCGAATTATCTCGGCACCCGCAGTCCGGAGAATGTTGATGAACGCGTTGCGATGGAGTTTCTGAACGACGATCTTGTTCCTGTTGTAGCTTGCCTTTGGGAGATCGAGGATCCTTTCCGTGTCTCCTCCGGTGATGCAGGCAGCGGTTGCAAGGACGAGGCCCGCGGCTGCTCCTGATGAGATACACGCGGCTTCCACGTGGAGCATCTCGGCAATGAAGCTGCCCGCCTTTTTCTGAAGATCCTTCATGTCAACGTACACCTTTGAAGCCTCTCTCATTGCTTCGATTACTTCACCGGACATGGTCGTTCCGCCAAGAGTCGTGACAGTTCCCCAAGCGTTGATCACTTTCTTGGCACCAATTTCTTCTAGTAGCATATGTGATGTGACTCTCCGTCTCGGTATGAAAATTTACGCTTTTTCGATCTCCAACAGCGAGGTTCTTGACCGAAAATTCAAGTTGAGAAATCCGGAGAGTACGCTGAAATAGGGAAACAGAGCGGTATTGGTATTGATTGGCCAACATTAGACAAAAGCGAATGGAGAAAAGCTACAACCAGAGACATGGCATTACGCCAGCCGCGAAGAGTCGTCTGGGTTATTGCACACGCCATGGTCTTTTGAACTGCAAAATTTGTGCACAAGCGAGACAGAAGAGACGCGATGGGAGAGTGCAGTCATCGAACTCGCGAAATTAATCGAAAATGCTAACGCTGAGCTTATCTTTAGGAAAGGACAAGTTGGACGGACAATCGTGAGCGAAAAGGAAATCATTGTAGTTTCAGGAGCCGCGCAGGGGATAGGTCGAGCCGTTGCCCTAAAACTTGCCAAACAGGGCTATGTACTGGTGCTCAATGATATTCTTGAGATGAGTAAGGTCGTCAGTGAAATAGAAGATTTAGGCACTAACGCGTTTCCCATCCGGGGAGATATCACTCGTCCAGAAACGATAAGGGCGATCACGGACGAAATAGAGAAACAGAAGCTGCCAGTTACCGGCCTCGTAAACAGTGTATATCGTTCGGATAGGGGGTCATTTCTGCAACTAACCGACGAAGATTGGCAGAATACCTGGTCAGTGATTTTTTTCAGCGCGATTCGAATCTGCCGCGCCATCATCCCGTACATGCTAAAGCGCAATCGTGGGAGCATAGTGAACATTTCGTCAGTGCATGCCGTCGGGTCCTGGACGGGAGATTTTGCTCCCTACGACAGCGCCAAGGCGGCGATAAACGGACTCACGAGATCGCTAGCGTTGGAGTTTGGACCCAAAGGAATCAGGGCAAACGCAGTGATGCCCGGTATGATCGTCGTGGAACGTAACGCGGAGTGGTGGCATTCGCACCAAGTGGAATACGAAGCTTCGAGCACCGCACACGCCTTGCGTCGGCCCGGAAAGCCGGAGGAAGTCGCAGAGCTCGTCGCTTTCCTTATTTCGGAAGCGGCTTCCTTCATCACGGGAGCGTCCATTCCCGTGGATGGCGGAATGCTGGCGATCCTGCCGGATGCGGCGATTATGACCTATGCACAAATGAAATCCGGTACGACGTAGCCCAAATTGAACTATGATCCTCCTTCGGGAGGATCCCAGGTCGCGAAACTTTGCCCGGTTAGCATTCGTTTAGGGCGGAAATTTCAAAATTTAAATAAGTGACTTGTCTCGATGGAGATGATTTCGCAGTGCCAGAGCTACAATTTTCCGACGGAAAAAGGGCGATTGGGAGAGCCATTGTTGCGATAGTAATCGTATTGATCATATTGATTGCCGGTGTCGGCATTTATTTTGCGACCAAGCCCTCTCCGACGACAACTTCCACCAGTACTTCCAGCTCATCGTCTACTTCTATTCCTACCACGACTTCCTTATCCTCCATCAGCTCGACCAGTACGACATCTAGCTCGTCTTCCACCATCATACCTACAACTTCTTCCTCTACCAGCTCTGCCACCTCCACCAGTACGAGTTCTAGTGTTCCCACTCCGCAGGTGTTATCGATTGACGCGGCAGTTTTTCCTTCGGAGGATCTTTCGCCAGTTTGTTGCAACTATCCTAACTGGTTTTACGCCACCGTCTATCAGACGTTGATCTACATCAACGACAGCCTCGTCTGGGGCACCGGACAGGTGCAGTACGTGCCCGGACTAGCGGATAACTGGACCGTCTCCAGCAATGGTACCGTTTACACTTTGAACCTAAGACAGGGAGTCACTTTCTCCAACGGCGATCCGTTCAACGCCTACGAAGTGTGGGTGAATTTCTACACGGCGTATTACATGTCGGTCAACTCTTCCGGTTTTGATCTTGGCTATGCCGTGTTTTATCATCAGATGAACACGACGGACTTTGGACCCGCCACTATGGCAATGATTAACGGTTCCGATCTTGCAAATCCGACCGGCCAGCTCTTAACCACGATGCAGAATTCAAGCTGGCCGATCTACGTTACGGGGTCTTACCAGATCGTGTTTCGATTGGACGATCCCTTCCAGTGGTTCCCGGCAATCCTTGCAGCAAACTGGCTATGGGACATGCAGTGGGAGTTCCAGAATGGTGGTCCCGGAACGCCGGCTTCGCCGTCAACTTACATGAATTCGAACTCGGCCCCCGGGACCGGTCCCTATACCGTGACCGGGTACTCCGTAAACTCGTATGTAAAGTTCAGCCAGAACCCGACTTATTGGGGCAAGAACCTTACCGCTTCCCAGATTCAGGCAAACGTTCTCCTGGATCCAGGCCATGTGCAGACCGCCGTCATGTACTATAAGGCAGATGACATCGCGAGGCTTACGGATCTGGAAAGCGGTGCGGCACAGATCAGCGACATCCTCGCTGCGGACTGGAACTCCATCACAAGCCAGCCTAACATGTTCAACTATCTTATCAGCCCGCCTTGGTCTTCCACCGCGTTTGGCATTGCGCTCAACACGCAGGACTATCCCACGAACAACACGGCGCTGCGGCAGGCGATCTTTCACGCGATAAACTACACTGATCTGATCGACACGGCGCTTGGAGGGGAGGGCGTCGTGGGCGTTGCGCCGGAGTATCCATCTTTCAGCCAATTCTACGACCTAGGAAACCTGACGGCGTACACGTACAACCTTACAGAGTCAGAGCAGATCTTGAGCCAGAACAAGATCAACACGAATAGCCTTCCGGCCTTAACTCTGAACTCAGTCTCGGGATGCACTTGGTGTTTGAACTCCGCGCAGGTGATACAGGGAGATCTCTCAGACATCAACCTCACGGTGAACATCGACGTCGTCCTGCCGTCCAATTACTACTCTTACGCCATCGGTCCGTACTCCTCGATGGTGCAAAACAGGGCCGAGCTGGGAAACATCAACTTCGTGTGCGCCCTGACGGCGACGCCGGACGCGTTCACTCCGGCGGACGCGTGGACCACGTTTGTCTCCAACCAGTCTCAGCTGTGCGATCTGGCGGTATACAGCAACCCGATTGTGCAGCAATGCGTTAACGATTGGTTCAACGGAACTAGTATTGCGCAGATCACGGACATTTGCACCCAGGCCCAGAAGCAGATCTACGACGATGCGCCCTACGTTTTCATGGTACCCAGGCTGTGGTATGTGGACGGCTCGACGGTGTGGCTCAAGAACGGGCCGATCGCCAGTTTCTACATGGACCCCGAATTCAGCGGGATTACCACGGAGCCGTTCATCAACACGGTGACGTTCAAGTAGATCCGAGGAGGCCATTTTCTCCAGCTCGCCGATGTACATGCCGAGGATCCTCTTTCTCACTGAACTATCCAGGATCATCCCGTGGTCTCCTCCGTCAATGAGCAGCTTGTATCTTCTAGGTCCTGCAGCTTCGTACATCTCGAGCGAGTGTTCGTGGGAGACGAGT
>JASHPQ010000077.1 GCA_030037995.1 Nitrososphaerales archaeon | reverse complement strand
TTACAGGATTTAGCAATGCGACCAGTGCATTTTACCCATTGTCCAATATTACGTCAGGGGAGACATTGAACTATGTCATCACATTCGCCAATGGTCAATCCATATCGGGAGACTTGATTGCAGAATAGGGATTCGTGAATCTCCAGCAACTAAGTAACAACTAGATAGGTACTTGGACTAAGCATGTTGTTGGAAGTGTCCGTAACCCATGTATTGACGCTGTTCCAACTGGCACCGCATGCCTGAAACTGATAGAAAAATCCAGCATCGAGGGTAACATCTGCTTGATCAGGAAATGAAGTTGGGGAAGTAGAGGCAACTTCGCCATCAGGGTACTTTACTGAACGCGTAAATGGCTATCAAGGAGGTTTGGTACTTTGGAAGGACGGCGAGCGGGCCAATGGAGTAGAATTTCTCGTCCTAAATTTTTTTGATCCTTTAGATGGGGTGAAAGCCTTTCGGTGGTTTAGATTATACCGTACCAGTATTCGAGCCTGAGGCTAGGCGCTTGCTTGCCAAAGCCGAACCCATTGCTCGGCATTACGAAGTGAAAAAGTCGTACTTTTTTCGGAGAAGCATGTTTCTTTTTCGTTATCCTGTCTTTATCTCGCCGGATCCCAGATCTACTCCGAGCTCCTCCGGCGGTTTGATCTTCCTGAAAAACAAAAAGAGAAAAACTGCCGAAGCGGCGTAGCCAAAAACTCCAAGGACAAACGGCAGCGTCAACTGCCCGTCGCCCAGCAAAGCTCCTCCGAAGTACGTTCCGATGGATGACATTAATGCCCAAGTGGTGTAGGTGATCCCTGTGACGGTAGCCCTCTCCCTTTCGGAAACAATGCCCATCATGAAAGACTGCAGGATGGGCCACGAGATCGTAGTGAGAACGGCTCTGAATACGAAGAAGATCGCGGCCAACCGAAAAGTGTTTGAGAGCGGCATCAGTGCCAGAAACAGGCAAGACAGCATCATGGTTGAGGACGACGCAAGAACCGTTCCACCTCTTCTGACCAGCCTCGGTATGAAAGGAATGGCGAATATTCCTGAAAATTCGGCGATCGCGTACCACAGCCCGGCAGTTGTCTCGCTCGTCCCAAACCTCAGAGCGTACCATGTCGGGACGAGCTGGACGATCACGCCCACAGCAAGGCCCGCAAAGGCAAACACGATGGCGAAATAAAGAATCCTCCTCCCGGATACGACCTGAAGCCTGTCTGAGATCCACGAAGATCTCTTGGACGTTGCGGGACGCGTGGTGGCCTCGATCTTCTCAACCTTCTTTTCTTTGGCAATCAGGATCGGCACCGTGGATATCGCAACGAATGCCGACATTATGAAGTACGAGTAGGAGTGGGCGGCATAAGAGCTCAAGGAAAGTATGGAGATCAGCAGCGAGGGCAGATAGCTCAACAGAGATCCGATTGTGATCGCTAAAATCCAGAATCCCTGGAGGATGCCGAACACTAGCGTCCTGTTTTTGTCAGTCGTGGTATTAGTGATGAGTGGAAGGAGGGCAGTGCCGTTTATCGCAACGCCCAGGCCTCCCGCGAGACCTACGCCTCCCAGTATACTTGCAAAGATCAACCAGCTTGGATTCAAAGTCAGACCGAAGATGGCGTAGGAGAAAAAGGGCAGGAAGCCTCCGACCGCGACAAACATTTTCCGGCCGTACCTGTCGGCAAGGATCCCGAAGGGGATGTACGCGATCGTGTTTGCAACCGCACCAATAGCGTAGATCGCGCCGATGAGCGAGGGGTTATAGCCGACTTCCACGAGGTAAATCAAGGGGACTACGTTCATGTAGCCTATGGGAATGGAGTTGATAAGTACCCAGGAGAGGATTAGTTTCGCATCTCTGGAGAGGATCCCTCCGTTTTCTGGTTTCTGCTGCTGATTATCGTCCCTTGATTGCGCAACCATTTGGAAACCTCCAAGGATCCCTGCCAGTCTCCCTTCTCGATGTCAGAGGCGGTATTCGCCTCACATTGGACTAATTTTATTCTTTCGCCCTCGATTATTTTTTGCGGGAGTTGGGCGTGTTTGGAGATAGGGGCAACATAATTAGGGCAAGAAATTTTCGTAGTTTAACAAACGATCTACTGCGAAATTATTCTCTCTGATGGAAAGCATCCAGTTGTGAATGCCACAAATGGTAGGACACCTCTGATTTCAACATCCTAGAAATTTCCCGCTTCTGTCTACGGAGCTGACGGAGGTTTCTCTGAATTAGAAATGATATCTTTTGGAGAAGCCACCGGCAATCCGAAACCTCCCGAAAGCAAAAAGGCGCTCAATTTATCAAGTTTACCTGCTATTACGTTTGGCATGGACATGGCTTTTTTGCCAACACTATACGGTGAATCCCTAATTCGCGTAAATAGCTTGCATTCCTCAAAAAAGAGCCATAGTATTCATACTAGATGAAGCGCGTTCGATGTACCGATAGACAAAATCTGGAGATACATTCAGACACCTCCTGACGTGCACAGCCATCCAGCAAACGAGAACTCAATATGGAACCCCAGCTGGACCAATCTGTGGTCATTTCTTTTGATAACACCGGACCTGGTGGCATGAAAATCAATAATAAAATCAAGGTCACCGCATTTCCACCCGTGGGTTTGCTCATAGAGTACGTTGGAGGGCCGCCAGCGGGATCGAAGATGATGCAATATAACACTCCCCAAGGGATTAAGACTAGTGTGACGATCGCCGGAGAGGTCCAGTCTCAGGCGATCGCGGAAAATCAGCTGAGGCCGATGATAATGCAGAACCTTGAGAGGATGTTCAACGAAGATCAGGAAAACTTGAGAAAATTCCAATAAGTAATCATCTGGAGTGGACGGGGCTACTCCCCGTTCACTGATTCTTGTTCTGTAACGATTTCTCTCACAACATTTTCTAGGCAGACCCTATTCCGCGTACTGGTAGCCTGTTCGATCGTATTTTAAGCGGCCTTCAACGGCGATTAGCCTAGGACTGCGTTTCACTTGCCCGATGGTGTTTCCTATCCCCCGAATGGTGACGGCGACCAAAGGGCGAGGAATATCGTCCAAGGGATGGGCCTCCTCACTCTCCAGAATGTGGCAACGAGCGGTCTCGCTTTCGTTTTCCTGTTTACCATCATCCACCTAGTCTCACCCTTTGAATACGGCATTTACAGTGCAGTCCTCGTGACCTTTACGATCACGAATACTATCGCGAGCCTTGGAGTAAACTTGGCGGCTACCAGGTTCGTTGCGCTTCATGGCGGAGATGACGACAAAACATCGTGGGACGCAGCAAGAAAGTCGGTCATGCTGTCACTACTGCTCACCGGCGTCATCACCGCGATATACCTGGCGCTCTCCCCACTTTTTTCACTGTACTTCGCGAAGACAACTGCGTGGACTTGGGCATTCCTGTTAGGCGGCGGATGGGTCTTCACCGCCTCGGTGTCGGGCACGCTTCAGGGGATCTTGCAGGGGCTGAAGAAGTACATTCTGCTCGCCAAGATTCTTTTTCTCACCCGGCTCGTGATGGTCGCTCTTACCGTCGGAATACTGTTTTTCTTTCGCAGCATAGAGTTTCCGATCTTGGCATGGATTCTGTACTACAGCCTGATCGTCATATGGATCTTCGTTACGATTGAAAAAGAGCTGTTGGCAGCCAAGGGAGATTATCAGTACTCGAAAATCATTCGGTACTCTTTACCCCTCGGCGTTGCTGCGATCATTGCGGTATTTTCGACTTCATCCGATAGCGTGGTGGTTGGAGGGTATCTGAATCCCTCTTCGCTCGCGATTTACCAAGCCGCGATTTCCATTTCAGGGGTACTAGCGGTGGTGGCTGTTACGCCACTCACGACGGCGCTTTTTCCGGAGATCTCCAGCTCCAGGACCTCCGGCGACATTTCAAAAGGTGTCAGGCTTGCGTTCAGGTTTGCCACCTTTATCGTGCTACCCGCATCCCTTTTCGTGGCAGCCGTCGCCGCCCAGCTCCTCTTCCTTTTCACTTCTGGAGGAGTGTACCTCGCCGGAACGCTAACACTGGAATTGATAGCGCTGTTTTACGTCTTTGTAGCCCTGCAGACCATGCTTCTCGTGCTTTTACAGGCGGTCGGCAAGACTTTGGAGGTCATACTCGTTGGGGTCGTGACGGCTTCGACAGATATCGGTGTAGCGCTATTGCTCGTACCGCATTTTGGACTGGCTGGGGCAGTCACGAGCAGGGCGACGGTAGCTGTAGATGGCACCACCGTTTGCATGTACCTTTGCAGGAATTATCTAAGAAATCTGGACAAGGGCAGTTTCTACCTGAAGGGCCTGGCTTCTTCAGCGATCCCGTTCGCTATCGTGTTTCTTCTGTCCAGCTTCCTTTCCTCAAGACTAATTACGTTGATACCTTACGCTGTCTTATTTGCCCTCCTTTACCTCTTTTCTGTCAGACTACTCCATCTCCTTACGCAGGAGGATAGGGCATATCTGGTTCACACTCTTCCCGGCCGGCTCAGTAAGATTGTAGATTACCTCTAAAGGGTGACTACAATTTCATGGCGAAACCCTAAAATAATTCGCCGAACGGCTGTTACTTTCCACTAGTTACTAACAGTAGGAGGATTTTGAAGAAAATATGTCACAAGCAATACCTGCAACAACATCCACCGGACAGCCGGTGCTTATCTTGAAGGAGGGCTCCTCCCAGACCAAGGGAAGGGACGCCCAAAGTAACAACATCTTCGCGGCCAAATTGATCGCGGAGATCGTAAAGACTAGCCTGGGTCCAAGGGGCATGGACAAGATGCTCGTGGACACGCTCGGCGACGTCACAATCACCAACGACGGCGCAACGATTCTCAAGGAGATCGACGTGCAGCATCCCGCGGCCAAGATGGTAGTTGAAATCTCAAAGACTACCGACCAAGAAGTCGGGGACGGAACCACTTCTGCAGCCGTTCTGACTGGAGCTCTTCTCGACAATGCCGAGGAGTTGATCAGGAAGGACGTGCACCCGACGATTATCGTCGACGGGTACAGCAAGGCGGCGGATAAAGCGCTCGACTATTTGGACAAGATTGCGATCAAAGTTCCAGCCACTGATAAGAAATGGCTCCAGAAGATTGCAAAGACCAGCATGGCCTCGAAGCTCATCAGTGGGGATTCCACGCAGCTTTCGCAGATCGCGGTGGACGCTATGTCAACCGTGCTCGAGGAGAACAAGGACAAGGAAGGCGAGTACTCGGTGGATCTCGACAACGTGAAGGTGGAGAAGAAATCCGGGGGCTCGATCAGCGACACGAAACTCATCAAAGGGATCGTTCTCGACAAGGAGGTCGTGCACGCGGGCATGCCGAAGAGGATCGAGACCGCAAAAATCGCTCTGGTCAACTCTCCTCTCGAAATCGAAAAGACGGAATTCTCTGCGGAAATCAGGATCAACGATCCCACCCAGATGAAGAGGTTTCTGGACGAAGAGAACTCGATGCTCTCCGCTATGGTAGACAAGATCACCGCGGTTGGGGCAAACGTCGTAATTTGTCAAAAAGGAATCGACGATGTAGCACAACACTATCTTGCAAAGAAAGGGGTCTTGGCAGTCCGCAGGGCAAAAGAATCCGACATGACGAAGCTCGCGAAGGCTACCGGTGCGCGAATCGTGACAAACCTCGATGACCTCACCGAGAAAGATCTCGGGTATGCCGCTCTAGTCGAGGAGAGAAAGGTGGAGACCGACAAATGGGTGTTCGTCGAGGGAAGTAAAAATCCCAAGGCGGTGACCATACTGATTAGGGGCGGGTCTCAGCGGGTGGTGGATGAAGCCGAAAGGAGCATGCACGACGCGCTGATGGTCGTCAAAGATGTGATCGAGCATCCCTCCGTCGTAATAGGCGGGGGAGCTACCGAGGCGGAGCTGTCCTTTAAGCTTCGCGAGTGGTCGAACTCCCTTTCGGGAAGGGAGCAGCTCGCGGTACAAAAGTTTGCGGATGCTCTGGAGGTCATCCCGCTAACGCTGGCGGAGAACTCTGGCATGGATCCGATCGACACTCAGGTCGAACTGAGGGCAAAACACGGTCAGGGCAAGAAATGGTGGGGAGTCAACTGCCTCGCTGGCAAGGTCTCCGACATGGAGGCGGAAGAGGTCTTTGAGCCGGCGGCGGTCAAAGAGCAAATCATCAGGTCGTCTAGCGAGACAGCCGGAATGATTCTGAGGATCGACGATGTCGTCGCTTCAGGCAAGTCCAAGGCACCAGCTGGACCACCGCCGGGCGGACCCGGTGGCATGGGCGGTATGGGCGGCGGAATGGACTACTAGGCGCTCCCAAAAAAGAAAAGGCAAATCGCGCTCCCACTTTTTTTCAAAGGGCGCGACCCATAACTTTTCTTAGCCTTTTCTGAACTAAGTCTTGCGATTCTCCCCTTTCCCGAATCATCAGGTTCTCCAAGTTTTGAATCGCTAGTCAAAAAATTTGGTTGCTGACACGGAAGTTAGATCTGCGCAAAGCCCGTACTCTTGTGCCTTTGCTGCCTTCCCAATTGGCCCTTGAACCTCTCCTCTTTCCATATGTCAGCCCTTTCATTGTACCCGTACATCTCCCAGTAGCCGTCTTCGTAATCGGGGATGAATGAAATCTCGTCCAGCCACTTGGCACTTTTCCACCCGTAGAGATGAGAGATAAACGGACGAGAAGGATATCCCTGCTGCTGAGGAATCGGCTTTCCGTTCATTTTAAACGCGATGATCGAATCCTCTGACATTGCATCCTCTATCGGAACGGGCGCGGTGTATCCGTCGGCACATCGAAACATGACCCATTTTGCCTCCGGTTTGACTCCGGTACGATTGGCCACCTCCTTGAATGCGACGCCATCCCAGACCACTCCCTTGATAGACCATCTTGTGACACACTGAAAGACCCCCGTAAAACTAGTCTGCGGAAGTTTTTGCATGTCATCGAAAGAAAGATCGAGCGGCTTCTCGACAAGTCCGGAGGTCTTCAGATGCCAATCCTCTGCCCTAATTACAGGTTCACCGAGCGCAGAATAAATTATCCAACGATTACCGTAGTATTGGTTTGGAGCGAGTCCACTTTCCGACTGCAATAAACTCGAACTTGCGGTGGAACAGATAGCGTGAGATACTTAACGTTTCGGGACAAATCCACCGAAAGGTTTTAGGCAAAGAGGAGGCTTTTTCCCGGAAGAATCAACTTGGAAGACGTAGTGTGCGCATACTGCAGATCTCGGATCGAGCCTTACGAAAATGAATCTGATTTTGAGGGTCCTGTCCCCTGCGTAGGCTGCCATAAGAGCACGTGGGTTTCAATACAGAACGGGAAATTGCTCAAATCACAAAAGTGGCCGATTAGATAAGCAAAGGGCTGGCCATCTGTAAGCTGAAATTAATTTTGGGCATGTGTTTTGCGGCATCATTTTCTGATTTTTTGCAAACATTTTTCGATTATCAACTCATAGTCGATTTCCGGCCAAGAGAAAAACGCGCGAAAACATCCTTAAATCGGCACTAGCAACGATTCCGAGAAATCGGATGCCACCAGGGCGCCTCAGTCCGGAAGCGGGCCTCAAGCGAGTTCGAAAAAATAGGTACATACCCCACCTTGCGGCCGCTCGATTCAAACCCACTGAGGATTGGTCGGTTGGGGAGGCCAAGAGACTATACGAGACTTCAAAGAATTATACTGTTGACCGGGTGTTCTACGGAGATAGCATTGATGGTATGAGAAAGCAATTGTCTGCTGAGTCGATCGATTGCATCATCGCAGACCCGCCGTTCGGGCTCTCCTTCACGGGAACGGGGTCACTATACAACCGTGATCACAGATTTGTGAAAAGCGGGTATCAGGAGGTGGAGGGAGACTATGCAAGATTCTCGGAGCGATGGATCGGCGAACTGTCGAGGGTGATGAAAAAGACCGGAACGGCCTGGATCTTCAGCGGGTGGACGAACCTATTCGAGATCCTTGCCGCCCTAAAGAAAACGGATCTTAGCCTCGTAAACCACATCATCTGGAAGTACCAGTTCGGGGTATTCACCGAGAGAAAATTTGTGACTAGCCACTATCACGTTTTGTTTCTCGCAAAGTCGAAGGAGGATTACTACTTTAACAAAATCCTGCACTACCCGTTGGATGTGTGGGAGATCAACAGGACTTACAGGAAGGGAGAAGTGAAGAACGCCACAAAACTTCCGAACCAGCTCATCCAGCGCTGCTTGGACTTTTCCACGAGGCCGGGAGATCTAGTAATGGATCCTTTCATGGGGAACGGAACGACTGCAATGGTCGCGAAAGCTACGTTCAGGCACTATCTGGGTTTCGAGCTGAACAACTCTATGGAACCAGTAATCGACATCAATGTATCCTCTGTCGCCCCTGGAGAATTCTACGCGCCCTATGCTCAAAGGGAGGAAGAGGAACTCGTCAAAAATGCCAAGAAGAAATACAATTCGTAAGCAACCATTTGAAGGTGGACGTGAACCGGGAAGAAAATGAGCATTCCGGAGCTGCGCCAATCCTCCTCCCAGGTACTAGGTGCTTTGAGACTAACTCCAGGAACTCCCTTGGGAAGAGGTCACGAAAAACAGGGAAGCGAGCTTCTACAGCATGAAAAATATTCCACTGCATATGATCGACAACAAGCCAAACTATATCTACCCGTAACAGTTTGAAGCTTATCTCAATGACCACGCCTGAGCCTACTCAAGCCAATCAACAAGCTCAAACACCAGCCCAGAATGTTTTGTTCTTGGTGGTCATCCTGCAGGATTTCAACCTTGAAACAGCCTACCTGCAAGCTCAAAAGTTAGCTGAGAAGCACAATGCGAAATTTAATGGAATTTTTCCGTACACGCTGCAGACAAGTCCGTTGATCGTATTGACGAATCTAAACTTCTCGCTGCCGGTGTCAAACATGAACGCCTTGATCAAAGATCTTCAAGCCACGTTGAGACTCAACGTGAGATTCCAAGTTATTCCTCTCGTCGAGCAATCAAGACCTTTGCCGACCGGAATGATTGGATAGTCGAAATCTACGATATACAAGCTCGTTTTAGACGAAAAAACATGAAATCATGAACCTATTCATGGTTAATTCAGCTAACGAAACGCACCAATCTAGATTTGTATTCCGATCTCGACAGACTACCAAAATCCACGAGGCTCACTTCTGCCCTAAATAGAAGTTTCCTGTGAATCGCGTCCTCTATCGAGTT
>JASHPQ010000076.1 GCA_030037995.1 Nitrososphaerales archaeon | reverse complement strand
CAGTTTGTCAACTTTGAGTATTGGGGCAAGCCGGTCCCGGGCTACGGTGATCCCAAAGGGAGACTTGTGGTCGTGGGACTGGCCCCTGCTGCTCACGGCGGTAACCGAACGGGACGCGTCTTCACAGGGGACAGCAGCGCGAGGTTTCTCGTAAAGCATCTGTTTGACGCCGGATTCGCAAATCAGCCCACGTCAGAGACCAGAGGCGACGGACTGGTGTACCAAGATTGTTACGTCACAGCTGCGGTGCGTTGCGTTCCTCCCGACAACAAGCCAACCAGGCAAGAAATTGAAACCTGTGAAACATATTTTGATCGGGAGCTCTTGCTCCTGAAAGAGTGCAAAGTGATTTTGGTTCTAGGAAGAGTGGCTTTCGACTCGGTCTTGGAGTTTTCCAGAAAGTATCACAGGAGCAAGGGCGCCTTCAAATTTCAGCACGGTCAGAAATTCAAATTCGCCAACGGCTTCCCGTGCGTCTTCGCCTCTTACCATCCCAGTCCGCGGAACACTAACACAGGCCTGCTCACCAGTCGCATGTTTTCCAGCGTTCTCAGGAATATCAGAAAGGAGCTGGATCCAGAGTAAGAGGTCCTACTTGATCTCTAACCGTTTATATCGGCTCGAGGATTGCAGAGAATATCCTCAGGTTGGAAAATGCAATCGTCATCGGAAGCAACTATCGAGTACCGCGATATTATGTTCGAGCGGAAGGATCCTATTGTAATCTTGTACTACAATAGGCCGGACAAGAGGAACGCAGTAACTTACAACATGGTGTTGGAGTTTCGCCGCGCCTATCGACAGATTTCGCAGGATAGGACGGTGCGTGCGGTCATCATGGCCGCCAAGGGCAAGTCCTACTGCGCGGGAGGAGATACCTCGGAGTTTTTGACAAACACCATAGAACAAACCGAGCGTTTTCAGCGGGAGAATCTCGAGCTGTGGCGAGATATGGAAAAGCTCCGAAAACCGATCATCGCGGCAGTCAATGGTTTTGCGAACATTGAGCTAATCCAAGCATGCGACATCGTCATCGCGGCAGAGGACGCGAGCTTTGCCCTGCCCGAAACCGGGATCGGTGTATCACCGGGAGCCGGAATTACAATCAGACTGCCAAGAGTCGTTGGCAAGTTCAAGGCAAAGGAGCTGCTGTTCACCGGGGACCGAATTAGTGCGGCCGAAGCTCAAGCGATTGGAATCGTAAACAAGGTAGTTCCTCCCGATAAACTGCTGGATGAGGCTGTTGCCCTCGCAGCTAGGATAGCCAAGAGGGCGCCGCTTGCCATCGGAGCTGCAAAGGCGTGCGTAAATTTTGGTTCCGAAATGCCCCTCGATGACGCGATGGAGTACCAACTGAGAGAATCCATTGAGCTGTTCCATTCCAAGGATCTCAAAGAAGGAATCAATGCCTTCTTCAAGGAAAACAGGAGGGAGCCCGTATTCACGGGAGAGTGACCTTTGCCCGCCTCATTCCGTTCGAGCAAATGCAATCTTGCTACGTGTGACTTTTCCTTATCAGCTGGTAGACAGCTTCAGGGGGCGCGATGGATTTCTCAAGACTCCGGTCAAAGAAACTCAGGGCGTCATTTATGGCGTTTATCACAGCCACGTGTGCCGTCCCCCCGCCTTCCCCCATTCCCTTTGCACCCAGTGGAGCAAAGGGGGACGGAATCTCCATGTGGTGGAGCTCCATGTTGGGCACATCCACTGCCGTTGGCGCCAAGTAATCAATGAATGTTGATGACTCGAGCTGCCCCCCGTCGCTGTACTTGTACTCTTCGAACATCGCGGCCGCGATTCCGTGGAGGGTAGCCCCGTGCACTTGTCCGTCGACTACGAGCGGATTGATTACTCTTCCCGCGTCGTCCACAATAACGTATTTCAGAATGTGGAACTTTCCCGTCTCCGGATCCAGCTCTCCCACGACACCGTGCGTCTGGTACGAGTAAGTTAAGGCGAGGTTCGCAATTTTCTTTTCATCCGGAGCCTCTAGGCCATTGTAATAGACTTCCAAAGTCCATAAGCCTCCCTCAATGCCGTGCGGAATCATGGCGGGCATGCCGTACGCGGTTCTCGCGAGCCGCTTGATTGTGATGTTTTTCGCAGGATCCTCCTTTGACTGCACGTTCCCGTTAACGAGTTCGACGTTGCTGATCTGTTCGTTCAGCAGATGCGCCCCGATCTTCAGTACCTTATCGCGAAGCTTCAGGGAAGCGCCATAGACTGCCCCTCCCCCCATGGCCGCGTACCTGCTTCCATAGGTTCCCGAGTGCATGGTGTACGGGTGCGATGCGGAATCAAAGCCGGTTGCGACGTTGACCAGCTCCACTGGAACATCGAACACCTCCGAGACTATTTGCGCCGAAACCGTCTCGTGGCTCTGCCCTTGGGGTACCGTGCCGAGCTTCACTACAAACCTTCCGTCGGGCGTCAACTGGAGGAGACAGGCTTCAGTGTTGCCAATCAGAGGGAGCCGGGGATTGAGCATCTTGACCTGTCCAAAGTTCGGCGCCCCGGAGTCGAGAGTTGTCGCCAGCCCGATGCCGAGGTACCTTCCCTCGTCCTTTCGAAAGGTTGCCTGCTTCTTCCTCCAGCTCTCGTAGTTGAGCGCATCCAAGACGATGCGCAGGCTCTCGGGATAATCGCCGTCGTCGTAAACACAACCGTTAGGGGTCGTGTACGGCTGGTCTTCCCTCGTAATGAAATTACGCATCCTCACTTCGGAAGGATCCAGTGAAAGCTCCTTTGCAATGATGTCCATGACACGCTCTATCATGAAAAGGTGCGGAGCCCTTGCGAATCCCCTGTTCGGGCCGGCGGGACACTTGTTGGTAAACACGGCGTACATGTCATTTCGAACATTTTTGATCTTGTACGCGCCGGGTACTACCTGCGCCCAGACGGTCAGCCCTGCGGGTTCGTGCCTCGCGAATGCGCCGTCGTCGTCGATGCTGAAGATTTTCAGTCCCAGCACGCGGCCGTCGTTTTTCACGGGCACTTCCACGTCGAAGATCCTCTCTGCTCCGTGGCTTGCGGCGAGGAGGTGCTCCGATCGCGACTCTACCCAGTTAACGGGTCGCCTGACCTTCATCGACGCAAGGGCAGTCAGGATCACGTAAGCATAATTCACTATCTTGCAACCGAACCCTCCCCCAATATCCATCGTGATGAAGCGCATCTTGTCATAGGGAAGTCTGAGTGCGCTGTTGAATTGTGGCAACATGAAGGAGGGTTCCTGGTTGTTGCACCAGACCGTCAGTGAACCATCCTTTGCGTTGAAATCGGCGAGAACCGCGTTGGGTTCCATGGGGGTCGAGCTGAATCGATGGAAGTGGATTTTTGCCCTAATTATTTGATCCGCTTCCTTCATTGCTTTTTCGATATTGCCATAGTCGTACTGGACGTGAGCCATCACGTTGGATCCGACCTCGTCATGGATCAGGTTGTCTCTCGAGGACAATGCTGCACGTGCATCCAGTACCGGCTCTAAGAGTTCATACTCCACTTGGATTAACTCGGCGGCATCCTCTGCAATGTACCTGGAGGTGGCGACGACGACCGCCACGGGTTCTCCTACGTACCTCACCTTTCTGACCGCGATGGGATAGTCCTTGAGATTGGAAGCCGGCGGAACCGTCATCTGTGGCAGCGGGTCGGACATTTTGATAACATCCTCGGAAGTCAGTATTCCGAGCACCCCGGGAACCCTGAGCGCTTCCGTGTAATCGATCTTCTTTATCCTCGCGTGCGCATACGGACTCCTCAATATGGAGGAAAATGCCATGTCCCGTACGCAAACGTCATCGACAAAACTTCCCGCACCTCTGATGTGGCGAAAATCTTCTTTGGTCTTGATTCGGGAACCGATTCCTGGATTTTTCCTACCGAGGCGTTTCTCGTCGGTCAAGACGACTGTTGTTGCGGTCATTATTTTTCAGAAACAGATTGAAAGTGATCTTCGCCCGCTTTTATCAGAATCCCCATTCTCTTAGATCCTGTGCTTGGAAAACCAAGCCTTAAATTTCGAAGACGAGACATTGCCTTGCGTTTTCGAAATTCATGTCAATCAACGACGGATTCTCGATTATAGGGTACGGCGAGACTCCGGTTAGCAGAGCGAGGATCGACAAGGGCGAATCAAAACTCTCAGTACAAGAGTACTTTGCCTGGGCAGCGGAACTTGCGATAAAAGACGCCGGTTTGGAGAAAAAAGACCTAGATGGTAAAGGGATTGGTGTTACCGGTGCCGCATATCCCCATGCGGAAATCTACTCTCCTGAGGTGCTCCAAGATCTTGGCTTTTCATCTTCGCTGACGTTGCGATCTGACGCCGGAGGAATGGGTGGAGCGTCCCTGCTATACCAAGCCGGTTCCGCGATTGCTTCAGGAGTGGTCGACCTTGTTCTGTGTCTCGGGGCAGACACTCCGATGAACATTACAACGCCCGGGGCCGTCAGGACATGGCGCTACGAATCCGATTTTCAAAAGCCCTTCGGAATGATGGGACCGAACAGTCAGTTTGCTTTCATTCAGCGCCGACACATGCACCAATATGGAACGAGGGAAGAAGATCTCGGAAAAATCGCGGTCACGCAACGAAGTCACGCTATGAAAAATCCCAACGCATACCTGAAGACGCCCCTGACGCTGGAGCAGTACCTCGGCTCCAGGATGATCGCCGACCCGATCAGAATGTTCGACGCCTGCATTCAGGTCAACGGCGGGCTGGCGTTTGTGGTCGCCTCAAAAGAGAAGGCCGAAAAACTTGGACGAAAAGACCAGGCAGTCAACGTGCTCGGGATTGCTGAATCGGATAATTATTATCACGGATCCCTTCTCAGGCCAGACATCACTTATCTTGGGATAGCAGATTCTGCCAACAAAGCGTTTGAGAAAAGCGGCGTCAAGAGATCTGAAGTGAACTTTTTCCAGCCCTACGACGACTATACCGTCGCAGTGCTGATGGAGATCGAAGATGCAGGCTTTTGTGTCAAGGGGGAAGGCTCAAAGTTCGTCCGGGATCACGATCTTTCCTATGACGGTGATTTTCCCGTGAATACGGGCGGAGCCCAACTCTCCTCGGGGCAACCGGGCATGGCAGGCGGCATGGTCCACATTGTCGAGAGCATACGGCAGCTCCGGGGAGAAGGCGGAGATCGGCAGGTGAAAGACGCGAAGATCGGCGTGGCTACCGGCATCGGTGCCATTTCTTACGGTAACAGTCTGGTGGATAGCATGACGATGATCTTCGGAAAAGAGTGATGCAAATGTCGAATACCTCGGAACCGAGGAAGTACGAAAAGGCACTGCCGGAGGTAAACGGTGTCACGAAGCCATTTTGGGATTACTGCAAGTCCCACGAGCTTCGCATGCAATTTTGCACCTCCTGCAAAGAGTGGATCTGGTATCCCAAGGCCTGGTGCCCGTCATGCGGTAGGAAGGACGGTATCGAGTGGAGAGTCATGTCGGGCAAAGGGAGCGTCTACTCCTACACGATCATCATGCAGGTTATCGACAACTCGCCAGCTTTCCAGCAAGGCATCCCCTTTGTGATCGGCCTGATTGAACTGGACGAAGGCCCGAGAATTTACAGCAACATCACTACAAAGGAAGTCGTCATCGGAGACACTGTCGAAGCTTTCTTCGACGACGTTACCCCTGAGGTTACACTGCCTAAATTCAGAAAGAAGGCTCAGCCGTAGAATGGAGTATCGAGAACTCCTGAATCTTCCTTCTTCTTGTCCTTTCCCGAATTCAATACATTGATGGTGTCCAGCTCAACTTCGACGTAACCTTTCGAACTCCTTATTGTGTCGTTCACTTTTTCTTCCAGTTCGCTATCGTTCTTCTTTTTCAGCAGGATCTTAATTGTATGACTGTCGAGCACATCAACGTCGATACCCTTGATTTTCTTCAATCTATCAAGGCCCCTTTCGAAGCACATGTCGTTGTTGAAAGTACCGTAAATCTCGCCTTTCTTTGGTTTTGGCATCTAACCTTCCAATTCGGTACGCTGCTGCGTATAATATTGATGGCAGTGGTCTTCTCATGTGCTGAGAAGAAAATGAAAATCAAACTACTAGCATAAAGAAAATGTCGATGATCACAGATGGAAAGTTTTCAGGGCATGAAGCTGTAATCTTAAATACCATTTGAGGAAAGTTGTCCGGTTGCGACTCTAAGATGGAATATGTTTACGCTGCCCTTTTGCTTCACGACTTGAAGCAGCCGGTTAATGAAGAGAATGTAAAGAAGGTAGTCACCGCCGCAGGTGGTGCTCCGGATGAAATTCAGGTTAAAGCTCTCGTATCTGCACTGGGAGAGGTTAACATTGACGAAGCCCTGAAGAATGCTGCCGCAGCCCCGGTTGCTGTAGCTGCTCCTTCTGCTGCCGCAGGGCCAGCGACTGCTGCGAAGCCCCCAGAAGAGGAAAAGAAAGAAGAGAAAAAGGAAGAGGAGGCTCTCGAAGGGTTATCCAGCCTCTTCGGCTAGATTTTCCCTCTCGGACTCTCATTTGCCTTTCGCGGATCGTGCCTTTTTTAGGATCCGCTCGCACTCGTTTTTTTGCAGCTCTAGAATCTTTACTGATTCCTCTTTGAGCTACAGACCTAGGAAGAAGATCAAGAACATTGCCCAAAGTGGCAGGGCGATTGCGAGTCCTACAAGGATGTTTGATCTGAAGATCTTGTAACCGTCGATCGGTGGCACTGGGATCATGTTGAATGACCCCAGTCCGACATTAAGACCTACTCCATAGGAAGCTATAGTCGTCATGAGACCAGTCGCGGGAGCAATGAACAAAATTGCAAGGAAGAATAGCGCAAAGGCAAGATTTACCCCCGGCCCCGCCGCTGAGATTGCCATCTCATCTCGCTGCGGGTTGCTAATTCCCCCGGTCTGCGAAGAGTAACCAAAATATCCGGCGGCAGCGGCTGGCGCGATGTAGACGGCGCCGGGAGCTCCGAAAATGAAGTGTCCTTGGAAAGCAACCGCTGTCAACAGAGTTAGGGCGATTCCCCATATCCAGATCCGAAAATGGGCAACGTAACCACGGCCGATTGCAACAAACTTGTGGCCCATTTCATGCAGAATGAACGCGGTGGCGGTTGCAATGAAGGCGGCGACGATGTCAGTTATCCCATTTGCACCGGTAAACAGTCCTTCTATGAAACCGATCGAGATAGCAAACGACAGAACTATCCACGCGATCAGAATCGACCGAAGCTCACCCGGTGCAAACTGGGACGATAGCGACACTTCAAAAGCAGCCTTCTGACATTTCGTAATTCTTGCCAGGCAAAAAGCTTCGACCTTAAGGGAATGTATCTGGGGTCATGGCGCGCATTTCATTCTTTTGGGTCGAACAAAAATGAAACCGCTTCACATGCTCGGTCCACTTAAGTCGCGTTTGCTTTCTAGATAATTCCGGCCGTTCGCAGCTCGGATATTTCGAATAGATAATTTCGGTGATCTCTTCGAGAACGAAAATCTAGGCCTGTCGGAAAAGGAATAAGAACAACCGTGTCTTTGGCCGGTTATCACATCGCTTGAGTCCCACCGAGAAGACTTAATATCACTCGGAGAATCGCGATACTTTGGAAATGAGTGGAGCATTCATTCTTAGTTCGCTCAAGCGATGGTTTGATTCTATGGCGGAGGGTTTGAAAACACTTGTCTAACATTGGAAACAAGCGCTTTTCTGAAGAAATAGTCTCGATGGTCGGACGGCGAGTCAGCGTTCAAACGGGCGACGGGAAGCAGTACAGTGGCGACCTCATCGGAATCGACGAAAAGCTGAATCTGATACTGGGTTCGGTCGTAGGTACTGGGGAGGGCACGATTCGAGTCGTGCTGAACGGGTCTTTTGTAAAGGAGATCGACCTGCTCGAAAAACCATTTGACCTGAAGGCTCTGAACGAGAGGCTTTCGAGGGCTTTTCCCGGGATGACCAAGATCAGGGAGGACATTGGCGCGATCATGGTCATGGATTCGATAAAAGTGACTGAGAAGGGAGTCGTCGAAGGCGGAGATCGTTTGTCAGCCACTCGTGTCAAGCAGATATTCGACGAGTTCTCAAGAGAAACTGCGAGAAAGCCGCTGTAGCCTGGCGTTTACCGGCGAAGTAAGCCGGTGCTGCCTAAATTCCTTCGACATCTGTTTTTCCATTTTAGAACTTCGGCACCCTAGTAGCGATGATTTTGAACTCTACCTATCGATTTGAGATCAAATCGACGGATATGGCAGGGAGGATCGGGAGACTGGAGACGAAGACCTCCAAGATAGAAACGCCCGCACTCCTTCCCGTGATTCATCCGGTGCGGCAGCTCATTCCCTGCTTCGAGATCCGTCAAATGGGATACGAGGCTGTTATGACAAATGCCTATACTACTTTTCGAAGGCAAAGAGACCGCGCTGACGAGGGAATCCACAGAATAATCGGTTTTGATGGAACAGTCATGACGGACTCAGGCGGTTACCAAGTACTGGAGTTCGGTTCAGTGAATGTCGATCCTCTGGAGATCTCGGCCTTTGAGGAAAAGATTGGTAGCGACATTGCGATCATCTTGGATCGCCCTACAGGGCTAGAAGTAACGAGGAGCTATGCTTCTAGGACGGTTTCGCAAACTCTCGACTCGGCAAGAAAGACGCTCGAAGCGAGGACCCGGGACGATGTGATCTGGACACTACCGGTTCAGGGAGGAAAGTACCTTGACCTAGTCGCGAAAAGCGCAAGGGCTTCCGCCAAGCTGGACTTTGGTTGTTTTGCCCTTGGATCTCCGGTAGAGGTAATGGAAAGCTACGATTTCCCGCTGCTCGTAAGGATGATTCTCGCGAGCAAACGACACCTTCCCATCGATCGTCCGTTTCATCTTTTTGGTGCGGGGCATCCGCTGATCATTCCGCTCGCCGTCGCTTTGGGTTGCGATATGTTCGATTCCGCTTCCTACGTACTGTACGCCAAAAATGACAGATACATATCGTCGGGCGGCACGATACGACTAGAGAAACTGGAATACCTTCCGTGCGGCTGCAAGACCTGCGCCTCGCTGAAAGCCAAAGAGTTGAAGGCCCTGCCACACGAAGAGCGAGTCGTTGCGCTCGCCCGCCACAACCTCGCAGCTCTGATGCTCGCAATCGAGGAGACCAAACAAGCCATTTGGGAGGAGCGCCTATGGGAGTATGTTCGGGGAAAGTGCTCTAATCACCCCTCGGCGTTTGAAGCTTTCCGGATTGCGGTGACTTCGAATATGCTAGAAATAGAAATGGGAACTCCCGGATTCAAAGATAGGGGGATCTTTCTTTTTGACGATCTCGACCTATCGAGACCGGAAGTAGCGAGGCACCAAGAACGGCTGTCGAATCTTGATCTTTCAAGAAAGGAATTCTTGGTGATCTGTCCAGAGACGCGAACCAAACCGTTTCTTTCTTCGGAGATCTTGAGAGAAGTCCTGAAGCTGGTCGACGTTGAAAAAACTCTGGTCTGCTATTCTTCTCGGGTATTCGGCCTCGTTCCGGCGGAGGTGTCCGACGTCTTCCCCGTCTCCCAAATCACGCATCATCTGGAAAGCTTGTCCAGGAGTGATCCGATCCTGAACGCGAAATCTTGGAGGAGAATCAACGTGTTGTTCAGAAGAAACGACCCGGCGGTAGAGCCTCTGAAGAAAGATCTGCAGAATTATTCTACGGGGAAGAATAGCAAGACAGCTATCACCGTTTCTAAGAACTACAAGTCATTCAAGAGACAGCTAGAAATCACGTATAGATAGACTCGGATTTGGTGAGCTTCTTGTCCTGCCTTGCGATCTCGGTCTCAACGACCTCGGCACCCTTGAGCAGCGGCTCTACATCTACTGAAAAGCCGTAAGTCTTGGACAGGATCTCGATGGAGGAAACGGCGGCGCGCGGGTCTATCCGTTCGGTGCTGGAGTAGGCAAGGATTGCGTACGCGGGAAAATCGTGGGCCTCGAAATAATTGAGCATGATCGCGACGGGCCCCACTATGATCTGTTCGTCCTCTAGGATCTTCGCCTCCTTCAGGTACTCATTCGGCGTGTAGGCGGTGGTGTGAACGATACGGTAGGCGGAATTGTCGGTCCTCAGACTGGCATCCAGCCCCCCGATCAAGGCCACCTCCCTGAATTTTGAGTTTGTTACCCACTCCGAAAAGTTGCGGAAAAAGTCGATCTCTGCGCCCCGATACGGGGGCACCTCCACTTTGAAGATCGTCAGATCTCTCGCCTGGAAAAACTCGTAGGGAGTTACCAGCCGTCCCTGCGCGGTAGATGACACGGGTGAGACCGATTCCGAGTCCACAAAGGCGATGCGCTTTGCCTCCAGCTTCTGAATGAGGTACTTGATCGTCCAGTATCCAGCGTAGCCAATACCATGAAAGCCCGTAAGAAGAACGGTGTTTTCGAATTTTGCACTCTTTGGGATAACCTGGAACGTCATGATTTAGCCATCGTCAACGAATAAGGATTCATTTCAAAAGGAGGGGAATTCCGTTGCAGCCGACTAAAAACTACAGCAATGAATTTAAGGTTATGTCGAGAATCTCACTTTTTGAACACAGGATCTCGTTTTTTGATCGGACATGGAAGCAACAGGAGAGCTTCTATAGATCCGGAAGAAAAAATAAGTCTCCACGGTAGCACATTTGAAGTAGGTATTTAGGCGGTCATGGAAGTTACATTTCTCGGCGGAGCCAAGGAAGTAGGTAAATCCGCCATCTTGGTAAAGGGCAAAAGAAATCAAGTTCTGCTGGACTACGGGGCAAACACCGGAAAGGTGCCCTCCTTTCCCATGCACGTAAAACCGAAGGAAGTGCACTCTGTCCTTCTCTCGCATGCCCACCTCGACCACTCCGGTGGCGTACCGCTCTTTTTCTTGCGGGACGGCGTGAAGCTGATAACGACGGGCCTGTCGCTGGAGCTCTCCACTCTGCTGCTCCAGGACTTTATCAAACTTTCCGGTTTCTACCTGCAGTTCGAATTCCTAGATCTGCTCACGATGTCCAAGAACACTGAGCGTGTTGCAATTGGAGAGGGAAGAGTAGTCGCCGAGGAGTTTAGAGCAAGATTCCCGAACTCCGGGCACCTCCCCGGAGGGACTACAATAATACTTGAAAACGATGGCCGTCGGCTCCTTTATACCAGCGATGTGAACCTGCGCGATTCCCAGCTGCTCACAGGACTGGACACCGATTTTGGCGAGCTCGATGCCGTCATAACAGAGAGCACTTACGCGACGGCGGACCACGAGCCGAGAGAGAAGATTGAAAATGATTTTGTCTCCTTCGCGAACGAAGTTGTGGAGCGCGGCGGCGTCCTGCTCGTCCCTGCGTTCTCGGTAGGCCGCGCCCAAGAGATCGCCTGTCTGCTCCGCGCAAAAAACTTCAAGCACACGGTGGCGATGGACGGAATGGCCCTCAAAGCAAACGAGATCCTGTTCCGCTATCAAGAGGCCCTGAGGGATCCGGAGCTTTTCCGGAAAGCGATCGAGAATATTCAGGTAGTCTCCGGGTGGGGAGAGCGCAAGAGACTCGCAAAGACCCCGTCGGTGATCATCTCGCCGGCCGGGATGCTCATGGGCGGTGCTTCAGTGTTCTACAATCAGTCCATCTCCCAGGACCAGAAAAACGGGATTTCCATCGTGGCCTTCCAAGTGCCCGGCAGTCCGGGAAGGACGCTGCTCGACAGGGGAATGACCCTCATTGGAGGGAAGCTAGTGCCGGTAAAGGCCGAGGTGAGGCGCTTTGATTTTTCGGGACACTCGGGGAGGGCGGAGTTGTTCGAGATGATCTCACGCCTGAAAGGGAAGCCAAAGATTTACGCAACTCACGGTGATGGAGATACGTGTGAAGTATTCGCGAAGGAAATAGCAGAAAGATTCGGCTTTGAAACGGCGGCACCCGACGTCGGCGCCAAAATTTCTGTATAATGACTTATTTTTTCTTCTTGCCGTCGTCTTCTTTTTCTTCGGACTTTTCTTTGGTCCGGCTGAAATCCACCACTTCAATGTCCTTTGTATTCTTGATGATGTCCTCAGCCTCGTCTTCGTTTGTCTTGTAGGTGTAGAGCACTTCGGGAGTTCGCAACTTAAGCTTGACAAATTCCTTCCCCCTGACGATTCGGAGCTCGACAGCTTTTGGCAGTAATTCTTGGAACTGTTCGGAAGTTTTCAATTCCTTCGGCATGGCAGACGACTTTTCAGAAGGGGTTTCCCATTTTCGCCTTTAAGCGTAGCTGGTTGGAAGTTATCATAGCTTATCACACATTGCAATTAAAAAAAAGAGGCAATCCTTTATCATGGGCAAATCGAGTGAATAGCTCCCGTCTTATCTCTCATCAAAGGCATCCAGGCTTTTGTCGGTTACACGGTCGCGGTCGTCGACGACGTCGTCCCCTGAGTTTTCGAGACCCACGCTTGACTCCTTCTTTCTTTGAGCTTTCTTATTTCCTCGAGGCCGAGACTTTCTCTTAGAGGGTTCTGCGAGACCGGCTGCTTCCTTTGACTTTTGCGATTTCAGCTTTTCTTGAGGAACTTCTTCTTCAAGCGCTCTCGACGCCTCCGCAGCATCGTCCTGCGCTTTTTCTTTCTGAGCTCCTCCTTTTCCGCACGCTCTTTCAGTCGTCTGCGCTTTTCTCTCTCCTTCTTTTCCTTCTCTTTCTTCCGTTCCAGTACATGATCTGCCCGCACCGAGCGCATTAGCTCTTTGTAATCCGGCAGGACCACCTGAGGATCGAAGTCGCGACAGTACTCCCAAGAAAACCTTTTCCCA
>JASHPQ010000075.1 GCA_030037995.1 Nitrososphaerales archaeon | reverse complement strand
ATTTGGGAATACTTAGAAGGCTCAAACAGGAGAGCCGTTCACGGCAGCTTCATATATCCTATTTTCCCGCTGATGCCTAGGATCAGGCTGTATCAGCGTATTGACGGGTAAAGTCGAATCCGATATAACCACCATCCACCTGCCAAGAGAATTGGCTGACCGAATTCGCCGCCGCTTGAAGGAGAGCGATTTCAAGAGCGTGGACGACTACGTCGCGTACGTACTGGGTCAGATCATGGATGAAATCGAGGGCAGCACTGTTTCAAAAAGCGAGGAAGTTTTTTCGAAAAAGGAGCAGGGAGATGTCGAGGAGCACCTGAGATCCCTCGGCTACATGTAATCGCGTTTTCTCTAACAGAGAAATTTTTTCCGCTAGTGACCGAAGATCAAAAACTTCAGCAAGAATTCATAGCTGATAAATACTAGGATCGCTACCTGAGCCATTTTTATCAATATGTCCTTTGAAGCTATCCCGGTGCCTAATACCATCCTCGCTCCGATTACGCTGCCAATGGCACCCCCTACTGTGAGTATCAGGAAGTAAAATAGATCGATCTTTCCTGTTGACAGATAACCCAGAGATCCTCCGACATATCTGAAAAAGGACGCAAAGAGGCTAGTCCCGAGCACCATCTTTGTGTCCAACTTGAAGAGTAAGAGAAAGAGCACGACGCTCAGACTCGCGAGGCCCACTCCGAAAAGCCCAGTGGCTACGCCAATCAATGCGCCCTTCGCAATCTGCACGCCCAAGGCAAGGGGCGTAGTTCCAGAATATCGAGAAATCTGTGGTTGCATCTGCAGCTGACTGATTGGCATTTTCACGTCACTCGCCGGCGAAACCTTTGGATTCAATTGACCGTTGTTGCCAACCTTCTTCTTTCGCCAATCTGAAAGGAACAAGTATGATGTGAAAAACGCGAGTGCAAGGGTAAATCCCCCAAAGACATGTTCTAGAGAGGCAGAATTAACGGTGGAGGCCCATCGGGCCGCCAAAAACGCACCGGCGACTCCAGACAACCCAACAGTAATGCCAAGTTTTAGATCCACCTGTCCGCGCCTGAAGAAAGTTATCACGCCGACGAGCACGAACACGGCGGAAGCGGCCAGTACAGTTCCGGTCGACTGCTGAAGGCTGCTACTCGCTAAATCTACGAGCACGTAGATCGTCAAAACTCCGGCCCCACCGCTCGTCACGTTCGAGAGACCGCCTGTGAGGATGCCGAGAACGAATATGATTACCAGAACCAAAAGGTACGGAATCACGAACATTTACTTGCTTTCTCCATCAAAAATTCCTTGGGGCTCGGATTCAGGAGGCCTTGGTTCCATTCAAAGGATTTATGAATTTGCTTCACTTTCGCAAAGTACCCTCTATGATAGAATACATGAAACAATTCCATGAAAGTACTGGGTCATTTCAATTCAGGCCGTGAAATTTCCCCGAAGAAGGATCTAAGACAATTGAAGATGATTTACAACGATCTGGAAAAAGGGTCGCAAATCTATGAATGCCCTAATGATCAGTTGACATCCCATCTACAGGCCTTGTATATCGATAATCGATATCAAATATTTCGATAATCCGCGCAAGGTTTTTTTATGTAATTTGCCATAATTTTCCAAGTCTATATTCTTGATAAGTACCGGTGATCCTGATAAAAAAGTGGTTGTGCTGGGGCTTGACGGCGCAACATTTGATATCATCCGACCCATGATCGCCGAAGGACGTCTGAAGAACTTCTCGCGCATGATTGAGCGAGGGAGCTCTGGAAACTTGATTTCTACCATCCTTCCGCTCTCCTCGGTTGCCTGGTCCTCATTTGCAAGTGGTCGCAATCCGGCTAAGCATGGGATGTACGATTTTTCAAAGCGAGTCGACGGGGGGTATACCTATGCGCCAGTAACGTCTCTGGACAGAGGAGCAAAGGCGATCTGGGAGTACGCCTCCGACGCTGGGAAAAGGTGTCTGATCGTAAATGTCCCACTGACTTATCCTCCGGAGAAAGTGAACGGAGTGATGATCTCCGGATTCCCGTACCCAGAGTCCAGGAGAGACTTTGCATGGCCGAAGGAAGTGATTGACGAGATCAAAGATCAGTTGGGCATTAGCTCCATTCTGAAGCCAAATCCCCAGTTTCTGAAAGAGGGGGACGAACGGAAGATCGCGGCGGAGGTCAATGAGATCACAAAGAACCAGACTGAGATTCTAAAATACTATCTCAAGAAAAAAGAGGAAAATTGGAACCTCGCTATCTCTGTCTACGATGCCACCGATGTGGTCAGCCACTTTTTCTGGCATCATATTGATGTCAATCATCCGAAGTACAACGCGGAAAAAGCGAAGATGTACGGGCCGTTGTTGTATGATGTCTATGAGCAGCTCGACTTGGCAGTCGGAGACATACTCAAAGTGCTGGATCCGAAAGACAATGTTTTCGTCATTTCAGATCACGGTTTTGGTCCGGTCTACTACGCAGTCTACATGAATAACTGGTTGATCGACAATAATTATCTAAAACTGAAGCGTACGACCGGTACGAGGTTCAGGAAGGGACTTTTCGATGTTGGAGTTACCAGCGAATTTCTCTTCAACACCGTAAAGAAACTGCACATAGTGGATACGAAGACGAACACGTACAACAAGGATTCCAAGAAGGTTGCTTTTGCGAAGAAGCTTACGCTCTCAACTGATGACATAGATTGGAATGAAAGCTTGGCGTACGCGTCAGGAAACTATGGACCCATCTACGCAAACTTGAAGGGCAGGGAGCCTAACGGCAAGATCGAGAGAGGGAATGAGTACGAGAATCTGATTGCGGAGCTGGTTAGCAAGCTCAAAGTGGTTCGCGATCCCAAAACCGGTCGGCCTCTCTTTGATTTGATTTACACCAAGGACCGCGTCTATTCAGGTCAGTTCTACGACGGCGCTCCCGACATTCTATACTTCGACAGCACTTGGCTCAACTATCCGCTGAGAGTTTTCGAGTTTGGCAGTCGAAAGTTGATCGCCCCCAATCCGATCTACACCGGAGCCCACAGAATGGAGGGGGTGCTGATGGGAGTAGGTCCGGACATTTCGCACAAGATCTACATGAACATGAACCTGATCGACCTCGCTCCAACCATCCTTCACATGCTCGGGCTGGGTGTGCCTACCGATATGGACGGGAAAGTTTTGACGGAAGTATTCGAACCAAACAGCGAATTCGTGGCCCGCAAAGCAGAATTCTACGACGAGAGCAAGGTAACGAGCATCCGGGAAATCACTCAGAAGGTCCTCCGCTCGAGCAAGATGAGGATCTAGTAATAACCTGCAAACAAGGCTGTTTCCCTAATCAACGCAATTATCTGAACCTTTATTGACGGAGGGAGGATCTCATCTTTGAGACCCACTGCTTGCCTCGTAACTAATTCTTGTAAGTCCCGGGGAGAAAGGATAGATCTGGGGTACGTACCGCCTGTTCTGAGGGCTTAAATCAGGTTTTCACATCCTTGGACATTGGAAACTTTTGTCTTCGCAAGCTGTCATCGAGGATGCACAGGAAGTAAAGATTCCAAAAGCTCTTGCTGGAAGGATTCGGAAGATTGCTCCTTATGGACAGCGCGATTCAATCGACAACTATGTTTCGACAATGCTCGATGAATTCGTTTCTCAGCTGGAGAATACCAATCCGTCAAAAAGGAGATACAATCCTTTCAACGAAAAGGAGCTTCAGAAGATAAAAGAGGAGATAGAGGGTTACTCCCTGTATCCCTAAGTTTTCTGACTTCTCCTTTTTACCAGACTTCTTTTCCACTTAAATCCGGTTCGTGATTGTCTCCTTCTTTTGGACTGATGAGGGAAGCTGTTTCGGATTTCTGGCACAGATCGTTGCTCCGTAATGCAATAAACGGCATGACTTGATAAATGGATTCTACACTCTAGACCAAAATCGAGCGTCCATTCAGACTTGAGTTCAGATTCCGGAATGAAACCCAGAGCTCGTTCTCTAGTGGCCAGTATGGACGAAATGACGTTGATCGAATGTATCGATGAGGGGCTAGGTGTTCTCGGGAGAGACGATCAGCGCAAGATCTACTGGAGGATGCTTCTTATTGGCAAGATGAAGGAGAACGGGACGAGTGACAAAGGAATCCTCAGAGATCCCGATGGGTTTTTGAAATCCATCGAGGACACATTTGGGATCGGCGCGTGGGCGATAGAGAGGGCGATTACTCAGGAAATAAAAAGGAAATTCCTGCTCGATCCCACAGAGTCCGGTAACCTCGTTTGGGCCATCAAAAAAGCGATGCACAAGATCTCGGAGCTGCAGGACGACGATTAGGGTTCTATGATTACGCCCTAATTTCGTAGCTTCGATTCAACGGAGCAGTGAAAAAGCGGGCAATTGCGAAAGATTATCACACGCGTCCAGATTCTGCCCTCTTGATGCTGTCACGGAGCTTAGGCCAAGCGGATGGCCATAAGGCTGGCGAGCTCACACGATGACCATGACAACCCCAAACAAATCGTCAATCTCAAAGAAAAAATTTCAATCGATTTTATCCCGGCCAGTTCGGTACGACGATATACACGGTTTCTTGAGGCACAATTGAAAGACCCCTGAAGGCCTTGATTCGAAAAATCCACGGCTGTCATTCGACAATTGCAGAAATGAGTCCACAACTACCAGTTGAAGATTAAATATTCGTGCGGTCCGACCTTCGGAGATATAGTAAATGCCGAACATTAAGGAAAAGATCCAGCGCGTGAGAGTTCGACAAAAGAGACAGCGAAAGATCTACAACGGCTTTGATCCAGAGTTTTACGGATTCTACCAAAACTAAGGAATTATCGTTTGGAGCTTTCCTGCCCAAAAGCGGGGAATTTTTCCGGAAACGGAAAAACTGTACTGTTCTCTTCTCCTTCGGCATCAGATTTAATCTGCAGTATACCTGAGGACCCAGTTCTTGGAATTACATCAGTCATTTCTTTTTTTCTCAGAAGGATTGCTTCCTTTTCAATCACCCGAACTTTCTCTTACTAACCGATGTCCAAGAGAGCTTTGATTCTAGAAGGCAATTTTGGGAAGGATCCTTGCTCCCATATCCGAGATCCTAGCGTCGGATTAATCGATACGAATATACATCCAGTTCCACCATCGCTGTTAGGGCCCGAGAGCCAGAAGCAGAAGGAAGAGGCGATTCTATACATTTGTCCAAGGAACGAGATCTCGACGCCGAGAAAAAAGTAATCGCCGAGTCGCAACTCAAGGGAAATACTCTCCGGACCTACATCTACGTCGTTACTCATAAGAAAAGTGGTGTACGTGAGGTCCAAAGAGAGCTCCACCTGTCGAGTTCTTCGCTGGCTCAGTACCACCTTAGCAAGCTGGTGGATCTCGGCCTCTTGACCGAACAGGGAGGAGAGTACTTCGTGGCTGATCAGATCAGGGTTGACGTCCTGAAGGACTTTCTAAAATTCGGCACACTGATAGTTCCAAGATTTATCTTCTACGCTGTCTTCTTCACAATAGTGGCGGGTTTTTTTGGGGTGATCGTGATAGAGCGGACGTTCAGCGAACTAGATGTTTTTTTCGTGCTCATGCTGATTCTAGCTAGCAGTTTATTCTGGTACGAAGCCCTGAGGGCCTGGCTGAGAGGCCCCATTTGATGCGGGAGCATCTTTGAAAATTCACGGGCATCGCCCAGTTAATTTTTCTTCTCTCACCCGCTTTACCAGATTTCCAAAAAATGAGGCGATGCCAAATAAGAAACGAACGCTTCTGGTCGTCGTATTAATCATCATGCTGAGCATCAGCATTCTTTTGCTGATTTCTCTCCCTCCCTTCATTTCGTCCTCGCCATTCAAGACCAAGCCCGTGATTCTCTATTACGATTATGAGAACATGCCCTTCAACGCATCCCAGTTTCCGACCATCGTCAACACGACGTTGCAGCACCACTTCAACACGCTAATGGTGCTGGTTTTCTTCAATCACAAATTGATCTTTAACCAGTCGACCATCCACTACTTTTTTTCGTATGCTTTCTCGAGAAACTTGACGTTTGTCCCGAGCTACTACGTGGAGTCGCTGAGTGACCGTTTCAATGTCTCCGGCTTTCCTTGGGTGAACCTTGACATGGAGCGTCTTTCTCCAAACATTCAACGCTTTTTCTACGCGAAAGTTGCTGAGCAAGGTACCGGAACGATTTCCGTCACTTCTCCATATGGTCAGCCCGTGGAGTTTGCCCCGTCTTTGGATATCGTCGAGACCTACTCCGGCACGCCGTGGTTTTGGTTTCTACAACTCGCATACTGGCACTCTGGTCACATTTGCTCCATCGCAGCTTGGCTCGTGCATAGTCAGCAGGAATATGATTCCGAGAAAAATTACTGCTTGAAGTACACCGATGGCGTGATGGTCTTCGATTACTTCAATCTCCTGAAATCTCATCTAAATTAGAGGGAAGCACAGTGAGGATCCGGATCTAGGCCAAAATAATCTAATACGGGCGGAGAAAATCCGTTTTCTCGGACGCCGATTCCTTTAGAATTGACAGACTCAGCCACGACCCTCCCTCCAAAAATTTCGGAAAAATCCGGCGTGCCGGCACCCGCGGCCGACAAAAAAACTCCGAGCGACAAGTCGAAAAGCAGAACCAGCTGGTTCTACAGCGTCCTTCCATATAGCGTTGCATCGGGACCCCTATCCACCTTCATTCAGATAGCTTTGCTTCAATATTATGGGCAAACTGCGGGTACGGTCTATATCGGATTAATCACTACAGCTTACAATGGTATTACGATTCCGGCCGCTATGATATGGGGATTTGCGACTGACAAGGTGCACAGGCGTAAACCCATCATAGCGTACAGCTTCGTCCTAGTGGGAGTGGATCTGGCCGCACTATTTTTCACTCGTTCGGTTTTTGGAGTAGGCCTCGTCTACAGCCTGTTCGGACTGTTTGCATCGGCTTCGGCGACTCCGTATAACCTGCTCATTATGGAGACCCAGCCCAAGAACAGCTGGGCGTCCGCGTTTGCGATCTTCTCAATGATCGGCACCCTCGGCAACGTCTTTGGACTGTTGCTGAGTTTGGTCTGGGTAGCTTTTTTGCCATTCCAATGGCTGGTCATTCCTCTCTCTGCGTTGTGCCTCGTTTCCGCAGCGCTAGCTGTTCTGCAGATAGAAGAGCCGAGCTTTGTGTTCGAGCGAGAAATGATCGTCCTCCAGAAGCCGAGCTTCTCGCAGAGGCTGCTAGCGCTTCCACTAATGTTCTTGCACGTACCCCGTGTCCAGGACTTCCAAAGAGTTTTCAACGGACTCCGCCACGATCTGACGAGTCAGGTTCCAATACTTTACCTCTCAATAGTCGCATTCAACATAGCCGGAGGAATCTTCAACACCTCCTTGACACCTTCGATGTCGCGAAATGGTTTGAGCCAGAGCGACATCTACGCGGTCTATCTAGTCGCGATGTTCATCCAGGTCATCGCATTCCGGTACGCGGCGCCTTACATTGCAAGAAGGACACTGATCAAGACCTCGGTCGGCGGTTTGGTTCTCAGATCGATTTGCTACGCATCCATGGGAATCTCGGTTTATCTTGTCTCCGGAATCTGGTACTTCGTCCCCTCGATTATTTTCTATCCGATTGCCGCGGGCATTGCTTACGCCGTCTACTATACCGCATCTAGCACTATGGTCTTCAATTCGCTGGGCTCCAAGGGACACGGGTCTTCTCTGGGGGTGTACAGCGCGCTAGTCGGCGTAGCCTCAATGCTGGGCTCGCTGATTTCTGGATTCACTTCTGTCTATCTCGGGTACTACGTAACCTTCATGTTGGCAGCTTTCTTCCTTGTATTGGCAGCCGTTTTGACTGCAAGGCTGGCCCGCTTCGAACAGCTTCCCAAGATAGTTCAGGCCAAGTCTTAGAATCCGATCCGGCTAGAATGTCTATCGAAATTGGCCTGTAAATTTTAGGCCAATGCCCATCAACTTTAATGCACCTACTTTACACTGGTTGGGACAGACAGCCCGTACAGGCCTGAGTTTCACGACGGCGCCCCCAGATTTGGCTACCAGAGAGTTATTGAGAGTTTCCTTGATAGGTCAGCTGCCGCTTGCTGCGATCGAAATTTCCTGCAAAGATATTGAAGGCAGCAGGCGGTTTTACAAGGATGTCATGGGGTTCAGACAGATCGAAGACGAGTTCGCCCCGTCCGGAAGCAAGAAAGACGACGATTCGAAAGATGTCCACTTCGATCTAGGGAACATCAGACTCACGTTATCCCAGCTCGTGACTGCGAAAACCGCCGAAGAGGGAAAGGGGATCGCCTCTCCGCCCTCGAACAGACATCTTGTATTTGTCGTGGAGAACGCAATTGATGCGGTTTACGCAGACCTCACCAAGCGAGGCGTGAAATTCAAGTCGAGAAAGGTCTACGAAGATTCTTCCGGCAAGGCAGTTTGGTTTTCTGACCCGGATGGAAATATGATCTACGTTTGGCAGCCGCCTCACAGAGACTCAAAAAACTTCAAGAACGTGGAATCTATCGTGAAGCACTACGAACTCGTTTCGAGGGCTCTCGCGGATCTTCGCGAGGACGAGCGAGCGATTGTAGAGTAGGAATACTGAGCGCCCTAATCTTCGCGCCACTTGAAAAATCTGACAGCCAACGAAAACACAATTGCTGACAGGACGATCAAGACAGCGATGTCGACGAGGGCCTGAGAGTAGTTAGCGTAGACCATTACGTTGTTCAGTCCCTCGATAAGATAGAACAGCGGGAGGACGTGCGCAAACTGTTGCAGATAAGTAGGCATCTCGCTTATCGGAAAGAACGTTCCCGAGAGGAACATCATCGGAAAAGTAATGATGTTCCCTACGACTCCGGCGGACTCGACGCTCTTTGTAACCGTGCCCACAAGCATGCCCAATGAAACGAAAAACAGAGGTCCAATTACGAGAAACGGTACCACGGCGGCACTTATCGTGATTTGGGCGTCAAAGAGGATTCTCCCGACAAGGGTCATGAGGAGAAACGAGATTATCGACAACAGGACATACCAGATTACCTTGGAAGTGAGCCATTCGCCCTTGGTTAAGGGAGTGAGCGAAAGCTGCTTGAAAAATTTAGATTTCTTGTACTCCGATGAGATGTTCACCATCGAAAACATGGGACTGGTCAAAATCGAGAAACCGATGAGCCCCGGAACCAAGAAATCTATGTACGTGTAGGATTTTGAGACGACGTTTTGCGATTGAAGCCCGATTACCGGAGAAGCGCCAACTCGCTCGAGATTAAAGTAGTTTACAATTCCGTTGGCCAGATCCATGACGGCTATCCCGGACGTATCGGTGGGGTTGCTGTATACAGTGATGTTGACTTTCCTTCCGGATACAACGTCGGAAGAAAAGTTCGAGGGAATGTAGATGCCTATGCCCCCTGATTTGGATTGGAGATAGCTGCTCAGGCTAACGTTATTTGGTATGACTGTTATAGCGGTCACGTTCGTAGAGTTCATCGCCCGCAAGAACATTACGCCGTAGGGGCCGGAGTCATGGTTCTGGGCATAAACCGTAATCGGGCCACTGCTGCCGCTCGAAAATATCGCACCGAAAATGAGGATCAGTATGACCGGGAAAACGAGGGCAAAGAAAAATCCAGTTCTATTTCTCAAGTACTCGCGCCGGAATACGTTGAGATCAGCGAAGATTCTCTTCAGGTTTGGCAAAAAATTACGACCCGTCACTAGCCTGCCTTCGCGACATTTCCTTCTTCTTCGATCGGGGCACCTACAAGTTTCACGAACACATCTTCCAGCGTATCGCTCACCATGACTTGCCTTTTTCCCGAGCCGTATTTGTTGATCAATTCTTCAGGGCTGCCCGCAGCGATGATCTTCCCCTTGTTCATTATGGCGACTTTATCGGCCAATAATTGTGCTTCTTCCAGATAGTGAGTCGTGAGCAGTATGGATCTACCCTCGCGCTTTAACGATCTTATGACACCCCACATGGTTCGTCTCGCCTGCGGATCCAGGCCTGTCGTGGGTTCGTCCAGAAACAACAATTCCGGACTGTTTACGAGCGCGAGCGCGAGACCCACTTTCTGCTTTTGACCCCCGGACAGATTTTCGAAGATCACATTCTTGCCATCTTCGAGCGTGACCTCCTTGATGATCTGCTCCGGATCGACCTTGGCATCAAAAAGCTCAGAGTAGTACTTTACCGCCTCCAGCGGGGTCGACTTGTCGAAAAATCGAAACCCCTGAGGGATTACTCCGATCTTCCTGTGAAGAGTATATCCTTCCTTCCAGGGATCCAGGCCTAGCACTTTGACATCCCCAGAGTCCCTCTCCCGCAGTCCCTCAAGTATCTCCACCGTTGTTGTTTTGCCGGCGCCATTGGGACCGAGCAGCGAAAAAATCTCCCCCTGCTCTACTGAAAACGAAATTTCGTCCACCGCCATTAGCTGTCCGTAATGCTTCTTCAGCAAGGAAACTTCAATGGCAGACATATACGAAAGGCCTCGAATAGCCGAGGGAATTCACTTTACTTTCAGTATCTTTATTCAAGGTTTCGATCGCTGGGGAAGGCCAAATGGTACGCTGGCGTAAGAACTAGATCTAGTTTTCTTCACAACCTCAATTTTCTGGGAAGCAATGGTTAACCTAATTCATAAAAGAAACGACCTAATGAGATTTCAAATTGTATGTCTGGACAAGAACCGACGAAGACGAAGAAAAAAAGTTCCTCCGCAAAGAAATCGAAAACCATTCCGGCGATACCCAAGGGATTCCATTCGGTCACTCCGTATCTCGTGGTGAACAATGGCTCGGAGGCTATAGAGTTCTACAAGAAGGCGTTTGGAGCAAGGGAGCTGCTCAGACATGCGACTCCC
Organism: Nitrososphaerales archaeon; assembly: GCA_030037995.1. Taxonomy (GTDB): domain Archaea; phylum Thermoproteota; class Nitrososphaeria; order Nitrososphaerales; family CADDZS01; genus DATLTL01. The sequence goes on along the minus strand of JASHPQ010000075.1, from coordinate 5,212 downwards.
GACGGCAAGATACTAAACGCTCAGCTGAAGATAGGGGATTCCATGGTGCTACTGTCGGACGAATTCCCCGGGTCAGATACCAGATCTCCAATTTCCCTTGGCACCTCAACGGTCACTCTCCACATTTACACAAAGGACGTGAACAAACTCTGGGAGCAGGCAACTGCCGCGGGTGCCAAAGTTCTGATGCCATTGAATAACCAGTTTTGGGGAGAACGATACGGCCAGCTTTCCGATCCTTTTGGCCACCGATGGTCGTTATCCCAGCAAGTGAGAATGAGCGAGGAAGAAATGCAGGCCCTTGAAAAGGCGTCAATGGAAATGCTGGGACAAGGGGAACATCCTGGAAGACAGCAGGAAGATCAGCCATCGACTGATGTAGCTGAATCTGAGAGAGCCTGTTAGGGCGTGTGAAGCAGCGGCCGGAGATCTTTAATCAACTGGTCGGTGTCCACTTGATTTTTCGTGAGAAGGGTAGCCATCAACTTTCTATCGGCAAAAGGAATGAGGATCAGCTTTACATTGGCATACATTCGGACAATGGCCTGGGTTTCTCCGAATACTTTTTCGGGCTCCGAGGCGATGCCGAAGATCAGAGCTGAGAAGAGACCTGCTCTTGACCTGAGATCTTTCGCCGCGTCAAGATACTTCTTCTCGTATTCTGGTGTAAACGCTTTTCCATAGACCTCGCCCTTGTCGTCATTAATCGTAAGGGAAAGGATCGACTTGTCTACTTCCAAGATTTTCTCACCGAGGACGTCGAACCGATTTTCTTCACTAGTATCTTTTTTTGATGTCAATTTCTTCTGCCGCGCATTTCCCTTTGGTGCCAAATCGTGCGACAAAAACCCAAAATTCTCCGCATATTAATCGTTCGGAACATTCAATACCAAACTGCCTAGAAAATATGGCCAGCCACAACGGTATGACGGAGACTAAAGACGAAGAGGGCGATGCAAGGATCCGTGTCGGTTGCAGTGGCTGGTCATATGAGGACTGGGTCGGCCCCTTTTATCCCAAGCAAGCCAAACCCAAGGACTTTCTGCGGCTGTATTCCTCCGTCTTCGATGCAGTGGAAATCGACTCCTCGTTTTACCGTATTCCGAACCAATTCATGGTGGCTCAGTGGACTAGGAACACTCCGGCAGGTTTTGTATTTTGTCCTAAATTTCCGAAAAAAGTAACTCACGATTTCAAGCTACAAAATGTTGGTAGCACGGTCAATTTTTTTTATAAGAGCATTGCAGGCCTGGGGGACAAACTTGGGCCGATCGTTGTCCAGCTCCCTCCTTCGTTCAAGTATGAAAAAGGATTCCCGGTTTTACAGAACTTTATTACGTCGGACTTGAAGACGTCTCACTTCCGCCACGCGGTGGAATTTAGGCACAAGTCATGGTTCAGGGAGGATGTTTACAAATTTCTCGAGACCAACAACGTGTCTTTTTGCTGGTCGATCACGCAGTATGTGACGACTCCGACTAAAATCACTTCGGACTTTATCTACACCAGAATGGTCGGGGAAAGAGACATCACAAAGTTCAACGAAACCCAGAAGGATCGCTCGAAGCAGATGAATGAGATGTCCGAGGCCGTGAGGAGTTCGATGGGATCAGTGGACGATGCCTTCATTTTCTTCAACAACCACTTCGCGGGCTTTGGTCCGGAATCCGTCAATGAGTTCAAGAGACTCCTGGGGCTTATGGAAACTGATTACAGCAAGATCCAGTTGTTGCCCGCTGGGGACACGGATCAAGGAGTGCCCTCTTCCGAGCAGCAGAAAAGCATGCTCGATTTTTGAAACATCCCAATCTTGGCGTAACTGGAGGAATCAGCCGCGCGAGAGAAAAACGGCGATGATTCAGATCGCAAGAGAGTAATTTTCCACGTCGATGTGAACGCGTTTTACCCTTCGGTAGAGATAATTCAGAACCCCTCCCTGAGGGGGAAGCCGGTGATAGTCGGTGCAGATCCGAAGGGAGGGAGAGGAAGAGGAGTGGTAGTATCTTGCTCTTATGAGGCGAGGAAACTGGGAATCCGCTCAGGTATGCCAATTTCAAGGGCCTTTTCGCTCTCTCCCGAGGCGGTATACCTGCGGCCGAACTTTCCTCTCTATGGGAAAGTGTCGAAGAGCGTCATGGATCTTCTGCGAACTTATGCTGACAAATTCGAGCAGGTTAGCATCGATGAAGCCTTCTTGGATGTCAGCGAGCGGGTGCAAGGAAACTATGATGCAGCCAGGGAGCTCGCTGTTTCGATCAAAGCAGAGCTCGAGGCAAGAGAGGGGTTAATGTGCTCCATAGGGGTTGCGCCCAACAAGTCGAGTGCGAAGATCGCTTCTGAGTTTCAAAAGCCGGACGGGCTCACGGTTATCCGGCCGGAAGAGCTCCGAACTTTTCTCGCGCCCCTTCCTGTCTCCTCGATCAGCGGTGTCGGAAGAAAGACCGAAGAGTTTCTTCATTCTATCAGTGTGAACACTGTAGGCGATCTTCAGAATGTTTCGGGCAAACAGCTCGTCAAGTACTTTGGAAAGACAGGTGTGTGGCTCTGGGGGGTTGCCAACGGTTTGGAAAGAATCGAGGTCAAGGAAAGGCCTATGAGATCGCTCAGCGCAGAGCACACGTTTGAGGAGGACGTATCAGAAAAGTCCCAGGTCGTCCTCAAGATGGAGGAATTAGCTCGCCGACTGCACGGCCGGGTGCTCTCTTCTGGTGTTGAATTCCGGGTTGTAGGGATCAAGATCAGATTTACACACTTTCAGACATTTACTCGCGAAAATACTCTCCCGTTCTTTACTTCTAATTTGGAAACGATGCTCCAAGAAGCAAGAAATCTGCTCAGGGAGTTTGAAGAAAATCCTCGGAGGGTCCGCTTGATCGGAATATTCGTGGCAGATTTTCGCGAAAGGGGAGCTTCGAAAGAGGAAATGGTCGCTTTGGACTGAAGGTAGAAGACCAGTCTAGGTCAAAAATCACCTATGGCGTTAGATCTCCTCCATTGCGCTGCGCAGCGGATCCTCTCCTCTATTTCATTCTTCGAACCCCCAATTTTTGTGAGCCTCGAACTTCGAGGAGTTTGCAGTCTTTTCCGAAGAGGACACAAGTCGGAGAAAGAGCTCGAACAAACGTTCGTTCAACTTTTTTCTTTTTCCGATGTATATGATACGAGCCAAATTTGTCCTGTTCTAAAGACTAGAAATAAAGGAAGCAGCATGTTTCTAGAAAAAAAGTGGGGGTTGAGACTTGAGGATCCGACAATTTTGGCCATTGCCCATAATAATCCTCGGCACTCTGCTTTCTCTGTTCGGAGGATTCTTTCTGCGGTGTAATTGCCTAGACACTGCTTCGTGCGACTGCTTGAGTTCTCCTGACTACGCCCTGAACATTGGAGGATTGGTCCTCACCATTGTCTTTACCCACGTGTTTGTCTTCCTCTCCACGCAGTTCCAAGAAGCCGAACAAGTAATGAAAGATGCAGCATAGGATCCAATGGACAGCGTATTTTAAAAACTGAAAAAAGAGAAGAGGACGAGCTGAAAAGGCTAGCCTAGTCAGCTCTGTTACTTCTTTCGCTTTTTAGAGGACCTTGAAGGCGCTTTTCTCTTCGTCTTGCGCGAAGAGGTGGACGCTCTCCTTCTCTTCGCGGTACTCTGAGTTCTGTTAGTTTGCGGAGCTGGTTGGAGTGGCTGGAATAAACCCAGTACATTTCCCTCCGGATCTGAGCCGATTACGGACCAACCAAATCCTGGAACCTCTTGCTTTTCGATGATTACCGATCCCCCCGCCTGCTTGAATCGTTCCGTATGCTCGTCGATATCCTCGACGCCAATGAAGAATCTCGGTCTGTCAGACTCACTCCCCTGTTTCAGGTACATCCCTCCTCCTAGATGTTCCGGCCCTCGACCGGTGGTCTCGATCATCCAATAGTCCATACCAGACCCCATCGGTTGTTTGTCGAACTTCCAGTCGAAGAGATCGGTGTAGAATCTGCTCATTCTTTCGGAGTCATTCACAGGGATTTCAAAGTGCACAATTGGTTTGCCCAATCCGATTTGTCCTCTGCGGTTGCAGTTTAGAACGACCTATATTAGGACAGCGAAAGTGTGTTCAGACCCCTCGGCCAAAGTCAGATGACTGGAACGATGACTCGTACCTATCGAGAACCTGTTGCAACGATTCAAAGCGAACATCCCCGGGCAGGTGGCCCATGATCTCATCGGCATGAATCCTACGTCCGTCCACTGCGGTGACCGTCCTCCACGCCAATCTGGAAGACAATTCCCGATTGGAAATAGGGAAGTCAATTCTCTCGGCGACCACGGCCTCTTTCAGCGAAGCGATGCCCACAACAGGCGAAAGCGGCTCGTTACCCTCCTGCTTGAGCATCCGCATCAATCGAGCGCCGTCCTCGTACATCGTAATATTGTGGAAAGTCATGTACTTTCTTGCTGCGGGCGTTTTCGAGACCTTTTGTATCAGCTCCTCCAATTCTCTCGTAGAGAAACTCCACTTTGTGTGCTCGCCGAGTCCAAATACTCTGGAGTACTGGATTTTTGAATCCCTCGATACGCCTATTTCCGAGCGAGTCGGATCTGAGCTCGGCACAATATCGTAATCATTGAGAAAAGACTTCAGAAGAGGGCTCTCTGACGCTTTCCTGTTTCGTACTTCGATTGCAAAGCTCATCTCCCTCTCTCTTTTCAAGGAAGAAAAGAACCCTCGCCAGCTCTCGACGACCTCTCTGGTCACATCGAAAGAGGGAGGAAATTGAAAATGAAGGATAAAAGCCCGCAAGGCCCTGCAGATTGAGAGATTTCTTTCATACTCACTGAAATTCTCTCGGGTGGGCTCGAGATGATTTATGTGAGTGAGCTTCCGATTTGCACGAACGCTGAACTGAAACTCTTCTGGTACAGTCGAGCGCCATTTAGCTGCGAGCTTTTCCGGGGGCAGCTTGTAGAATGTCGAGTTTACCTCTGCATAATCAAATAATCTGGCACAGAGGGCAAGCTTGTTACCTTGTTTGCTTGGAAAATAGGCCCATCCACCGACTCCAACGAAGGTGCTTCCCGTTGAGTTCATCAAGGTTTATTCGCTCCTCCAGGTTCAAAGCTCGGAGATGCATCGAATGAAAACTCTTTGATTTATCTCCGGAGCTAAGACATTCTTGCCCTAGCTCGGTACTCTTGCCTCTTCTGCCGCCGCTGCAGCCTTCA
>JASHPQ010000074.1 GCA_030037995.1 Nitrososphaerales archaeon | reverse complement strand
CGATAATTTTCGGATGCTGTCAAGGACAGTTTCTAATATCGAGATAAGTTATTAATCTCGACAAATTTTCAAAAAAATCGTATGAAAATCGTAGTCTTGGGCGGAGGTGTAACTGGAATGTTCATCTCCTACTATCTTAGAAAAGACGGACACTCCGTTACTCTCATTGATGCTCCTCTCGACGGTGCCAGGACATCGAAGTACAATTCAGGAGAAATTACGCCATCAGGTGTTCCAGTCCCTACTATTGGAATGGGTCTTATACTATCGAGATATTTCGGGCGAATGGGTCCCATCTATGTATCGCCCTCCGTCTTCTTGAAAAACCTTCGTTGGTTTGGAATCGCTCGGAAGAAGATGCTCGGAGGCTATGAAGAACAGATTATGGGGCTTGCAGCCAAGAGCTTAGAAATTTACAAGGGTTTCTTCAACGAAGTCGAGATGGAAATCGATAGGATTGAAGGAATTACCGCGCTTTTCACAGAGTTTAGTCAAGTCAAAGAATATGCGCAAAAGTGGGGCGGCCAAATTATCGATCAGTCCGAAGCTTACAACATGGGTTATACTGGTTTCGCCGGAGGGGTTCGATTTTCAGAAGAGTTCTCAATTCATCCAGGGAAACTTTTCGACGGTCTACGTAAGAAACTTACCGAGATGGGTGTGCAGATGATCCTGGACAAACCAGCAGATCTGAAGAAAGTGAATGGATCTGTCAAATGTGTCGTGACTGATATCGGCGAGGTAACAGGTGACAATTACGTTATTACTGCTGGTGCTTGGACGAGGAAAATTTGTGTTTCATTGGGCTATGATCCACTTATTTTACCCGCAAGAGGGCTGGTGATGCTTTTCGATACAGGAGGAGTGAGGATTGTCAAAGAAACAGCAATGATCGAGGGAAATGGAATATCCATCTCCCAGCATAATCCGAATTTACTACGAGTATCTAGTTACTTTGAAATTGTCGGTTTTAAACAATCTTTTGACGAATCCAGGAAAAAGTGGGTTATGGGTAGAGTTAGGCCCCATCTTGTTGGATTTGATAAACTGAAGCTTACCAAGATCGAAGAGGGAATTGGATATAGGCCGTGCACTCCCGATCAATTCCCAGTAATTGGCAAACTTCCAGGATATCAGAATGTCTTCATCGCTTCTGGGAATTGCAGATTAGGCGTAACCCTAGCTCCTGCTACGGCCCTAGTATTGCGGGCCATGATCGATGGCAAACAACCGGAGGAAATCGATTCGAAATATGTTGACCCTTCGAGATTTGTAATGTAGCAGAGCTTTGTCCTCCCTATGTTTTTACAGGGGATGACGACGTATCATAGGACAATTTCCTTTCGAAATTTTTCGGCGCCGAAAAATTACGATCACTCCTAGAACTGCAAAAAAGATCCGATTCCTGACGAGCCTTTATGAACCTTCAAAACATTAGGAAAGTTCTATTGACAGTAGCAACTTTGGCTTCAGAAATCAATATACTCATGATTACAATGCTTCCAACGAGTCAACCTTGCATTGGAAGTGGGTAGCATGGAATATGCTTTTCAACATGGGCCAAACCTCTTTCCTAACCTATGACATTGAAAATCACAAAGGTTACCTCTGCAACAGTGGAAGGAAATTATCACTGGGTTTACGCGAGAGTATACGCGGGCGAGATCTATGGAACTGGTGAAGGCTTTTTCGCACCGGAACTACAAGGCGTTGTAAATCAATTCGCAAGGTTGTTGATTGGAGAGGATGCCCTCGAAATAAATCGACTAATTGAAAAGATGCGCTGGGCTTCGATACCATCGGGTTTTTCGGGAGTAAATGCTCACGCCATTTCGGCTATCGAAATAGCTCTTTTTGATCTCGTTGGAAAGTACCGTAACGTTCCTGTCTACTCTTTGCTCGGGGGGAAAATTCAGGAGAAAATAAGAATCTATGTCGATACTCATGCTGGAGAGTCTCTGGAAGCTATCGATTCGGTTCTATTGCCGAGCAGACCGAAATGGATGTCGGGCAATCAAATGAAACCGGCTGAGGACGAACCGATCCACGGCCGGATGACGACGGGCAAATACTCCGAGGAATTTACTCCAAAGGCATATGCTTCGCGGGCGAAGACAATGAAAAACGAAGGCTTTACCGCAATAAAATTCGATCTCGACGTAGCTACTCCATATACGCAGCAGTACAATCTTTCATCAGGATCCCTGACAAATGGGGAAACGAAGTATCTTTCCGAGCTCGTCGCCGCAGTAAGACAAGCCGTTGGAGATGAAACTGACATCTTGTTTGATTTGCACTGGAAGTACAACGTCCAATCTTCGATCGGGCTCGCAAAAGCAATCGAACCATACCATGTCATGTGGCTCGAAGATCCCGTGCCACCGGGAGATCCTGCCCTGATAGACCTCGTTGCGACTGCAACTAGCACCCCAATTGCAACCGGGGAAAATCTTTACGGAAGGTACGAATTTCTCCAGTTGCTTTCAACGAGGATGCGAATTGTCACACCAGACGCTCTCAAGACGGGCGGGATATTGGAAACAAGGCTGATCGCGCAGATGGCGCAGATCAAAGAAATGATCCTATCACCTCATAATATTGGTAGTCCAATAGGCACCGTGGCTCAAGCGCATATTGCAGCCTCTGTTCCGAATTTTGGAGTTTTGGAATTTCATGGCCACGACGTACCAATCTGGCCGAAGATGGTGAAAGAGAACAAGTTGATAGACTCGGGTTTTATTTCGTTGTCTGATAAGCCGGGCCTGGGAGTTGAACTTGACGAAAAAATAGCGACTGAATATGCTCTGAATAACTCATTCGAACTGTGACAGAATGCAGTGCCTGAGATGTTTTCTAACTTGCGTATTTTCAATTAATTATTAATTAGCTACAATGTACCAGATCTGGATTACAATTAGAAACTTTTGAGCCGGGACTAACCTATCTGTTTCGTTCCGCTGTGAGCTTGGCTATGTCATCTCTCATCTTCATCATATAATCTGTGTCTTCGCCAAAATGAACCATTCTGCATCCTTTTCTTATCCATTCCTTCGTCCCCTCGATGCCTCCTCCAGGCATAGCCACGGGGATTCCGTGCTTTTGACCAACCTCCAATACTTTGTCAATCGCTTCCAGGACGGGCTTTTCTCGTTTCGGTAGAGAGTACGTGTAACCCATTGATGCTGATAGATCGTCAGGTCCAAGACCCAGAGCACTAACTCCTTTCACTGATACTATTTCCTCTATGTTGTCAACCGCCTTTATTGATTCGATAAGAGGTATTACCATCACTTCTTCGTTCGCATATTTCATGTAGTCTACGAAGTTGGTGTAGTACAATGAGGATCTTCTCGGCCCTATGCCTCGGATTCCATCCGGAGGATATTTGCACGCTTTAACAGCCTTTTCCGCGTCTTCCTTGGTATCAACTTGGGGAACGATAATCCCCTGTGCTCCTCGATCCAGAGCTAATTTCGCATATACAGGATCATTCCAAGGTATCCTGACGAGAGGGGTCGCTTCCCCGCCGGAAGCCGCAGTCAAAAGCCAGGGCAGCATATCAAAACCGATCGAACCATGCTCTAAATCAAAAAACAAATAATCGAATCCGACTTTTGACAACAACTCGGCGATGTCGTAAGAGGGAATCGTGACAATAAAACCTATCACGGTCTTATTTTGCTTCAGAAGTTCAAGGGTTTTGTTCTTTACGTGCATGGAAAGGAATCGACTTTAGTCAGACTATAAATGCTTCGCCCTGCAGTGAAGTTATTCCAACTCACATTACATTTCCGCGAACTACATTCTCATTAGCCATCCTGTTCAAGGTCTCTTGCCGCACTTTGAAAAACTCGTTGTCGCAATTTTTTCTGGACTGATGTGGCTCCTAGATCGCATGGAGCTCCTTGCACCGTGAAACAATTTGTCCTCGCTCCTTCCATCCTAAGGAATTCTAAGAACTAATAGTTGAATTGCACTTTTTCATTTCTG
>JASHPQ010000073.1 GCA_030037995.1 Nitrososphaerales archaeon | reverse complement strand
ATTTCGTGCCAGAAGTGCGAAAGGGAAGATCTCTCCAGAGTTATTCAGCAGGAAGGGCCCGGCAAGATATACAAGTACTTTCAATTCCCCCGCTATAACAAAGTGGAGAGGAGGAAAAAGCTGCAGCCTCGCCACTCGTACTGTTACGTTCTGGTCGGTCAGTGAACATCAGGTAATTCTATATAGAGCAGACTAATATTCCGTTTGGATATTCGGGTCGGCCTAAAATTGGCAGAATCAAAGGCCCCGGCCGAAGTGAAAGAAAACACCTGGAAGGATTCACTATGACCTGTTTCTATTGTGCAAGTGATCATACCCATAGGTGCAACGAGTGTGGAAAACTCTTGTGCTTATCTCATCTTCTAATGCACGAGCAGTCGCTAAAGCATCACGCGGCACGCATCAAACCCGTTGAAAGACCTATTCGAGATTGGAATCACTGGGCCTAGTGGCAACGTCTAATTTCGTTCGTGATCATACCCCGATATGTGATGTGGACGAAAAGAAAAAACTCGTCCGTCCACATCTTCAGATTACGAAAAATCGGCTGGTCAGATCATTGGTATTCGCACTCGGGAGTTTCGAAAATGCAAAAATTCTCCTCTAAGTTAACATGATAATGTTTATTCTTACGTTCTCAGTTGCGTTCGTGTTGCTCTTTCGCCGGGTCACAACGCATACCCTCTCTATGACACTGGTTTTCGATATGATTTTCCTCGATTGCTCCAGATAGCCCCCCTAGATCTACACCTTCACCAATAAATTACGGATTCCGTGCGCTTTACAAAACCGTTATTACGAAAATACGCCGGTTTGGTATTTCCGTAGAAAAAATAGGACCCGTTGCTTCTGAAATGAGTTCTAGTGGCTTCAATCAAATTCGAACCGCCGGGGTCGTTATCATAGGTTCGGGTCCAGGTGGTTACGTGGCTGCTATTAGACTCGGGCAGCTTGGGAAATCTGTCACCGTTATTGAGAGGGAAAAGATTGGAGGGGTCTGCCTCAATGTGGGTTGCATCCCCAGCAAGGCCCTCATCACCGCGAGCAAGCTCGTAAAAAATGCCAGAAACGCCTCACGAATGGGGATCGACGCCACCGTTTCCGTAGACATTGCTAGGCTGCAGGAATGGAAGCAGAGCGTCGTTGCAAAACTGACTGGCGGTGTCTCGCAATTGTTGAGATCGTACAAGGTAAAAGTGATTCAAGGGAATGCAAGATTTGTTAACCCGAACCGGATCGAGATTGAAGAACAATCGGGCTCCAAACCACTCCAGTTGGATTTTGATTACTCTATTGTCGCTACCGGATCCTCTTCGATCGAACTTCCTTTTTTGAAATTTGACGGAAATCGAATTATCAGTAGCACAGAGGCGCTGAGCCTTCCCGTTCCTCCCAAGCGACTTTTGATCGTGGGAGGAGGGGTTATCGGTCTGGAGATCGGTATGGCGTACGCGAACCTTTTTGGCACGGAACTGACAATTGTGGAAGTTTTAGATCAGCTCCTTCCCGGAGTCGATCTAGATCTTGTAAATCTGGTTTCGAGGAATCTCCAGAAGATGAATGCGAAAATTCACTTGAAGAGTAGAGTCAAGGGCGCCATAACTACTGATAATGGAGTGAAAGTGACATTTGAAACAGGGGATGGCAAGGAAGTAAGCACCGAGGTTGATTACGTCCTCGTCTCGGTCGGGCGGAAGCCTAACTCTTCCTCGCTCGGCCTCGACTCTGCGGGTGTTCAATTGGATGCGAAGGGATTCGTAAAGGTGGATAAACAGATGAGGACCAGCGTCCCAAATATTTTTGCAATTGGAGATGTAGTGGGCGGCCCCCTTCTAGCACATAAGGCGAGCCGAGAGGGCATCGTCGCTGCAGAAGTTATATCCGGTCTCAACAGCTCCTTCGACAACGTTGCAATTCCCTCTGCCATTTTTACCGATCCAGAGATTGCAACTGTTGGACTATCGCCGAGCGAAATTTTGGCCAAAGGAATCGTGGCAAGTACGGGCAAATTCCCCTTCGCAGCGAACGGCAAGGCCCTCGCCACTCTAGAATCAGAGGGATTCACCAAGATTCTCGCTGAGAAGGAGTCGGGCCTTGTTTTAGGAATCGGCATCGTCGGCCTGGAAGCATCCGATTTGATCAGTGAACCCACCCTAGCACTCGAGATGGGAGCGACGCTTGAAGACCTCGCACTGACCATTCATCCACATCCCACTCTTCCGGAAACAATTATGGAGGCTGCAGAAAACGCCCTCGGCAAAGCAATTCACATAACGAATAGGCCTGTCTCTTAGAGTGAAAATCGAGGGAGGCTTCGGCAATTGGAGGAAATAGAGCAGCACCGCCCTAATCAACTCGGATTGTTATATGACCTAGGCTTTTCTCGAGATTACAGGTACGTCTGGGATTTACAAAAGAGACTTGTTGAAAAGAGAATTAGTCGAGAAATTCCTGACACTTTGATCTTGGTGGAGCACGACCACGTGCTCACGATGGGGAGAAGTGCTCACGCCGAGAATGTTCTGGTTCAGGGTCTTCCCCAGTACGAGATCGAGCGCGGTGGCGACGTGACTTACCACGGTCCCGGGCAGCTGGTCGCGTATCCCATCGTATCGCTTACGGAAAGGTCGCTGGGAGTAAGACAATATATAGAATTGTCAGAGGCGGTAATCTCCGATGCGCTCCTCCAATTCGGATTGGAATCTATTGGGAAACTGGGACAGCTAACCGGGGTCTGGGTAGATGGGAGACGAAAGATCGCCAGCATTGGAGTGGCCACTTCCCACTGGGTGACCTATCACGGATTCGCTCTTAATGTGAATACGGACCTTTCATATTTTCAGAAAATCAAACCGTGCGGCTTTGAGTCTGCCATAATGACCTCCATGGATAGGGAGCTCGGCCATCTCCTAGACATAAACGAAGTCAAACATTCGATCCTTGTATCCCTCTCGAATCGATTCGGCCTTCAGTTCCAGGCCGGTCCTATTGTTTCTGAGAAATAATTCGCACGGCAAACTTTTTGTCTGAAGGGAATTAGGAATGTTACCACTTCCCCGTGGTAAGCTCGCGGTAGCAGGTTCGTCGGAGAGCAAATGGAGAGCGTTGTCCCGGCCAAAAGAGTCAGCAATTTGGAGATCTTCTCCCGGCTGACCCGCATCCAGTTCTTGCCGCTGGTCCTCCTTCCATCCGCTGTGGGAACGGCGCTGGCTTTCAGACTGACCAGTTCCTTTGACCCGTCCTATTTCCTGCTGGTAATTTTTGGAGTGGCTTTGCTTCATCTCGGCGCTAATGCCGTTGATGATTGTTACGATTACCAGAATGGCGTCGACCAGATCGCAAACTCCATGTTCCCGCGTAATTTCGGCGGTTGGAAACCACTGCCCAGGGGCCTGATCTCGCTGAAAAATGCAAAGACCGTTTCAGCTCTTCTCTTTTTCGGAAGCCTGCTGGTCTCGATTTATTTCTCGATTGTCGTCGGCTACTGGTCTTTCGTTCTGGCGGCAACGGGAGTATTGCTCGCAGTTTTCTACACGGCGCCGCCGATCAAATTGGATTATCGCGGCAAGGGTCTGGGGGAGATCGCGATCCTTCTTGCCTTCGGGCCGATCCCGGTTCTCGGTTCGTACTACGTTCAGACGGGGGTTCTCAGCTTGCCGGCGCTTCTCGTTTCGTTTGCTGCGGGGACAATGACCGTCACAATTTTGATCGACCACGACATGATCTTTTACGAGGTGTACCAGAAGGCAAGAAAATTCAGCCTGGGCGCAGTTCTTGGCAGGCCGAAGGCTCTTGCGATCTCTCTCTATCTGACTATATTCGCATATGCGCTGGTCGTCGTCTTAATCGCAGTCGGAATACTTCCAATTCTGAGCCTCGCGGCCCCCATTGTATCTGCTGCGATACTGTCTAGGAAATCAGGGACGTTCAAAAAGTCGAAAGAGCCGCCACCGTATTACCTTCCATTCACGATAAACGCGCTGCTTTCAAACTGGATATTTTCACTTGTGCTGGCAATCACGATCGCAATTCCGTTTCACTGAGAACTTTCCGTTTTTCAGCTCAGGCGTACCCCGTTTATCATCAACAGGCCCGGGTTCTCCAAAATGGATATCAACTTTGAGGTGAACCTAGCCGCGTCCGCTCCATCCACGACACGGTGGTCGAAGGACAGCGAAAGAAAGGAAACGTCTCGGATAACGATCTGATCATCTCTAACGACTGGCCTTTTCTGAATCTTCTGGACGCCGAGGATAGCTACTTCGGGGATGTTTATGATGGGAGTTGACATCAGCCCTCCCAGGGTTCCTATGTTGGTGACGGTGAACGTGCCGCCCTGAATTTCCTCCAGGGCGATCCTGCCAGCCCTTGCCTTTTCAGAGAGATCGCCTAATTCTCGGGCGATCTGGAAGATGCTTTTCTTGTCCACGTCCTTGACTACTGGTACTATCAGGCCGTTGGGAGTGTCTGTGGCGAAGCCTATGTTGTAGTAGTGCTTCAAGACGATCTCCTGTTTTTCTTCGTCTATTGAAGAGTTGAAAAACGGAAACTCCTTCAGGCAAGCGACCGCCGCCTGCATGATAAACGGCATGAACGTGAGTTTCAGGTTTTGCTGTTCTGCCAGCGGCTTCGTTTTCTCCCTCAACGCAGTCAGCTGAGTAAAATCTACTTCGTCGATATGGGTAACCTGAGCCGTGGCGTGCAGGGACTTGGCCATCTTCTCCGCGATGCGCTTCCTAATTCCGTGGATGGGAATTCTCTCCTCTGATTGCCCCGCCATTCTGGAGGTCACCGTGCTTTGAGTCGAAGTAACCTGAGAAAGACTGCTCGTAGCAGTGGGGGGCAAAACTCGAGGCTGAACAATTGGCGCAGGTGGTGGAGCTTGCTCCTGTTGTCGCTGCTGGAGCGAAGCTCCAGTTCTTCCTGATCCCGCGATCCTTCTAACGTCGTCCTCTGTTATTCTTCCCCCGGGGCCGGATCCCGAGATCGACTCGATGTTGACATTCAGGTCTCTGGCAAGTTTTCTCGTCGCGGGTGTCGCAACTATGCCTATTCCAGGAGGACGGGAAGGAGCTTGAGGACTCGGGGGAGCTGCCGTGGAAGGCACGGCTTGAACCATGGATTCTTTCTGCGAAGAGGGCGGGGAAGTTTTTCCTGAACCATCATCGTCGAGAGTGACGAGTACTTCTCCGACCTTGGCCGTCTGCCCCTCCTTCGCGAGAATTTTTCCAACCTTGCCTTTCGTGGGCGATGGAATCTGCACGGTCGCCTTGTCCGTCATTACCTCCACCATGGGCTGATCTTCGTTTATGGAATCTCCCTCCCGGACAAGCCACTTTACGATCTCTCCCTCCGCCACGCCTTCGCCTAAATCAGGTAATTTGAATTCCCGGGACATAATCTAATTCGACTCTTGCTTAGGAAGCAGAGAGTCTGTCTTATGAGTTTTTCAAATCTGATGGATAATATAGCTCCGGAGCTTGACGACTGAAATTATTGTTTAGAAGGAATAGGCAGATCTCTAACAGATCTTCTTCAGGCCGTTTTTGTATCTCTGGCACAGCTCGGCGTACTTTTGCTTGTAAAACGACCAGACCTTCTTGTCTTCCTCAGTGACGTCTCTCAATGCTTTTGCCGGGGTTCCCACGAAGACCTTGCCGTCGGGCACTATGGTCTTGGAAGTAACGACGGCGCCCTCCCCGACGATTGCCCAGACCCCCACCACCGCGTAATCGCAGATTCTAGAACCGAGACCAACCACGGCGAAATCCCCGATCTCACAGTTGTGGAGGACTGAGCCGTGCCCCACTTGCACGTCGTTCCCAACAGTGCATACCTCTTCTGATCTAGCGTGCAGGACGCAGTTGTCTTGTACGGAAGATCTGTTTCCCACCCTGATTCCTCCATAATCTCCGCGGAGGACGGCCCCCGCTCCTACGAAGCATTGTTCTCCAACGACTACGTCGCCGATTACCGAGGCTGCCTCGTGAACGAAGGCAGAGTCTGAAATTCTGGGGGTTTTTTTCTCGAATTCGTAGATCGCCAATTTAAACGAGTAAGCAAAGCGCAAGAAATAGTCTAAGCTTTTCGGAGTCTAGGAAGCGCTCTCCCAGATGTCCTGAAGCCCTCTAGGAAGAGATCTCGAAATCTCCAGAGCCTCCACTGGAGGCATTATGCGCTTTAGCGAGGAAAATACCTCTCTGGCGGCGATGTATGCCTCCTCCATGGTCTCGAACTTGCCCTGCTTTTTTATCGGCTCGAGAAAGTCGCAAGTATCGAAGTACTGCTCCGATCCCTGTTGCTCCACTACCGCCCAAAGGCTCCGTATTCCAGCCGGCAGGCTTCTTTTGAGCTTCTTCTTTTGCTCGGGAGACAGGCGCTTGCTCATCAGGTATAGAGTAATTCTAGCAATTCGCTCTGCCCTTTCGATATTATCAAGCTCGAGTCGCGAATCCAGCTCCCGCAGAAACCTCTTCTTCGAAACAAGCTCACGGTCCCCCGTTAATAGCGGCGAGTGCTTCTCCAAGACCTCTGCCCTCGTGGCCCGAAGAATTACAATCCTATTACCTATGGACGCGATAGCCGAGTACGGCAGGACAAGCCTCCTTACCCTTTTTTTGCCGCGGATGACGACAAAAGTATCTGCATTGACCGCACGAACTCGCCCGGCAGTCACTCCGTCTTCGAATCTGACCTCGCTTCCCAGTCTCGGGACTCGCTGCTGTTCCTGCTGTTGATCTATAGTCTCAGCAACTCGCAAGTGATCCTAATCGCACGACACCTCATTCATAAAAAAGATGTGGCATATAACTCTAGATTAAAGAACGCCCTTTCTTTTTTCAAATTCGCGATATTAGCTTCTGTCATTGAATATATTTTCATCAGAACAGAGCTCGGCAACCAAAAATGATGGAACAAAGCTGTATCATCCTCGGCCATGGAGTGTATACTCAATCGAACGAAGGCCTATGATGGCATCGGCAATTGCCATTTAGGCCTCTAAGATTTCCAACTAGCTTTCTCCGGTTCTTTGCAAATAGTTCTGGAGGAGAATTATGGCGTCGGGAGTCAGGTCTTCTGGCCGATCTTGGATTAGAGCAAGACAGGCGGACGGTGTCAGAAATCTCACCTGATCCACTTCCCCCGGATCTATCTGGATTTTAGAATCCGACTTTACGTCGAAGGTATAAGCAACCTCGTATTCGGTGAGCCCCGACCAAGTTATCTTCGGTAGAACCTCTTTGAAAAGGAACGCTGGGCTGGCAGCTATTCCTAGCTCTTCCCGGAGTTCTCGACTTGATCCGTGCGATGGATTTTCACCCGCCCTCACATGCCCCGTGCATGACACGGTCCACTTCCCGGGCAACCAGTCGTCAGATATACTTCTTCGCTGCAAAAGAACTTGTCCCTGCGAGTTTCGGAGAAAGACCGCAACAGCCCTGTGAAGCAGTCCTTTTTTCTTGCATTCCTCCAGGGTCGTCTCGTAAAGTACCTGGTCATCCTCGTTTACCACTTCAACTACTTCATTGTCTGCCAATAGGATATTTGATACAGAACAGAATCATTTGGCAGGAAAAATGTCTTTCTGGTTTCCCGAGATGGAGCGACTCTGAATTTCTGAGAAACACTTTAAGTTGTTTTTCTATCGTTGCTCGATTTGTTCTGAGGAGTTCGAATCGTCAAAAATGTCAGGAAATAAAACCGAAGAGTTTGTAAATCAATTAACCACCTCCAGGATCTACGACCTGGGCCAGCCCTACTGGTGGGGTATGCCCGTCCACCCGGCCGACCCGCCGTTTTTGATCTATCTTTACCGATATCACGAGCACACTGAGAAACTTTTCCAGAGCATTGCGCCAGGTCTTGGCTTCGCGGATTCCCTTGAACTGATCACGACCAGCATGCATTCGGGGACGCATCTCGATGCGCTATGCCACATGTCCAAGGATGGGAAACTGTTCGGCGGCGTCAGCGCAGCAGAGATTGAGTCACACGTGGGTTACACCAGGATGAGCGTCGAGGAAATTCCGCCTCTAGTGAAGCGGGCCGTGTTGCTGGACTTTCCAAAATACAAGGGAGTAGACATCTTGCCCGAAAGGTACGAAATTTCCCCCGAAGATATCGAGGGCGCCCTAAAGGCTGAAGCGGTCGACATAAAGCGCGGGGACGCGGTTCTCGTGCGAACGGGATATTCAAGATTCATGACCACCGACGGGGACGCCTACCTGCATAAATTTGCCGGAATGACCGCGGCCTCGGCCAGGCATCTTGCCGCGAAGAAAATTTCGGTAGCCTGCTCCGACAACCTCGCGTTTGGAGTTCCCAAGCCATTCGAGCTGCATCAAGCGTTCTTAGTTGAAAACGGGATCTTCATAATAAAGAGCCTGAATTTGGAGCAACTGGCCCGTGACTCAGTCTACGTCTCCACGCTGATCGTCCTCCCTCTGAAGGTGCGCGGCGCCACCGGTTCGCTAGTCAGGCCGATCGCGCTAGCTCCTTCGTGAGAAACGGTGCAGATTCCCATGGAAAAAAGCAGAGGGAAGACGGCTTCCCAGAGCGATGTAGTGGAATCCCTGGATTCGCAGCGGTTGGTACAGGACGCGTTGGATCTCGTAAACGTCAACAGCCCCACCGGTAGGGAGGGCGAAGCAGCCGAGCTTTATGCTACGAAATTACGCGCTCTGGGAATGAAAGTAGTGATGCAAGAAGTGGAAGAGCGCAGATACAACGTTCTGGCGACGCTTCGCGGGGATGACTCTGGCGCGGCGACGCTCATGTTCAATGGCCATCTGGACACCTCGTTTGCGGCAGACGAAGATCTGGAAATACTACACTCCATTTCGCCAGTCTACCGACCTGGCCCTCCCTGGGGAAGGGTGGAAGGAGACTGGCTGTATGGGATGGGCGCTTTCAACATGAAATCCGCCCTAGCTGCTTACGCTGCAGCGGTTCGAACGATCCAGGACTCCGGAGAGCAAAAGCTCCCTGGAGACATCGTGATCGCGGGTGTCGTGGGGGAGATTGAGAAAACGCAGGTCGACCACTACAATGGCCCGCAGTACCGTGGTTACGGTCACGGCACTGCCTACTTGGTCTCTCACGGGGGGACCGCGGATGTCGCCATCCTGGGAGAACCCACGGGCCTCCGGCTGATGTGCGCCCATAGCGGCAGCTGCTGGTTCAAGATTGGGCTGCGGGGAGCGCTAGTCCACACTGGTCACGCCGGGAGTACCAAAAACGCGATCTTGCAAATGAATCGTATTCTAACCGCGCTGGAAAAATGGATTCCAGATTATCAAGCACGTTTTAGTTACATGGGATCGATACCCACTGTGAACGTAGGCTCGATCGAGGGCGGCTGGCCCTGGCGGGCGTCCCGCACGCCGGGCTTTTGTAACTTGTATCTGGACGTCCGGTTTCCGCCGAGGCACCACGCACTGGACATCAGAAACGAGGTAAGAACAGTGCTTGGCAGGTTGAAAGCGGAGGAAGGGATTTCGGCGGATCTTGACCTCTACGTTACTGACGAGTGGTCCGAGATCTCGGAAGATGAGTACGTCTCCCATTCCGTCAAAAAAGCCCACGAAAGCATCTTTCAAAATTCAGTGGAAACCGTGTACTTTTCCTGGTCCTCTGATGCCAATATCCTGACGCGGCACGGAATACCCGCGGTCAACTATGGTCCCTCGGGAGGGCCCGGAAAGGAAACGCGGGGGACCATGTACATCCCGAATCTCGTAAGCTGTGCGAAGGTTTACACCATCTCAGCAATGGATATTTGCTCTAAATCAAGGGCCGAGATTCGAAAGCAAACCAAGTGAAAAAGTTGGAGCAGCCTAGCGAAGAGATCAAGAGCGCGTGGAGCTACGCAGAAGGTCACCGCAGCAATTTCTTGGAGGAGTTGAAGGAGCTCGTGAGCCAGCCCAGCGTGTCCGCTCAGAACATCGGCCTGAAGGAGTGCGCCGAGCTGGTCAGGACAAAAATGGCCGAACTTGGGCTGGATGCAAAATTGCTTCCCATCGAGGGGGCCCCCGATGCCGTCTACGGAGAGCTCAAAGGCTCCTCGGGAGCGAAAACGCTAGTCGTCTACAACCACTACGACGTCCAGCCGGTGGAGCCGCTGGAGGAGTGGAAGTCGGACCCGTTTACTCCGACTGAGAGAGACGGCAGATTGTATGGTAGGGGAGTGGGGGACGACAAGGGGGAGCTGGTGGCACGGTTTAACGCGATCAAATCACTGATGAACTCGGGCGGCTCGATAAAGCCAAACGTCAAGTGGCTGGTGGAGGGAGAGGAAGAGGTCGGGAGCCCTCACCTTCACGGGTTTATTTCGAAAAACAGATCGATGCTAAAAGGCGACGGTTGCCTGTGGGAGGCTGGAGATCGCTCTCCGGCGGGCAGGTCGGAGATCCACTTGGGCGTCAAGGGGCTGCTGTATGTAGAATTTCGGCTGAAGGTAGGAGAAAAAGACCAGCACTCGAGTTACGGCGCGATCGCCCCAAACCCAGCGTGGCGGCTCGTCAATCTTCTGAAAACGATCAAGGACGAAAAGGAGAAGATCCTGGTCGAGGGCTTTTACGGCGATGCCGTGAAGCCCACGCCCCAGGAACGAAAGTTCCTCAAGGAAAACGAATTTTCGGTGAAGGAGCTCCGCAAGGACCTCCAGATCAAGTACCTGCTGGAGGAGAAGGACGATGTCGCAACGCTCACAAAGCACCTCTATAGTCCCACCGCGAACATTGCGGGCTTTGCCTCTGGATACATGGGAAAGGGGGCAAAGACAATCGTCCCGAAGGAAGCTTTCGTGAAGATGGATTTCAGGCTGGTGGCGAACATGAGAGCGGCAGACATTGAGAGGAAGCTGAAACAGCACCTCCGCAAGTGGGGCTTCACTGATGTAGAACTCCAGACAATCTCCAAAGAGGACCCCGCGAAGACCCCCGTGGAAAGCTACATTGCCCAGACTCTGATGCGGTGCGCCGAGATGGTGGAGCAGGAAAAGCCGAACGTCTGGCCCACGATTGCGGGCACCGGGCCCATGAGTCTGTTCACTCGGGAGCTGAAGCTCCCGACGGCGATGGGCCTGGGCGTGAACTACCCCGGAGCCAGCTTCCACGCTCCGAACGAGCATATCATTCTGGACTATTACATGAAGGGGATAAAGCAGCTGATCTGCCTATTCGCATTGTTTTAATGTCGGAAGCCCCGGGAGCTGCTAGCTGGAGGTCAAAGAACCACTTTTGCAAAAGAAAGAACACGTTTGTTCAAACCCTGAACATGAAATGAAGTTTGCAGAAAGCACGGAAACGGGTCAGTTATTCTGTACTATCTGCAAGGCTCCCTTCAAAGAGCAACAGGTCGCCTAGCTAAGCGCCTGAAGGAGCTCTTCGTTGTACTGCATGCTCGACGACACGAGACAGCTGTGCTCTGCGAGGTGCAGCGTACACATGAAGGAGCCGCAGCCGCAGTAGTAGCTTGCGAGCTCCTTCGAACCGTCGCATCTGAAGCAGAAGATCGTTCTTCCGACCACCTTTATCCTCTGCCGGGTTTTGGGTTCCATCTCCTCAAAGAGGTCTACGTTGGGACTATCGTGAGGTACGTCAAGCGAGCTTGCCCGCCGGGACTGATTCATCGCGAGGTCGAGAGTTTCCCAAACCTGATTTCACGGAAGATGTCAACTTTGCGAGGCCAAAAACTCACAATCGTTTTACTTCAACAGAAAGACAGATAGGAATCAGAACGAGGCTTTTGAGATCTCAAGGAGTTGCTTGACAGCTTCCGGTAAAAGGGCCTCGAACCGCGCGAGAGCTCTCGCGTCGAGAACTCGGGACTCATCCAGTGCGGAGATCCGGGACCCCGTTCACGGTTACATCTACGCCAACGCTCTGGAGCGAGAGCTTATTGACACGTCGACATTGCAGAGACTCCGGCGTATCCGGCAGCTCGCCGGGTGTCACCTCGTTTATCCGGGCGGGCAGCACTCCAGATTTGAACACGTAATTGGCTGCATGTTTCTCGCAGGGCGAGTAGGGACTGTCTTAGAGTCCAGAAGGATCGGCTTTGAGAGGGAGGCCACCACGAAGCTGCGCAT
>JASHPQ010000072.1 GCA_030037995.1 Nitrososphaerales archaeon | reverse complement strand
TTCCGGTATTAGAAGCGGAACGTCGGGGTCCATTCTGTGAGGGGAGGCGTCCGTTATCACCTTGAAGCCGCTCTCTGCAAATTTAGTCTCGGTTTCCCTCGCGACCGCCGTGGGCAACGGTGAGAAGACTAGATCAGCTTCCACTTTGGAGGGATCAGTCTCCTTTATCTCAAGGGATCGCATAGCTGACGGAAGCGCAGGGGCAACGTCACCCAGCTTTAAACCCACCTTCGAATTGCCCGTTGCCTCGGTCACTCTGAACCACGGATGATTCTTAAGCATGTCCAAATACTCCATACCAACACGCCCGGTCGCCCCTAGCACTGCGACATCAATTTTGTTCAAACTTTCAACACACTCTGATGATGAATACCCTATTTTTGATTGCTTGATTTTTTTATCTCGATTCCTGAAATCGTTGTAAAGCTTTTCTCAGCGCTTGCTGTTGATCGAAGCCGGATCGAATTTCGTGGTTCAAAATCGAAACGGTTAATAGCGAAAATTCTGTTTCACCATTCGGTATTGTGTTGCAAGAGACTTTCTTCCGGGATCTGGAATCTCTCTTAGTCGATCAAATTGAGAGGATCGCAGCCTCGAACTCGGACTTTCGGGAGGCTTTCGAGACATATGTTCAACAATATGGACGGGAGAAGATCCGGGTTAGCGAGCCTACAGATCTAAGAGATTCCATAGATCCCGTTGCCCTCATTCTGGGAAGAAATTGCATCGCGACCTACAGTGACAGCGCAAAGCTGCTGAAGGGGAGCCTTGGATCTGCGACTGTCTCAGCGGGAGAGTTCTACATCTTGGGGCGGCGAGAACCTCAAGATGCAAAGCTGATGGCATGGCACCTTGCCGGTGGCGTGGAACTTCAGGAGTACAACTCGCGGGTCGACACAATTCCATCGCGGGTTCATGGGATGCTCGCGAACCTCGAAGTCGGGCGCACAATATATTGTGACCTGGGAAGTTCTGCCGGATCCGTCCTTGCGGGCCAGTCACCGAATCTGGGTGGCGCTTTTGTCAGAATCTACGATCCTGGATCCGGGAGCGCCAATTCAATAAAGTTTCAGAGGATTTTTACCTCGAATCTGCATTAGAAAATGTCGACTCTATGATAAGACGAGCGCCTTCGTGAATTCCTGCTCGATTGAATCATAGTTCTCAATTCCAACTGAAACCCGGATCATTGCGTCCGTTATACCTATTCGGTTCTTTTCTTCTCGACTGAGGTTTCTGTGAGAGGTTTTTCCGGGATGTGAGACTGCAGTATGTACTCCCCCGAGTGAAGGGGTAAGCGTGATAGTTTCTAGCGCCCTAACAAATCGACTCGCTCCCGGAGCTCCATCCTTCAGATCAAACGAGAGCATCCCTCCATACAGTCCATCCGGGAAGATCCTCTTAGCGATCCCGTGTTGCGGATGGGAATCGAGGCCCGGATAGTACACGTTTGAGATTCTGTCTTTTCTTGATTCAAGATAGCGGGCGAGTTTCAGCGCGTTTAGGCTGGACTGTCTGACTCTGAGCTCCCAAGTGAGTAAACTTCGGGCCGCAAGCCAGCAGTCGAACGGTCCTGCGATCACTCCCGATCTTGTACAAAATTGCCCAGCGCGGGCTATCCAGTCGCTTGCCCCGCATAACAGACCGATCGTCAAATCGTCGTGGCCTCCGAGGTACTTCGTTCCACTGTGCATGACGACGTCCGCTCCCAATCGAACCGGCTTGAGGATGAAGGGAGTGGCGAAAGTGTTGTCCACGAGTAAGGTCGAGTGGTGCCTGTGCGCAATCTCTGCGATTTCTTGGATGTCGCAGACCCTCATTGTTGGATTCGAAATCGTTTCCACCATGATCATCTTTGCTCCATTATGGACAGCCCGCTCCACTTCCTCTGGTGAAGTGGAGTCAGCAAACGAGGTGTAGATCTGAAACCTCGGCAGCTCGTCTTTGAGAAGGGAAGTGGTGCCACCATAGAGATCGCTTGATGCTGCGATCCGATCTCCCGCTTTTAGCGAAGATAGAATGGCTATCGTGATTGCTCCCATGCCCGACGAGCAAACTAGTCCTCCATCTGTTTCTTCGTAACCGGCGACCAGCTCTCCCAGCTCTTTGGAGTTCGGCAATCCGTTTCGGGAATAGAGAAAACTTCCCGGCATTCTGCCCTCGTAGAAATCGTCCAGAGATTCTAGATCTGGGTAATCGTACACCGAGGTCTGGTAGATGGGGGTGGCATGAGGCCGAGCCTTACTCGCGCGTTCCTTGCGGATTCCGGGTTTCTTCTGTTCAGATTGAATTGGGGTCATCGATTACCCAGAGGATCAAGCCAGTATATTTTGATTTGAACTGCTCATTGCTCGTCCGGTTGTTGCGAGTCACAAAGAAAAGGTGGACGATTCCCCAACCTAACACCGTTCGGCCGCAATGTGCCCGGATACATGCACTGGGAAAATAACATTAATGAATGACCAAAAGCCTGTATAAAATCAGGGATGTTTCGTCCCACCCTCTTTTTCTGTTGATGTGTGAGTCTTCCCGTGAGTAAAGATTACTGGTGCGTTATAGTAACTCGGGATGGTGCAGAAACCATCGGGATGACTATGGATTCGATCCTCGCCCAGACTGTACCTCCCAAGTTCATTGCTGTCGTCAACGACGGATCCACGGATGATACGGAGAAGATCGTTCTTTCAAAGTCTTTTACCGGCTTCCACGTGCTCAACACTGGCTCCAAGGCGAGGGACATTCGCAAAGTTCCAAAGCTCCTGAATCTTGCGTTAGATTTCTGGCAACGTGAGCAGAACCACCTGCCCAGAACTGATTACATGATAGTGTCCGGCGACGACAACGAGCTTTCTCATGGATACGCGGAGGAGATCCTGCGGCGCATGGAGGAAGATCCCAAACTAGTCGTTGCCTCGGGAGAGTGGTTATCATCTCGCGGAAGGGGTGGCGACCAGATGCCTCACGGTGGCGGGCGGTTCGTGAGAATGTCATACATGCAGGAAATTGGGGGTCACTACCCTGTCGCCTACGGGTGGGAAACCTGGCTCCTCTACAAGGCGCTGGAATCCGGTTACAGAGTTAAACTGTTTCCGGAAGTGAGGTACGAGCACCTTCGTCCCTTTCGCCCGACCAACCTGTTCGGGTGGGGGCGAGCCATGTACAGCCTAGGATTTCCTTCTTACTATGTGTTCCTCAGGTTTCTGATTAACCTGTTCAACTCCGCCCGGGGCACACAGAGCATGAGTGCGGCAGTGACGATGCTCGTAGGATTTCTCTCGGCAGAATTGAATCCGAGTGCCCTCGATGGGATGACAATTGAGGATCAGGGACTCAAAACTTTTGTAAGGTACTTTTGCACGTCGAGACTGACCAAGCTTATTTGACAAACTACAAGCGCTTTCTGATGCTCGCGCCCCATACCGACGACGTGGAACTCGGATGTGGTGGAACCATCGCCAGATTTCTCGAAGAAGATGGAGACATTTACGTGGCGGTTTTCTCTACCGCCGAAAAATCAGTGCCCAAGGGGTTTCCGAAGAGTGCCCTGAGAGACGAATTTTACAAAGCGATGTCACTTTTGGGAATCAAGGAGGAGCGCCTGAGTGTGTTCAACTACGAGGTGAGAACTCTATCCTACCACAGGCAGGAAGTTCTAGACGAATTGATATCCTTGCGGAAATCGATAGGCCCCGACATGGTGTTTTTGCCCTCGGGAGAAGACTTCCACCAAGACCACCAGACTCTGTTTAACGAGGGCGTTCGTGCCTTCAAGGAAATCACCCTTTGGGGTTACGAGCTCCCATGGAATACTATAACCTTTCCAGCCAGAGGGTTCGTCACTCTTGAGGACCGGCACATAAGCAAGAAGTGGAAGGCACTTCAAGCCTACAAGACACAGCTCCAAGTAAAAAGACCGTACTTTACGCTCGACTACATCAAGGGCATAGCCAAGGTGCGCGGGATTCAGGTTAGGGCGAAATACGCGGAAGCTTTCGATACCATAAGGACAAAGTGGTGACTCGAAGATCTCCTTCCCAAGCGTCCTAAATGTCCTCCTCACTGGAGTCGGCGCGCCCGGGACCAGGGGAACTATATTTGCTCTAAAACAGAACACAGAGAAGATAGCAATCAGGCTAACCGGAGCGGACATCAAGGAAGATGTGGTGGGAAAGTACTGGGTCGAAGACTTTCACACTGTGCCCCCTCCTGAGAGCGAGGACTATGTCGGGATAATTAACGAGATATGCTCCAGTGATTCAATTGATGTGGTTATCCCTCAGACCACGCGAGAGACCGCGAAGCTGTCTAGAACCTACGAGCAGGTTCGCGCCAAAGTTATCGTTGCCGGGGCCGCCGCCATCGAGAGAGCCAACAACAAGTACGAACTACTGAAGGTGTGCCAAAAGCTTGGAATTCCCACTCCAGATTCCCAACTGGTGAGCTCCTCGAATGAGCTGGAGAGGGCTGCAAAGGAGCTGGGCTATCCCAAAAATCCTGTGGTTGTCAAACCTCCGGTGAGCTTTGGCAGCCGTGGCTTTCGAGTTCTGCGTGAAGGGAGCACATGGGACACGAAGAGATTTCTC
>JASHPQ010000008.1 GCA_030037995.1 Nitrososphaerales archaeon | reverse complement strand
ATGATGAGGAGCTGAAGCGGATCTACGACGATTGCACCGGTGGGCAACTGCTCTGCGGGGACTGCAAGATGATGCTCGCTTCGCGCGTGAAGCGGTTTGTCGCAGCCCACGCGGCAAAGAGGGAAGCTGCAAGAGATCGCATTGACGAATTCATCGTGGAAGATCTGAGCGGGGAACTCGTAAAACGATCGGAGATGGGCAACAAGCAATGAGCGAAATGGGCCCGCAGCCACTTCATCCAATCGAGAAGAAAATTCTCAAGGCCCTGGCTTCTGTCGATCAAGCCGATTTGGAGGAGCTTGCGCGCCTATCCGGACTCTCGATCGATCAGATCCGGCGCGGCGTGGAATGGCTCCGCGCGAAACAGCTGATCACGGTGAAGGAGAGCGAGAACGAGGTTTTCTCGCTGGGAGAGTACGGCGCCAGAGCGATCAAGATCGGACTGCCTGAGAGGCGCCTCGTGAACAGGGTGAAAAAATCGGGGGGTACCGAGGAGATTGCGGCAGTTTCCAGAGAACTGGGAGAAGAATTCGCGGTGGCCCTGGGGCTCGCCAAAAAGAATGGCTGGCTCCGGGTCGAGGGAGGCAAGCTCTACCCTGGAAAAGAGTACGAGAATCGTGAGCCCGAGGAGGACGTCTTGGAGAAGATTGCGGGAGAGAAGGAAGTGGCTCGTACTGAGCTTTCTCCCGAGGAGCTCGGGGCGATTAACACACTGAAGAAGAGGCATGAGGACTTTATCAAAGAGACCAAGGAGAAGACCATCGAGATCGCTCTGACCCCGAAGGGGAGGAGCACTTCCAAAACGACGGTGCTTGACGAGATCGATGAGATTACTTCCGATATTTTGAGGAACGGAGCTTGGAAGGAACGGCCGCTGAGGGAAATCGACGTGTCGTCTCCGGCGCCGACGGTGCATCCCGGTAGGACACATCCCATGCGTCTTTTCATGGACGAGGTCCGGGAGACCTTTCTTTCGCAAGGATTTGAGGAAATCTTCGGACCGATGTCCCAGAGTGCCCTCTGGAACTTTGACGCCCTGTTCATTCCACAGCAGCATCCCGCCCGAGAGATGCAGGACACTTTCTACATTTCCAAATTGAAGGCGAAGCTGAATGGTTACGCGGACGAAATTAGGGCAATAAAAGGGGTCCACGAGTCCGGAGCTGACACAGGGTCGCGGGGGTGGCAGTATCCCTGGGGCGTGGATGAGGCTTCGCGAGTCGTCCTGAGAACGCACACCACGGCGGTGACAATCTCCTATCTGGCGGAAAAGAAACCCGAGGAAGCAAAGGTATTCTCGGTAGGCAGGGTCTTTCGCAACGAGAAACCTAACTACAAGCACAACCCCGAATTCTACCAGATCGAGGGAGTGATGGTCGGAGCGAAACTGAACGTGAGAAATCTCATCTACGTCATAACGAAGTTTTATTCGAAACTTGGGTTCCACGAAATCAAGTTTTGGCCGACGTTTTTCCCTTACACCGAGCCCTCGTTTCAAACGATGGCCTTCCGCAAGGAAACGGGCAGGTGGATGGAGCTCGGCGGCATGGGGCCCTTCCGGCCCGAAGTGACCCTCCCACTGGGTATCAAGAACCCCGTCCTCGCCTGGGGTCTGAGCCTAGATCGGCTCGTCATGCTTCGCTACCATGTGGACGACATCCGGCAGCTGTTCGGCCCCAACATCGGATGGCTGCGCAAGCTCAAGGTATCATGAATTCGGTGAAGATTCTTTTTTGCCGGTAATCCAGCTTTCCCTCACAAGGCTCGGAGCTTTCTGCAAGCACCAGGCTTCGGAGAAGACGATCCTCGAGATGCTTCCATACTTGGGATTGGACATCGAAGACCAGTCTGGAGATTTCGTCAGCGTGGAGTACAGCCCGAACCGGCCGGATTTTTCAAGCGAAGCGGGGATCGCGCGGTCGCTGGTCGGCCTCCTGGGGATCGCCACCGGGCCGCCGGAGTACGTCTTCCGAAAGAGTGCCTACAGGATCCTTGTTTCTGGAGATCGGATTGGAAAAGTGCGCCCTTTTATCCGAGGGTTATACGCGGAAATCGCCGTCACTGACGAGCTGATCAAACAACTCATCGCAATGCAGGAAGATCTGCACAATGGGATCGGAAGGAAAAGATCCAAAGTGGCGATCGGGATTCACAACGCGGTGGCTATTTCAAAGTCGATTAAATACTACGGAGTCACAGACGAAAATTTCTCTTTCGTACCGCTAGGTTCCATCAAAAAGGAAACTGTGAAGGAGATACTCGAAACAACCGATCAGGGTCTCGAATATGGCAGACTCCTGTCCAAAGTGTTTCCGATGCTGGAGGACTCGAACGGAAATGTGCTTTCCATGCCACCTGTCATAAACGGGGATCTCACGAGGCTGGAACCCGGCATCTCAAAGCTCTTTGTGGACATCACTGGAACGGACGAGTACGTTGCCGACGCGTCCACGGCGATAATTGCGTCCATGCTTTCGGATGTCGGTGCCAAAATCTTTCAGATTGAGATTGTAAAACCCGACGGAGAGATCGACTGGGTGCCGGATATGACCCAGAGAAAGATGCTTTTTGACCTGAAGCTCTCCAATGAGATTCTGGGATTCGAACTCGACGAGCCGCGAGCTCGAGAAGTCCTGGAAAAAAGTCGTCTCGGCCTTGACCCGCAGGGATACGCCATAATCCCCAGATACCGAAGTGATGTCATTCATCCCATAGATCTCGCGGAAGAGGCGGCGCTGGGGTACGGCGTCTGGAAGATCCGGCCTCAAGTAATCTCGTCCTCTCTCGTGGGCTCTCTCAGTCCTCGCCTGAAAAAAATCGATTCCATGATCGAAGTTTTGGTGGGTTTAGGGCTGACCGAGATCTGGAATCTGTCTCTAGTGTCAAAAGAAATCGTGCAACACTGCGCGACGGAACCGCTTCAAGTTGATGACCCGAAATCGCAGAACTTTCAATTTCTGAGGTGCGATGTTATGGCATCTCTCCTCCAAGTGCTGGGGGCCTCCTCGCATGAAGAGTACCCCCAGCTGATCTTTGAAGAA
>JASHPQ010000071.1 GCA_030037995.1 Nitrososphaerales archaeon | reverse complement strand
TTTTGGAATCCAGCCCATCGTTTGCATCAATCGATTTTCGTTGGACTCAGATGAAGAGATTCGCCTCATTGAAGATTACTGCCGAAATTGTGGTGTGGAGTCCTCGGTTTCAATGGCATTTGATAAGGGAGGCGAAGGCTGCAGGGATCTCGCTGGAAAAGTCATCGAGTCGTCGCAGAGGGTGACCAAGATCACCCGCATTTACGAGTACGACGAGGGCATTGACTCCAAAATAGAAAAGATCGTCACCAAGATTTATGGAGGCGACTCGGTGGAATTCGAACCCGAAGCAACTAGGTCTATGGCTCAAATTCGGAAGCTCGGGTTCGCAAACTTGCCGATATGTATGGCAAAGACTCAGCTCTCTTTATCCGATGATCCAAAAAAGCTCGGAAGGCCGAGAAATTTCACGTGTACCGTAAAGAGACTGGAGGTCGCCGCGGGAGCCGGTTACATCATCGCGCATCTGGGCGATATTGTATCCATGCCTGGTCTGCCTCCGCGACCGGCCGCCGAAAAGATTGAGCTGGACGATGAGGGAAATATTTCTGGACTCTATTGAAAGAGAGATCACGAAGAAGATGACGCCGATCGGTATCGAAGACAAATCGGAGATCGCTCCGGGGGAGTTCTCTCTACTTCTCAAGGAGGGCTCTAGAGATGTGTTGGGGAATCAAATGAGAATTAAGAAATAGGGTTTGCTTTGGTGATTGGCTCTAGGCCCCCGGGTTAGCCTGCAAGCGCCGCCGAGCTGCAGGAAATCAGATCTCAGACGCGAGAAATGGGATGGTAGCTGTAAGGTTCTACTTTGTCGTAGACAATATGGACCAACAGCGGCTCAGGTCTTTTCCTCTGATGATTTCATTTCCTTCTTTAACTCTTCATAGGCCCTTTTAGCTTCCTCTACGCTCGTCTCGTCTTCTAGCGTGGTTATGTCTCCGATAGCTTTCTCCTGGGCCACTGCGCCTACGATCCTTCGCATTATCTTGCCGCTCCGCGTTTTCGGAAGTTTGTCCACAAAATAGATGGCCTCTGGCACCGCGATAGGGCCGATCGTTTTGCGAATGTGGTTGAACAGCTCGATCCTGAGACGATGCGATGGTTCATGTCCTGGTCTCAAAACCACGAACGCCACAGGCACCTGCATCTTGATGGGATCTGCCTTTCCGATCACAGCGGACTCCGCCACCGCTCTGTGAGAGATCAGGGCGTCCTCCAGCTCGATGGTTCCGATCCTGTGCCCCGCCACCTTTAGCACCTCGTCTGCTCTGCCAAGCAACCAGAAATAGCCGTCTCTATCCCTCACTGCGTAATCCCCGGGATAGTAGTGCCCCGGGTATTTGGAAAAGTACACGCTCGAAAATCTTTCGGGGTCGTTCCAGAGGGTCATGAATTCGCCCGGCCACGGTTTCCTTATCACGAGATATCCCTTTTCCATCGGCTTTGTTCTTTCTCCGTCTTCGCTCAGGATGTCCACTTCCACTCCGGGCAGAGGAAGTGTAGCAGACCCTCGCTTCAGCGGTACGAGGGCTATCCCGGGCTGAGGGCTGATCATTATCCCTCCCGTTTCTGTCTGCCACCAGGTGTCCACGATGGGCGTTCGGTTGTATCCAACATTCGAGTAGTACCAGTTCCAAGCTTCGGGGTTGATTGGTTCGCCGACCGAACCCAAGAGTCTGAGCGACGACAGGTCATGCTTCTTCGCCCACTGCTCCCCGAGCTTCATGTGAGAACGAATCGCAGTGGGTGACGTGTAGAAGATCGTCACTCCGTAGTTTTCGATGAGCTTCCACCAACGATCGGGCGAGGGAAAATCGGGAGCTCCTTCGTAGAGAACCGAGGTGGTTCCCGTCAAAAGCGGACCATAGACGATGTACGAATGGCCGGTCACCCAACCAATGTCCGCAGCACACCAATAAACGTCGTCATCCTTCACGTCGAATACCGCCTTTTGCGTGAAATAACACCACAGCATGTAACCGCCGGTGCTGTGTGTAGCTCCTTTCGGCTTTCCGGTCGTTCCTGAAGTATAGAGGATATAGCTAGGATGCACTCCATCCACCATCTCCGCAGCCATGCTATCCCTCTCACCTTCTTGTGAACTCTCGGCGCTGATCAGATCGTGATACCAGTGATCCCTGTCTTTCATCATGTGCACCGAGGTCGCAGTCCGTTTCACCACGATGACTTTCTCCACGGATGAAGCGTGCGACAGAGCTTCGTCGATTACGCTCTTCAGATTGATTACTTTCCCCCTGCGAAAGGCCCCATCGGCCGTTATCGCGATCTTGCTTCGCGAATCTGCAATCCTGTCAGCTACCGCTTGTGCAGTGAATCCTGCAAAGATCACCGAATGAATGGCGCCCAATCGAAGCGTTGCCAGCATAGCGATAGGCAACTCGGGAATCATCGGAAGGTAAATGGTCACTCGATCTCCTTTCTCCACGCCAAACTCTTTCAGAGCCCGGCTGAGCTTCCGGACCTCGCTCAGCAGCTGCGCATAGGAGATCGCCCTCTCTGATCCGTCCTCCCCCTCCCAGTAGTACGCCACCTTGTTCTTTCGCGGGGAGTTTGCGTGCCTGTCCAGAGCGTTGTAACAGATGTTGGTCTTCCATTTCGCAAACCAGCTCCCGTAGGGCGGGGTCTCGGTCTTCTGGAAGACCGGGCCGGTTTTTTCACTCCAGAAAAGATTCTCCGCCACCTCTCGCCAATATCCTTCTGGGTCGGCTATGCTCTTTTCGTGGATCGTCC
>JASHPQ010000007.1 GCA_030037995.1 Nitrososphaerales archaeon | reverse complement strand
GCCACTGACGTCTTTACCACTTCGTACCCTTTTTTGATTGCATGATTGGACATGACCAAGTCTTCGTAATATTCGAGGTCGGGAAGTGAACGCCAATCGCGTAAAGCTTCTGTTAATATTACACTCGCACAACAAAATCCCCTTTCGTTGTATGCGATTTTCCTCTCCGACCGCGCTCGACGGAATCTGCTCACCTCCCAGTCGTGAAGCCATTTTGGCCTCCATGGAATGGCCCAGCCTTGCAGCCAACCAGTCTTCTCCCCCCAGTGCCGCATGAGGTCGGAGTAGTAATTTTGTGGTAAGTAGACATCGTCATCCAGAAACATAAAACGTTCAGTGGTAACCCGGGAGATTACCTTCTCCCTGGCCTTGCCTAAAGGGGAAGTCTCACTGTCTGTTATCAGATGATTTACGGGCACACTCGCATAAAGCCTCTCGATAAGCTCGTTCTCGATCTTTCGATTAGAAACTATGCAAACATCAATCTTCTCATCGTACAAAATAACCACTTCCACGCAACGACAGATG
The DNA here is from genome assembly GCA_030037995.1 of Nitrososphaerales archaeon. Classification (GTDB taxonomy): domain Archaea; phylum Thermoproteota; class Nitrososphaeria; order Nitrososphaerales; family CADDZS01; genus DATLTL01. The sequence continues at coordinate 4,208 of JASHPQ010000007.1, read as the reverse complement.
AAAGCACAACAGCCTCATTCTCCTGCAGTTCATTTTACGCTTTTTGCTAGCTTCTATTAATTGAAGACGGCAACAAGATGACGACCACTTTTGCTTGCATCCACGTTCAACTCAAGTTATGCTAAAGAAATGGCAGGGTATTTACCAGTTTTCCGTATATCTTCCTAGATTGGTCTAAGATTGGTTACAACTTATAAAGTACCCCCATCTCGGAAAACTTAATCCTGATTTCTAGCGGACGTACGAATACAATAGAGCATAACGTTTCTGCACAGATAATCGTAAAATGGATGATCGAATAGTCGACGATAGCAGCCGCCGATATAGTCAATACACTAGAGAAAGATTTGAAAGTCCGCAAAAATGGCGGAGACTTTCGAGTAAAAAATTACCACCAGGTGGTCGTCAGTTTTCCTAGAGTAAGGCTGTAGCTATAGGAACGCCATTTTTGTAAAAAAAGCCTTAGTACTTTATAAAGAAAAAGTACTTTTCAATCCACACTATCTAGAGGTACGCAGGTGATCCCTCCGGCATTTTGGGCCTCTTTTTTGCGAATCGCCACAGCACTTGCGGTGAAATGGCGAAGATAGAATCTGCAATCGTTAAATTGAATGAAAGGAGCAATGGCTGTTATAGAAAAAAAGGACTGCATTGCGATGGAGGTCACGCCCATTCGCGACTATTGGCAGGAGATCCTGAGCTCCGGGGATACTGTTTATGCCGGATTGATCTTTCGCATTCCGCCACGGTTGTGGAGACCTCTGATCAGCGTGCAGGACCAATTGAAGGCGATCGATCCGCGACAGCTGTACGCCAATCCGGCAACCTTTCACGTTCCCATAAAGGGACTGGGATACCTCGAAGACGAAGTCGACAGAAACAAGTACGAGTCCGTGCTGCAAAAGATAAAGGCCATCCTGTCCGAATTCTCTCCGTTTGAAGTGACGCTGAGGGGAGTTGAGGCCTTCCCCACCGCCGTTTACGCCAAGGTGCACGACGACGGCCGCTTCAAGGAGATCAACGAAAGAATCCTTCAAGAATTAGACGGAGAAGTAGAGAAGAGCAGGTTCGACGCGGAAGAATTCGTGCCCCATGTCACCCTGGCCACGTTCAACACCAAAGACGTCTCGCCACTTCTCAAATTCATTGAATCGGAGGAGCTGAAGGACAGAGATTTTGGCGCCGCCGGCGTTTACGAGATCGAGGCCGTCCGGGTGAACCTCATCTTCGCGCTCGGCCCGCAGGAGACGCAGGACAGCGCCTTCAGCTACATCCGGGCATTCTGGCTGGGCAAGTTCAGTGGCCGCTAGGGCAGCAAGTTGTGCATCGCTTTCAGATCTTTTTCAAACTCTTTAAGCTCCGGCGGAAGCTCCACGGATAGCGGATCTTTCAGCGACAGCCCTTTTGCTTTTTTCTCGTTCCACACCTTGCTGTTGAATTCCACCAGCCGCTTTTCATACTGGAGATATTCCCTGTCCCATAGCCTTGGATCCGGGAAGACTTCGGCGTGGATGCTTTTTTCGGAGTAGATCTTCAGCCAGAGGGCTTCGGTAATAAATGGACAGATCGGGGCTAGAAGGAGCAGGATCGATCTGAGGCACTGATGCAGCGAATACCTCGCCGAGATGATTTCGTCCTCCGAGAATCCGGAGCCGTATGCCCTTCCCTTGGCCAGCTCGACGTAGTGAGCCGCAAACAGATTCCACGTAAAGTCGCGGATCTTGTTCGCGGGTACGAACAAGTTGTAATCCTCGTATCCCGCTACGCTTTCGTCAGTTAGAGCAGCCAGCTCGGCGAGGATCCAGCGATCGCTCGAGGCTAGGCGATCATTAGACGGAACTCGTCTCGGTTCTGGAAAACCCGCGATGAAGCGAGAAATATTCCAGAGCTTTGTCAGGAATTTCCCGGGGCTAGCAATTTTCTGTTCGGAGCAGACATAGTCCGAGCCCACGGTCACTTCCGAGGCGTTCCACATGCGAAAGTTCTCTGCTCCGTATCGATCGAGCATGATCAGCGGGTCCAGAATATTTCCCCGGCTCTTGCTCATCTTTTCCCCCTTCTCATCCAGGCCCATTCCCGTGATCCTAACGTCGTGCCACGGGACCTTCCCGGTGATCTCATAGCAGCGCAAAATGCTATAGTGCAGCCAAGTTCGAATGATGTCCTTTCCCTGAGGTCTGAGGGTCGCGGGGTACGTGCGTTCGTGAAAGTGAGCGTCCCGTCCGTATTTGGTAACGTAGAGCGCGCTGACGCTCGAGTCCATCCAAGTGTCAAAGGTCCGATCGTCTCCCATGAATTTCTTTGAACTGCATTTCTGGCAGGAAGGATTTCCCGGAGGCGGATCCTTCCAGGGCTGGTAATAAGGGCCTGGGGGAGGAAGGAAGGGTTCCCTACACTCCACACAGTACCACACCGGGACCTCGGTGCCGTAAAACCTCCTCCGAGAGACGGGCCAGTCCCGGGCGACCTCGATCCAGTTCAAGAGGATCGACCGGTGCGCGTCCGGATGAAAGTGCAGCTCGTCTCGCGCGATCTCCTCCAGTTTCGCTTTGACATCCGCAACTTTCAGGTAGAACTCGTCCATCGGGATTATCTCGATCTCGGTTTTGCTCCTTTCGCACATGGGAGTCCGATGAAGGATCTCTTCCAGCTTGTACGCCAGGCCCTCCTTCTGCAGACGTGCGATCATCGCACTTCTCGCCTGCCTTACGCGGAGACCTGTTAGTCCTTGTCCCGCCGTTTCAAGCATCCTTCCGTCTTTGCCGATCGCGATTACTTCCTCCAGTCCAAGCTCGCGAAAGAGCTGCACATCGTTATAATCGCCGTAGGAACATACCATTAGGGCACCCGTTCCGAAGTCCGGCTTTGCCGAGCTGTGGGTCAGGATCGGCACTGGCCGTTCGTAGAAGGGGATCACCGCGGTCTTCCCCACGAAAGATCGGAAACGCTCGTCTTCGGGATTCACGATTACTGCTTGACAGGAACAGATTAGCTCGGGCCGTGTGCTAGCGATGGGGATAGAATCGCCGCCGTCAACACCGAACTTGAAGTAGACCAGTTTGGTAGGCAGCTCCTCGTAGACGATTTCCGCGTCCGCGATCGTCGTCCCGCAATCGATGCAGTAGTTCGTGGGCCTCGTGCCCTCGTAAACGCGGCCCTTTTTCCATTGGGAGATGAAAGTAGACTGGGTTAGCGCGCGGTAAGCGATATCGTCCGTCCGGTACTTTTGCTCGTAGTTGCCGGAGAGACCCATCAACTTGAAAGTTTGCAACATTTCCTGCTCCAGGTCGTCCAGAGCTATCCGGCACAGCTCGAGGAATTTTTCGCGTGGAGTGGTCTTGATGCTGACTTTGTACTTCTTTTCAGTGTAAATCTCTACGGGGAGTCCGTTGCGGTCGATTCCGATCGGGAAGAGCACCTCAAACCCCCTCATCCTCGCAGACCTCGCGATCATGTCCAACTGGGAGTAGTGAGACGCCCCTCCGACGTGCCAGGGCCTGCCTGATGGGTACGGAGGAGGCGTATCCATGACGAAGATCGGCTTTGAACTATTTACCTCGAACTTTCCCAGAAGCCCGTCGGACTCCCACCGATGAAAGATCTCAGCTTCCAGCGACTTGTCCCACGATTTGGCTCCGGCGAGAGGGTTTTGAAAAGCCTCGTCGCCCGGGAACACTACAGGCTTGTAAGCCTGCCCCTTCTCAGTATCTTTTTGATCGCTCATGATGATGAGGCCTCGGACTCTTAAGGACGGTAGCGGAGAATCGCCGAGATGCCCCCGAAATTCTTCAGCATGGCGCCGCCCTCCGTCTTGGAGGAGATCACCTCTACATTCGCGCCGGAGTCCAGCGCCGCATCTGCAAGATAGTCGACGATGTCCCGTTCCACGATGTCCACTTCGCTGGATCCGCAGTTGGGGCAGGTAAGGAGCCCCTGTTTCTCGTTGACGATGTGGGATCTCGAAACAAACTTCTCGGTAACGTTGCCGCAGTTCCTGCAGGAGGCCTTCAGGTACATCTGGTCCACGTCGTCGTTCACCAAAATGGTGTCCACCGCGGATCTCTTTAGAGCATTCAACACATCCTGAATTCCGTAAATCGCGAGTCCCGTGTCCGAATTCACCTCTCTCAGAAATCTGTCCACGAGCCTTTTCTCCTCGACGACGCGCACGTTCTCTAGCAGTTTTTCCGATTTGCCGATGGTCTCCC
>JASHPQ010000070.1 GCA_030037995.1 Nitrososphaerales archaeon | reverse complement strand
GTCGGGATGACCTTCGACACACAATATGTTCTTGATCACGGAGGCTTCGGAACCCCGACCACCTTCAACACCTACTTCAATTCAAACCCTATTCCGGGGACCGGACCATATACGATAACAGGTCAGGTCGTCAATTCGTACATGACTTTCGCTCAGAATCCCATCTACTGGGGAGACAACCTTCCTGCATCACAAGTAGCTGCGGATCAGCTTCTAAGCCCCGGCAACGTAAAGAATGTGGTCATAAATTATAAACCAGACGATGTTTCAAGGTACACGGATCTTTCAACCGGAGCTGCGCAGATTGTCGCCATCCTGTCATCCGACTGGAATCTGGTCCTCGCAAATCCTACCGTGTATAACTACACAGTGCTACCTCCATGGGGAGCTGAAGTGGGTGCGATATCGATGAATGTGAACTTGTATCCGACCAACATAACCTTGGTAAGGCAAGCTATAGTCCACGCGATCAACTACACGGATATCATTGACAGTGCCTTCCTTGGGGAAGTGACGCCCGGCATGGGACCGGAATATCCATCGTGGCAACAATTCTACGACCTGGGCAATTACACGCCTTACCAGTACAATGTCACACTAGCCCAGGCCGACTTGAATCAGGCTAACATAACTAACATGCCCACCTTCACATTCACAGTAGTCAGTAGTTGTACTTATTGCGAGACCACAGCGGAGGTTGTTCAGAGCGATCTCGCTCAGATAGGAATCACAGTCAACATTGAAGTCTTAGATCAGAGCACATATTTTGCACCGTATGGTAGTTACTCTACGAATGTTCAGAACGCGGCGCAGATTGGACAACTGGCATTCCTCGGCGGGGGCCCGTGGGCCCCGGGTGCTGTGACACCCGCGGATTTTTGGGTTTCGTTCGTGAGCAACACGTCAAGCTGGGGTAACTGGGCAGGCTATTCTACTCCACAGGTTCAAGCCTGCGTAAACGCGTTCACATCCAGCGACAACGTTTCGTACATACAGAGTCTGTGCAAAGTCGCACAGGGTCAAATATACAACGAAGCGCCTTATGCTTGGCTTGGATTCTACAAGCTTTGGTATCAATCGGGCTCGTTGGTGTGGAAGAATGGTGTCATCAAAGGATTCCTCCTAGATCCTCTTTGGGATGGGATCGATACAATGCCAATCCTCAACACGATTACCTTTGGCTAAAGCGAACTCACGGACGAGCAACGGGGGACAGCCCTAAGTCGGCTTTTCAGCGGGCACTTTCGAGGAGAGTACTAAGAAATATGAACGAGTTCATTTTACCCTAGACTCGTAGGCCTCGAAACGCTTTTTTTGGGCTCTGCTCCACAGGGCAGGTGTCGTAATTCTCTTGTAAGACCGCGTCTGTTCTAATTCAATCCAGAAGTGTTCCCGTTCTGGTAAACGATTCTGATACATCGTTCGCCAAATTTGAGATCCCAATGATGAACATATATTCATAAAATATACTGAAAAGATCTGTAACCCCGTTCATCTCCCCTTGACTCAAAGGAATGAGCTTGAGGTGGAGCAAATTAGGCGAATCATGCATCCAAGCCCAGCTTACGATTTTCGAATTGAACTCGATGACCCGAGGCTCATGGCGTGGGACGGAGGATGCCTATAACCGACGAAGAATTGCAAGCCGGCTTGTCTAATCTTCAATCGTAAACTATCCTCAACTATCGTTCTTGTTTGGGGCCCGGAAAATGGGCAATGGCCAAAAACCGTCATTTTCATCATTGTTTTGATTCTCATTCTCGGAGTTGCTATGCCTTGATATCTACGTTTAAAGTCTCAATCCTCAACGCGACAATATGATGATGAGTTCGTTCTGGAACTATGGATAAGCCGACCGGAGATTGCTTACGACCCGACCTATTTCATTGAACCCAATTTGGAGCAAATCTTGAACCAGTAGAGTCTCTTTGCCAGTCCATTCGTCGAAAGAAAAACCAGATTGTGGAGGACGAGGAGATTGTTGCGGTTGAACAGTGGAGCTCCCTACAGTTGACGTACCATAATCACGATCTACTCGAACCGTATCTTCAAAATGAGAAGTCTCGTAAAGAATGTGAGTTCTGGTGGTCCCAGCTTGGTCGCGATGAATGTCAATATTTCTCAGGTTCAAGAGAAATGCAATAACTGGATTCTTCGAAGTGTCTTTCAGATCCTTATCGGAGGATCTGAAATCTTTGATGAAAGAGATTGCAACTCTATTACCACTCTTCTCAACGGTCTTATAGAATTTGTTCCTAAAGTCTTTTTCATTTTTTGATATCCTTAAGCCAAATTTCAAATTGTATTCCTCAAGTAAATGATCCATAACGGAAGCTAGTGCAGAGAGTGTCGCTCGAACATGATAATCTTCATGCGGTAGATCGTTCTCACACTGAGATATTCCGTACGTAATATCCTCGAAGAGTTTATCGACGGCCAAAGTAACGCTCCCACTTTTAAAGACCTATAAGTCAGGAACGCCCTAATATTACTAATGGAATCAATAAGAATAGAAGTTTGTCCTAAGCACAGTATCAGATTTAGGACCAATGAGAGGAACGGAATTAGTTGTCCAGTTTGCGACCAACTTGAAATTCAGAAGTCCTTCAGAAGAGGCAGAAGAAGGTAGCCTCTCGGCTCTCTTGATGTACTCGACCTTCTTTTGATCGCCGTGGACCTTTGCCGCTCTAAGATGATATTGAACCGAACCAAACCCGATTTCTGGAGTATCAAGGGTAAGAACGCCTCTCCATGAAGCTCTTACAACGGGCTTCGGATTGACGGCCGCTTTTTCAACTTCAGCAAAAATATCAGATTCCATTACTGTAATCTAGCAGTAACAATGGCCTTCGAGATTATTAAACGCGGCCGATGCGATTTAGATGTTGGTTGGGGAACTTATGGATTCAAGACGGCACCTGCATCAGGGAAAGAAATATCTGAGCTAATTTCCACAGGAAAACCTTCAAACATACTTGCGCCGTTTTCCCTGACGAGATTCTTCGAAAACAGGTTGCTGGACGAGAAAGCTGCCGGAGTCTGTCTCAGACCCGGGAGACAGTACCATTATTTGCAGTAAAGTTCTATGAACTCGTCTGTTTCTTATCATCGTCGATGACATGAAGAACGGCCTGCTGGCAAAATTTCGATGACGGATCTCATAGCTTCCGAAGTTGGGACAACATACACACTCCGATGAAAGAACCTAGCTGTTTTTTTGAATTAGCACTGATAATTTTGTTAAGGTCTTGATCTACTCGTGCGGATTGTGCAGGCGAACCTGCCGACTAGGTACTCGTGGAATATCCTCCAGGCATTCTTCCTTTTTAGAAGAACTATCGTACTTCAATTTTTAATAATATCTAAGAGTCCCGCTGCCCTGTTTACTTAAGCACATACTCGATCGTCCTGATGAATGATTTGTACGTGGGCTGATGGTGTAGCCAGAACCCGTTGATCCAGTTGTTAATGTGTTTGAATCTGCATTTCTCTCCATGGCTTCGGCATGGGAATAGGTCATCAAACGATTCGGTCCTATCCTTGAGCCTCTGAACAGCTCTCTCGGTTACCTCCCACAGCCATGAACCATGAAGGTAGACGTGATGCCTGAGATTCATTGATTCGCACGCAAACGAATACCAATCTGCGCCGTCTGTCCAAACGGGATGACGCCCGTACTTCTTCACCAGATCCTTCAAGAATAGTTCTGCTGAGAGTGAGTTTGGATTCCAAGCTAGACGCAGTCCCAGTATCCTATCCTGGAAGGGTTCGTAGGCGATACAGAGGAATGCCTGCATTCCAGCAATTGTAGCTCCAGTCTCGTCTACCGCGAATATCTTGACTCTTTCCCTTCCCAATCTGAATAATTTGTGAAAGCTTGCATCAGATCCAATTTCTTGATACCAATCCCATACTGCCTTGTGTGTTCGCTTGACGATCGGTCGTATCGCTCGGGAGCACGCCCGAAAGGAGAGACCTTCGAAAACGAGATATACGGAATAGTAGATTATTTCATACGGAGTTCGTTTTCTTTCCATTGTTTGGTCGCAATAAGAGGGAGGGCGAGCTCCAGGCCTTAGGCCTTGCGGCCGTCATTAAGTAAACAGGGCCAGTCCCGCAACCGTTTTTAAAGATCGTTAACCCGCCCTAGCGCACACGCTAGTTTGTAGAGGATGAAAAAAGCGTACTTTCCCATGCGCTTTCCGGCGCGGCCACTCCGACCGGCGATCTTTACGCCGGATACGACCCCGGCGGGCTATCGGATCCTGCGGCATCGCGTCGCAGATTTCGTCAAGAAAGCCAAGTCGTAGATTACACTTGGAACGTCGAAATCCCAATGAGGATGTAGTTTCTCAAGGTACGCGGGTATCTGGATATTTTATGCCTTAGCATGTTGTGTCATGGTTCCTATTCGTCTTTAGATAGTGATTTTTTAAAAAGCTCGAGCCAATTGTTTTAATCGGATTCTCTGAGCTGGCGCCTATCCTCCTAGTGCCTGATATAGCTTTACGAGACTGTCGTGGATTCAATCGCCATTTCTGAACGCATGATTTTGCGAAGCCCTAATTTTTTGATTGCTTATTCGGGCCCTCGCTTCCAATCCAGTACTCTTTTCCGGTAGACCTTTCCCTTTTCGAATGGACTATCGACATCGGGCCACTTGCCGTAGGCTTGATGAGCTATTTGCTCCCACCAAATTTCATCTGCTTCCTTTACGACGATCGCTTCCCTAGTCCTGAGGTATAGGTTTCCTTCAAGCGAATGTGCAAGGATTATGTGGGCGACATGTTCCGGCATCCCAACAGTCATGGCGATGTAAAAGCCCCAAACCGAATGTCTGGCAATCTGATAAGAGGCATGAGTTTCATTAGGCAGAGGTGGCATATTGGGATTTTCACCGTAGAACGTCCCGGCCCCGGAAGGATTGATATTTGTAAGAATGCCGGGCTGATTATTTTTCCACTCGACTCCCTTGCCTACATCGTGAGCGATTGCGCCAGCCACCACGTAATCCTCGTTTAGACCTGCTCCAAGACCATTGAGCTCTTTGACCATAGCGTAGGCTATGCGGGCAGTTTCTCGCTGATGCCGTGTATTGGAAAAACCAGGAAGCTGTTCGAACACTTCCGTTGGAATGTCATCGGGGCTTTCGTAACCTCCCATATCGCAACAAAGCGAGAAGGCATCGACCACTTGCTGTCGCAACTTGGAGTCCTTGATTAAGTCAAGCTCCGGGGAGAGAGACTTTGTCACTACTGGGCGATCCACGTGGATTAATTTTCCTCGGCTATTCTGTTGATTTACTGGATCCAATTTTTTTCTTGAATTTTGTGAGAGCAGTCTTTACTTATAGCTTTTTCAAGATGCAAGATCGGATCACGATGAAGGCCCACGCCTGGCTTTCTACATTTAATTTCAAGCACTTGCAGATAAATCCTTAAAATCTAGGGTCTAATGCCATTCCGAAACAATGGACGAAAAGAAGACTGTTTTCGTCAGGAATGCGACAGGTTTCGTCAGATCCCTTTCAGTATGGAATTCGCTGAGTGTAAGTCTCGGCCAAATCACGCCCATGACCAGCGTTGTGTTTGTCCTCGCACCCGCCTTCGCCCTCTTTCCCCGAGCCAACTTGCTTTATGCAGTTTTGATCGATATTCCACTGCTGGCTCTTGGGCCTGCCCTAATGTATTCCATGCTCGCCGCTTCTATGCCGAGGACTGGCGGAGATTACGTTTACGTCAGTAGAATTTTGAATCCTGCCTTGGGATTCATGACCAGTTTTCTCTTTGTTGCCATACTCGCCAGCTTCTTTGGGGATGTGGCGGTTTTCTTCCCTTCGACCGCGCTGAATGTTCTTGTCGCAACTGCCGGTCAGGTGCTTAAGAGTCCTTATCTGATTACTAACTCTGGATGGTTTGCGACTCCTGTCGGTGAATTTGTTACCGGGACTATCATCACTGCAGGAGTCGGTGCTCTGCTGATCTCTGGAAAGGCTGTGTGGACGTATCTGAAGATCATTTTTGTCGTCGTAATGATCGGAACCGTACTAAATATTGGGTTCTTGGCAATCTCTCACTCTTCTGCTTTCGCGGCAGATTGGAACGCCCTGCCGGGTGTAAATTCTTCGATAAGCTATACTGGAGTGATTTCGACCGCAGTGGCGAACGGTTTCAAACCTGGATGGACTTGGCCCGCGACATTTGGAATGCTTGCTTACGCGACCTTCACGCTGATTGGGTTCCAGTTCGCTGTATACAGCGCCGGCGAGGCGAAGAACGCGACGAGGACTATACCGGCAGCAGTTATCGGTGCCGTCCTTGTCGCGGGCCTCCTTCTGGCTGTGTGGATCTTAGCCGTCTATCACGCGTTCGGATTTAATTTCTTTTCCGCTGCTAACTATCTGGCGAACTGTGGTTGCAGTTCCGTAACGTTCCCAATTTCTACCACTGTAAACTCGCTCTTTACGATACTTCCGCAGAATGGGTGGTTGATTATCATCGAGTCATTTGCATTTGCGGGTGCGTGGATTTGGGCTGCCCCAACTAACTTCATCGCCATGATACGAAATCTATTTGCTTGGTCGTTCGATCGAGTCGGACCTTCTTGGATCGCGGACATGAACCCGAGGACGAATACTCCGACGAAGGCAATCGTAATTTCGGTTATACTTGGCGAAATCTTCCTCGTCGTGTTCATTAAAACTGCCGTATCTGCAATTTTTGCAAACACTGTAATAATAGAGGGGGCGATATTTTTGATGTCGAGCATAGCGGCCATCCTGTTTCCCTACAGGGCAAAGAGAGCCTTTGAGCTGGCACCGAGCTGGGTGAAGTCAAAGATTGCCGGAGTTCCAGCAGTCACATTGGTAGGCATCTTCTCAGCAGCAGTCGAAATCTTCATCCTCTATCAATCCTTTTCGAACCCGGCGGTTGGCGGAAGTTCCACCTCGTATCCTTGGGTTGCAGTATTTGCAATTTCGGGACTGATCCTCTTCTACATTGCGCGCGAGTATCGGAAACGACAGGGGATCAATCTCTCTCTGGTTTTTGCCGAGATCCCGCCAGAATAGCCGGGTTGTCAAGCTTTCATTGGCGACTTTCATTAGTGCGTCAGAAGACATTGACTAAAGAATCTCGAAAAGTGTTCGCCCCTTTCCATATTTCGGGTTGCCTCCGAATTCAGCTAAGGAGTTGAGGCTACATTGACGAATCGGCAGACAAAGTGCGGAGTCGCGATTCTGAATTTTATAGGAAGCGGGAATCTCGTTCACGAGGCACCCCATTACGATCAATTGGATTGGCCAAGCACCGTTCAGTACACGAAATCGGTAGAAGCGAGGGGGTATGACTCTGCTTGGATAGTCGATCATTTTATGCTCGGGCGGGACGATGCAATCTTTGAAAGCTGGACGTCTGTATCATACTTGGCAGCGATCACAAACAGAATCAGGCTTGGTCCCTTCGTTCTCTGCAATTCTTATCGAAATCCAGCATTGGTAGCAAAAATGGCCACGACTTTGGATATTGCGTCGAACGGCCGGTTATACCTAGGACTGGGGGCTGGTTGGCATGAGGAAGAATATGCTGCTTACGGGTATCGTTTCCCGTCTCCTGCAGAAAGGGTAGCATCCCTGCGAGAGTCACTCACAATCATAAAGAGGATGTTCACACAGGAAAAAAGCTCCTTCAAAGGAAAATACGCCCTGATAGATAACGCAGTAAATAGACCCCAGCCCAAGCAAAGGCCTCCCCCGATCATGGTCGGAGCTTACGGAGATAAAATGCTGCAGTTGATAGCTGAGATGGCGGACGGGTGGTGCGTGTCGAGCTTGCCCGGCGATCCGTCTGACGCTAGCCCTGATGTCTTTAGAAAAAGATCGCGATACCTGGATTCTTGCTGCGAAAAAATAGGAAGAAATCCCAAGGAGATCGAGAGAATCTGGACGGGTCATGTAATAATGGCAGACGACTCGAAGACAGCCCACGAAAGAGTGGATTTCGTCAGAGACAAAATCTCAAGGTCTGTCGATAGAGGAGAAATGTTGAAGGTCGATCCTGATCGAATGATTGAAACCTTCATTCGAGGAACACCGCCCGAGTGTTTTACCCAAATGAAAGAACTTTGTAAGGCGGGAGCGAATAACTTTGTCCTTTACTTCGATGATTTCCCAAAAACAGAGAGTTTAGAGTTATTTTCAAGAGAAGTAATGTCAAAACTAACTTGAGACTTGGTTTTGATTTTTGCGAAATGTAGCGAGTCGTGCACGCGCCACGATTATCATCAACAGAAGCTGAATCGGCAGTTTGACTTTACAAATTTAGTACGCATGTGATACTTCTGCCGACCGAACTGTCTTGGGCGGTTAATAGCTTTAGAGCGGTTTATTAATAATGCTGGAAAAAATATTAGCGCTTATACCCGGTCTTTTGCTGGATCGAGAATCTGAGAGTTTCAGATAGAGAGAGTGGTAACAAACTTATTAAATGGCAAAACGGCGGAAGACCACCGTGCTTTCTCGAAGATCTAAATTGAAACATGCACTTAGTCGGAGTGCTACGATTGTTATCGTTATTGTTATCATCATTATTATTGCCCCAGGTGGCTTGTACGCTGTTACAGTTCACACTTCATCCACGACAACAACAAGCTCCGTGGTCACTACCGCATCTTCCACTTCATCGTCAACTGTGAGTACACCAAGCACCACTACCACGAGCTCGCTCTCAACATCAACTACATCGTCTTCATCCTCGACTTCAACG
>JASHPQ010000069.1 GCA_030037995.1 Nitrososphaerales archaeon | reverse complement strand
TGGGGTGAGGGAAGCGGTAGAAACCAGAGTCTCAGTGACCGGCTGTATCTGGGTCTGCGTCCCATAGAAGGTCTGGGTCATTGTCTCGGTAGTTGTGACACTTTTGCTCTGGATGATCCCCAGTCCAAGGATTAGTCCTAGCCCCAAGATAGCCACGATCACGATCGCCACGACTGAAATGGCTACTTTGGAGATTTTCATTTACATCTGGCCTTTAATGAAAGTCAGTTAAAGCGGAGAGCTCCTGCATGCGGATAATCCATAGTTGCAACACAAACTTTGGTCTATGCACGAAAAAGAAATGCTCCGAGCTGGAATCAAGATCCGCAGGCTTCTGATAAGCGAACGACTGGCCTTTGGTCTCTTTGAGTGGATTTTTAGTCACAAAATTCTTACCCCGGCCGGCCCGTACTCGATATACGGTTTTTTTCCATAGTCTCTATATTCTGGTAACATTGTGCATATAACGGGTTTTTTGGCCGAGCCAGTCCTTTTACGAAGCACTTACTCGACACTCGATCAGTTCAACAAGATTAGCTCGTAAATTTACGGTAAGGCGGGCAGTCGATCAATCTAGGCACTCTGCTCGAGAACGTCCTTTACTGAAGCGAAGGCCTCGAGCAAATTATCCAAAACCACTTCGGATCTAAATGCAGGCTTCCAAGCTTTTTCGGAAAGGATGTCACTCACAACAAACAGCGCAGAGGTCTCTAGATTTTTTTTCTTCCCCACAGCAAACACCGCAGAAGCTTCCATCTCCACTGTCAGAACCCCCTCTGACCGGTACTGCTTCAATTCTCCGATCGTTTCGCGGTACGGCGCATCAATCGTCCAGCTCGGACCGAGATGGATCTTATTTCGGAATTGAGCGCTTAGCGATTGATACAGCTTCTGAGTAAGCCCTTTGGATGCAAAAGCGTACTTGGAGTGTTTCACATAGTGGTGTGATGTCCCTTCGTCTCTTATGCTCTTGGTGCAAACCACGACGTCGCCAATTTTGAGCTTCTCCCCCATTCCGCCCGCGATTCCTAAGATGACAAATTTTTTCGCACCGTACGCCGCCGTTTCTTCCATGACCATGACCGTTGCAGGCGCCCCCACCCCAAAACCGCCTAGGATCCCAACATTCCCCTTGGTGCCCTCCACTGCATAGAGCCTGCTGTAGTTGCCCAACATGTCCGGGATTTCTGCAAGCCTGTGGATCTTGTTAATCTTCTCAAGTAGCCTGCGGGAGTAGCAGAGAATTATCGCCTCGGGAACTTTCTTTTTAGGGCCTAGTCCAACGGTCTCCCTGTACTTTACGAACTCTCGGGTGGAGAAGACTGGTTTTTCGAGGTGCTTCCCCTTCATCTTGGGATAGACCATATTTCTCAGCGCGCCCCGAGTCGAGGCTGTTTCAAGTCCGGTTCACGGAGAATAGCATTGCTATCCCATTCATCGAGGGGGAAAGTAAGGAGAAATCGACCCATACTTGGCACTGGGTCGACCAGTACGATAAACGTGGTAATGCTTCTTTGACTACTGAGCGGCCTTTGGTGCCCGGGCGCTGCGCGGGAGCGTAGGAACCCGCTTGAGCTCACCCGCCACCTTCTCCAGCATTTGGGCCCTCGCGGAAAGCTTCTGTCTCCTCTCGGTAAGAAAGCCCTTGACATCCGGCAAAATCCGTTCCAGCACCCTGATCAGGCTCTCGGGGGACAGATCGTCCACCGTCCTAGCCACCGTGAGGCCGTTGTTATAGGAGAGGAAAAACACTCCCTGCGGAGTCAGTATCACATCTTTCACGCCGTGACCCAGCCGCGGAAACAGGCTCGGATCAAGAACGTATGACCTCCCAATCTGCTCAAGGAACTGCTTCATGATGGTAGCGACTTCGACCGCGTACCCTTTTTCCATATCGAGGATGTCCTTTATGCTCTCGGACTCACTCTGCAGGCTAGAAATTTGGTTCAGAATCTCGGTAGACTCGGCAAAGCCAGTGTCAGCCTTTTCGGCTTCTGGCTTCATTTCAGTTTCTTGCGGGGTTGTTTCTGCTTGGATTGCCATATCTTATTCTCTCTCCACTCTCTCTTTTGTCGCGAAAATTACTCCAGTTGAGATGCGCAGCCTCTAGGCCAAGTTTGGCGGCGATAAATACCTTTCATATAGAGAGAGGGCATCCAGATACAATTGCCCCTCTGAGGGAGAGGCAATGGCACAAAGGAAAATGGGAGTGAAGACCGGGGTGACTTTCCTCCCCCCGGTCGGTTTCTGCAAGAGACTAGAGATCGTAGGAATCGTAGGGGTCGAACATTGTAGTACCGCGGGCGGGTCTGCGATCGGCGCTAATTTTTTCCACAGACTGATTGAACTCCGAACGTGAGTCCTCAACGAGAGCATAAGGCATCGCCATTTCGGACTTTTGATCTCCAAACGAAGCGTTCCTGTGTTTCAGATTTTGTTCTTCCGAACTCCCGGTATTTCCCAGCACGGGCTCCACTGTGGATTTAGGAGCGACTCTGCTACCGGGCAGCGGTTGATCGTGGGGTATCCACGTTGCGACCCCCACGTAGTGCCCCCTGCTCACGTCTTTCTTCATACGCATCACGTAAAAACCGCTCGTCGCTACGCCTGGGTTCCGCTCGATACCCTTGAATATCTCCGCCAATGTCTTTTTTCCTCTTTATCCAGGGCCCACCGGAGGGTTCCGAAGGAAAAAAGGGCCCGTGGTCAAGAGAAGTAGACAACAACATAAAGCAGCCTTGGCCGGTTCCGCAAACCGGTATAATAGCAAAGAGATAGTCTAACCGATCATCTCTCGCGTATCTATATCGACACCGTCGTCCTCGACCGTGACCTTGATGAGGCGATCCAGAGTTTTTACCCCAAACATCTTCGGTATGTAGAGCGTCCGGTTGATCTTGTTTTGCCCGATCTCGACTCTCACTATGATCACGGTATCCGAAGATGCCCTAATGTACGCATTAACCCTGTCGTTGAGCATCGGCGTCTCCGAAGTGAGAACAAAGCTTTTCCCCTGTCTTGAAAGTCTCACGATCTCCTCCATTAGCTCCGCCACCTCTTTCTCCGACATGGCAAACACGTAACTGGAAAAGGAGTGGAAAACAATCATGTCGAATTTAAGCTGCTCCAGCGGAAGATAGCGCTCCTCCGTGCGGTAGACCACGCTATTTTGTTGCGCCGCCGCTCCGGTATTCTCAAGCGTTTCATCGGAAGGCATCTCAAAACCCGTGAACTCTCCCGCGCTTCCCAAGACGGAGCTCACGCCGCTGGTCGAGGGAGGCTCGAGAAAGCAAACCTTTTTCCCGTTCGTCACAGCATATGCACCGAGCTGCTTTGAGATCATCCTGTTTATCGAGCCAAATTCATCCTCGATCACCGTAATTCCCTGCAGGAGGTTTTTGAGGAGTGGATCTAACATGGGGGCGCAGCTTTTGAAGTGGAAAACCGGATATTCGGGTTTTAAATCCTATCTGAGATAGGATCAAGGCCACTCCAATTACCGATATATAATTGCCTATATTTTATGGAGCTGCGCCATTATTACTCCCGCTCGAGAAAGAGGGGAATCTCCGAGGTCGTTGACGCGATACAAGTTTCGGCAATTAATGTTAATCCTGTCCAGTTTGTTTCGTCCCCCTGACATTAGACATCCTTAAGTCAACTAGACCTTAGGGCGATTGGAGCTGGGCAATTGTCCCTCATCCCCGTAATCACCGAGTCTTTACTTTCTCTACTCTTTCTCGGTGTTCTCCTGATCCTTTCCAAGCTCGGGGAGGAAGCCTTCCGGAAATTAGGGTTGATCCCTTTCATCGGATCGATCCTCGTAGGCATTCTGGTGGGGCCGGGTGTCTTGAACGCGATCCAGATCATCCCGCCGATCTCCGTCTTCATCAGCCTGGGGATCAACTTCCTCCTGTTCCTTAGCGGCGCGGAAGAGTTTGAGGCCTCCCGGGTGAGGACGATGCTGGGAAAGAAAACCCTCATCATCTCCATCTTCCAGTTTACGATCAGATTCACCGCGATAACCCTGGTAGGGCTGCTTTTGTTTCATCAGCTGATACCCGCCCTGATCATCGGTATAGTGGCGGGAATGGCGAGCGCCGGCCCGCTGACGAGGCTCCTCACGGACACCGGTCTCGCGAGGACCGATGAGGGAACTTCCATCTTCTCTCAAGTCTTGATAATAGAAATCGCCGCCGTCGTGGTCTTCTCCTTCGTCTACGACCTTGCCGGAAAACCCTTCACTGCTGTGTCCTTCGTCATAATCGCCGCAGAACTCTCTGTCGCAATCTTCGGGATCGTCCTCTTCGGCCGCTACGTGATGATCCCGCTCCTCGAGTTCGTGGAAAAACACTTCAACAGTCGCGAGGCGGTCTTCGCAATAATAATCGGCCTGCTGCTGATCACGGGTTTTATCGGGCAGCTGACCGGGTTTAACTCCGCCCTCGTCGCATTGTTTCTTGGGTTACTTCTTCAGAAGTTTTTTGCAAACCGGCCGCTGTTGAAGACGAAACTCAACGCCTTCACCTACGGCTTTTTCGAGCCGCTCTTTTTCGCCGGGTTGGGCCTCTACTTCGTCCGAGTGACTCCCTACTTACTATTGTTCGGAGTTACGCTGTTTGCCGCGGCGCTCTTTGTAGACTCCGGAGTGGGCGCGGTGGCCTCGCGCATATTCAAGGTAGATGCGTGGAAAAACGCCTTCGGCACTTGCGTCAACGGTGGTGTGGATGCTACCTTGCTGGTCACCGCTGTCACTGCCACGACCGCCCTCGTTAGCGAATTCACCTACTCTGCAACCGCCATTGCGATAGCCCTGCTCTCGCTCACTGCTCCACTGCTTTTCAGGCTGCGCGCGCCCGTAGTAAAGGTGGATCAAGACGGGGGGGAAAAGGAGATTGTGAGACAGCAGCTCAACCAGCTGACCGCGATCGAGATCTCCAAAGCTCTCCCGACCGTCAGCATCACCCAAGATCAGCCCGTTCAGGCCGCGCTTCGAAGGATCCTCGACATGGACGCGCGGGCCATCGTGGTGATCGACGGTACGCGAAAACCCATGGGGACACTCTTGCTCAGAAACGCGATGTCACTCAGCAACAGGGAGCTCCGCACCTTGAAGGTGAGCGATGTGCTCTGGGACGAGCCCGTCATCGTGAGTGAAAACGAAACCGCCCTAAAGCTGGCGGCGCTATTCAAGGAGAAAAACATCCCCATGATCGCCGT
Source organism: Nitrososphaerales archaeon (assembly GCA_030037995.1). Taxonomy (GTDB): domain Archaea; phylum Thermoproteota; class Nitrososphaeria; order Nitrososphaerales; family CADDZS01; genus DATLTL01. The sequence goes on along the minus strand of JASHPQ010000069.1, from coordinate 387 downwards.
CGTCGGCTCGCAGGGCCTGCTGGAGGGGACGATCATGGAGAAAGAAATCCTCAGGAGAATCGTCACTTCCGTAGAGAAACCGAATGAGCCAGTCGAATCGGCCGGTTCTAGGGAGTGATTTCGTTCTTATTTCTGCGAGCGTCATTCCGTAGTCCCTGAGATTCATCTGAATTAGGGGAATCGGGAAGTTTCCTAGCGTACTCCCAGCCGACGAATGCCAAGAATGAAACCGGAAAGGCGATTATAGCAAGCAGGTCCTGAGGTATGGGAAGAAGGCGAGAAATGGGGGCGAACTGGTATTGTGGAAATACAAACATATCGGCCACAATGTACGCCCAGAGTAACAGTGTGTAGATCCAGAGTCCCTTGAGAAAGGAAATAGTAAGC
>JASHPQ010000068.1 GCA_030037995.1 Nitrososphaerales archaeon | reverse complement strand
GCTCTTCCTGTTCCTGTTTCAAGGATAGAATATCTTCCCATTTCTTGTTATCTGGAATATCGCGGACTGAAAGTTCTGCGAGTAATAAGACGGTCTAATTTCGATCTAAATGTCTTGTGAATATTTATCGAGAATGGATCCAAAATACGAATTAGTTCGATACTAAGGAGATTGTGTTTTTCGAATATCGGCGGGTTGTTGCCGGACCAATCAGCAATTGATCCGGCGACGTAATCACTTGACGACAGCTGAGCTTTTCTTGCCCGCCCTAACTCTCTCGCAATCATGCCCACCACAAAAACGAGTAAGTTATCGGCAAAGAGCAGGTGAATGACGAAATCTACTGCAGTCGATTAGGCTAGAAAGGCTAGTACTTGCAAGTGTGACCTTTTCGAAAATATCCCGGAAACGCGATCTGTCTCTTCTATTGTCTCGGTTTTAGTTGCTGTCAAGAGTTTTCAAGGAAGGAAGTTTTCTCTTCTGATTAGCCTACTCGAGAAGAGATACATCAGAAAGGCCAACCCACAAACTATTACTGCCAATATTATGTCAAGAGTAACCGGGAGTCCAAATGCAGGACCGTAAGCAGGCAGAATGGTAAGAGTTCCCAGTGTAATTCCAAGAGGCTGGTTAGATCCCGCCCTCTGCTTTTGTAAAGTACTAAAGGTCATCATCGCAAGCGTTGTAAAGGAGATCACCGGTATCGCAATTACAACCACGAGCGCTACCACCGAGAGCACGACGACGCTGTTTATTCCAAGAAAGTATCCAACTGCGATGTGGAGGATAGCCTCGAAGGCCACCATTACTGATGAAAGTATGATGGCAGCTTTCAAATACTGTTTGTAGATGTCGCTCTGATCCTTTCCGAGCGACAATAAGTACTCTAAAACGCCGTTATTCTTGTCATAGACATACAACATCAGAACGGGTTGTGTGAAAATAAGTGCTGCGAGTGCTCCGAATGGAACCGAAATTAAAGATGCTGAATGCAGAGCATTTGTTCCACTGGTCGTACTCGACGACAGGCCGCTTGAAATCAAACTGCTTTCTAACTTCGTCAAGTTTGCTATAAACGCGCTCAGACAAGCTAGAACAGTACCCATAGTGGCATACGTCTTGCTAAGAGATAGGCTCCTCTTCGCAAAGATGACTCCCTGGTCGTGAGTCAAAATTCTATATCATCCTTCTAACTATTCTGCTTCAGATTTCTCAGTATTTTCAAACAAGTCTTGCAATGGGTTGTCGAGCTGACGCATCTCCGTAACGAGGACACCGGACTCCACAAGTTTACGCAGAGCGAGTCCAGCCTCTTCGGCAGAGCGGACGCTCAAAATATAATATCCCTGCTCTCCAAGCTTCGCATCGATTATTTTGGAGACATCGGTCGAAGCCCTTATCCCAACTCTGTATTCCTTTGATTTCAAGTCCGATATTTTGCCATAGTAGCCGATCTTGCCATCCTTGATGAGGATCAAATTCGTACCGAGATCGTTTGCCTCGTACAGATTGTGCGAAGAGTAAAGTACTATTTTATCCTTAGAGATCCTGAGGATAATATCACGGATATCCTTGGAGACTTCCGGGTCAACGTTAGATGTGGGTTCATCCAGGAGATAGAGATCTCTATCTCTGAGAAAGACCTTAGCAATAGAGACTCTTTTTTTCTGCCCCTGCGATAAATCAGAGACTCTCCTGTCTTTCAGTTCTTCGAGTTTCATCAATGAAAGGACTTCTGAAACACTGCCTCCTTCGATGTTTTCATAGAACTTTAGGGCGTTAAGTACCGTCATCTCCTCTGGAATCCCATTGAAGTGTGACAGGTAATTAATCCTCTTCCTGATCTCTTTGGAGAGATTTAGATTCTCTCCATCGAAGAGAACCTCTCCAGAGAACGGCTCTACTATTCCCGCAATTGTTCTGAAGAGTGTGGTCTTTCCTGCGCCATTCGGACCGAGCACAACGTAAATCGCATTTTGATCTGCTTTGAACGAAACTTTGTGCAGGATCTCTTTTCCTTTATACCCGGAGTCTACGGACTCGAGCTCAAGCGTGTGCAAATTTCTCCCTATTAAGCCATTTTTTAGCCAGAGACCCTCACGACTTCATGCTGTTATCCTATCGTATTCAGCACTCGGATGAAGGATCCAGGGGCGAGATAATAAACCGGGAAAGACGTGCTTTAAATGAACGCTTACCATCATTTATAGCACGTAATTTTTAAACCTTAGAATGACTTTTCTCGGAAACTACGTCAGTGGCATCATCACAGGCTATTCGTAGAAATTTATGAGGCTTCACAGGAGATCATTGGGAATTCTAAAGTGATTCGAAGCTTGTCGTCCAGAGATGGTAGTGCGCGCGAGGTTACGGTAGAACCTGAGATTTTTTCTGCTAGAGCTAGATTTATAGTGAAACTACGTCTAACCGACCGTTCGTTTGTCAAAACTAAACACCGATTGGCACAAATCTCACAAAATGCCCCCGCACCCGACAGTCGAGCAGAGAATCAAATGGCACACGGAACATTCGAAAAACTGTTCGTGCAGACCATTTCCTGCTAAGCTCCTTGTGCAAGCCAAGAAAAGAAAATAGATCAAATAGAGCGCCGTTATTTCCTACTCTAGTCTGCGAACTCTCCACTAATTGCTTATACACTCGACTCCACTTCGAGAGTCGACGGTTGTGAGGGAATAATGCAGGAACCAATTTCGGATCCCGTGGTGGAGACAACTACTCAAAACACCTATGGCACGTGGAGGTACCAAAAGGGCTGGAAACCCCTCCACATTGTAGACGCTGAAGGTTGCTACTTTACTGACGCGAGTGGAAAAAAATACTTGGACTTTTCCTCGCAACTGATGTGCTCTAACTTGGGTCACAAAAATCACGCGGTGATCGAAGCTATCTGCGATCAGGCTAGGAAGTTGTCGTACATAGCTCCTTCGTTCACCTACGATGCCAGAGCTGATCTAACGAAACTGCTTTTGGAAGTGTTTCCGAGAGGACTGGAGAAGTTCTTCTTCACGACTTCGGGCACCGAAGCAGTGGAGGCCGCAATAAAAATTGCCCGCCTGTACACAGGAAGATACAAGATAATTTCGAGATACAGATCCTATCACGGATCCACTGGAGGATCGATCGCCGCGACCGGCGATTTCAGGAGGATTCCCATCGAGCCCGTGGGCAAGATCGACGGCGTCGTCTTCGCACCCGATATGGATCCGTACCGGTCCCCATTCGGGGTGGAGTTCGGAAATAGAGCAGAAGCCTCTGCCAACTACGTCGAACACATGATAAAAAATGAGGGCAACGTGGCCGCCATTCTCGTCGAGTCCGTCGTCGGGACAAACGGGGTACTCGTGCCTCCCAAGGATTACCTCCCGAGGCTCAGGGAAATTGCCACAAAGCATGACGTTCTTCTGATAGCCGACGAGGTCATGTCCGGCTGGGGGAGGACGGGGGAGTGGTTTGCGATCAACCACTGGAAGGTCATCCCGGACATATTGACCACGGCGAAAGGGATAACTGGCGCGTACGTCCCGCTCGGGGTCACTGCTACGACCAGGCGGATCTCGGATTACTTTGAATCGCACTACTTCGCGCTGGGCCACACCTACGAAGCCCATCCGATGACGCTTGCGCCGGCAATCGCCGCGATAAACGAATACAGGCGTTTAGATCTCATCAACGCCGCGAGAAGACAGGGACAGTACCTCGGCAGCCGGCTCAAGGAGCTCATGCCGAGGCACCCCTCGGTGGGAGACGTGCGCGGGCTGGGGCTCTTCTGGGCGGTAGAGCTCGTGAAAAACAGGGAGACGAAGCAGCCGTTCTTTGAAGCGGAGGAAAAGCTAGCTGGAAAAGTCTCCGTCATCGACAAGATTGCGGCAGATATGATGAATAACGGAGTATTCGTCCAGAGCTGGCTGAGCCACTTCGTAGTTGCTCCGCCCCTCATCGTCACCAAGGAAGAGATCGACGAGGGAGTTAGGGCATTAGATGCTTCTTTGAAAATTGCGGACGAGCTTGTCGTCGGAGACTGATCAAATCGAGCCCATTTTTCAAATGGTCCATTCGTGTTATTTAGTAGTGAATCAAAGTTAATAGAAGATCGATGCCTAATTGCAAATCTTGATCTTGCCCTAACGTTACTTGCTACTTGCGGTTAACTGTCACGCTCCTTGCAATCGAAATCGCAACGCATCTTGCTGAAAGATATCCGATCGCGTCCAGCAAGCGCGGCTGCGACTCGCTGGATTTTTTAATCTTGCCCGTGGAGACGGCGAAGATAGTGTCGCCATCGGACGTGGTATGCGTGGGTCGTATTGACATCGCAAGGCCGTCATGCGCCATTTGGGCCACTTTGATAAGCTCTTCGTGGGAGAGCTCTGTGTTCGTGGCCACGATGCCGATCGTCGTATTTTCCCTCTTAGGAGCGGATAGGACGTACTCCTCCACCAGATCCTCGAATTGAAGGAACTTTCCGCTTTGGTCGCGCGCGCCTTCTAGAATCTCCCCAGTATCCGGATCTCGTACGTTTCCCATGCAGTTCGTAATCACCAGGGCACCTACGCAGATCCCACCGAACAGCGACATGGAGTAAGACCCGGTGCCTCCCTTCCCCGCCCTGTCGTGTCCCGCAAAACCTCCGGCGCTGCCGCCGGTCCCTCCTCCAACATTTCCCTCGGCCACCGGTTCCCTTGAGGCGTGCTGACACGCACGGTAAGCAAGCTCGGGGTAGCTCACGTTTCGAATGTCCGCCCTCCACATGTCGTAGATGGTCGCTCCTACGATGAGCGGCATCCGGCCCCCAGCTTCCATCGAGACCAGCCCGCGCTCCAAAAGATATTTTCGAATTCCTGAGGGACAGTCCAGGCCGTAGACGTCACCGCCGGCGAGAAACACCGCGTGCCTTTTCAAAAATCGCTTTCCAACGTCGATACCATCGGTGTCGAACGTCGTGGGATAACCTCCCCTGGCTTCGTAGGCCGCCTCTGCCATCGGTTCGAGCAAAATTACCGTGCATCCCGTCCCCGCCTTATCTTCGGCGTGGCCGACACTGAGCCCTTCGACTGCCGTGAGCGTCTTGTTCATTACTTTACTCCCTACTGTCACTTCTTTCACTCTTTAAATTGCGTTGAGAATATGGAATCCAAAAATCCAGCGATTATCTCTTGAAAATCTGTCGCCATCGCGGAGAAAGCCGGATTTCAAACCCTCTC
>JASHPQ010000067.1 GCA_030037995.1 Nitrososphaerales archaeon | reverse complement strand
CCTAGGTGTTCCTGTGACTATACTTGAAGAGACAGCAACAAGATCGAAGGATGAAATGTATTGGCAGCATAATGTAATCTACATTGGCGAAGACGTTCTGGCGACGAAATCATATTTCGGTTTCGTGCTCGCAATTTACATATGGTCTTGGGTCCGAACGACCCGGGGAGTTAGAGCGTACTCGTTCACGTTTGGCTGAAGAACATAATTTTGAGATACATCGAACCAGAACTGGGTTGATCTTTTACTTTCATTGTCGCGCATCAGGATCACTATAACCCGAATGGCTCTTTTGTTTAAGGTGTTCAAACCCACCTCGAAATCAGATCTATCTACACTGCCTCTTTCTTGACTTTACCCACTGGAGACAACGACATCGCCATGCGATAAGTAATGTATGCGAATATGATGAAAAGGAAGGCGGTGAACACTTCGGAAACGAAAACGAAGACCACCGTGTTGACTAGAAGACCAAATAAGAAGAGGCCCGCAAGCGCTATGAATCGCCTCAAGGGTTTATCTGGAGTTCTTCGCGCGCTTATGACAGCTGTCGCGGTTGTATACACGAAAACGAACACAAAGATGGCAACTACAACATCGAAAACAAATCCGGGCAAAGTGTTCGTCACGTTGCTGGGCAAAAACGTGTAAGTCAAGAAACCGACGAACAAGGCGTAGACAACTAATCTGATCCGCCTCCACCGGAGCGTATTTCTGTGGAAGAAATCCGTGTCGAGTGCGACCAGAATTGTGCTGTCGACCATGATAAAGAAAACAAATAGAAATGGGAAATATATATCGCCGCTCGTGGCTGAGATGGGAAGGAGGCTGAAAATCACGATGAGTGCGAACACCCCCATAAAATATGCCCGATTGCGGTAGACTCTGTTCACCAGGGCCCTCCCTATAGTAAAGGCCCTAAAAGCTGCAAAGCCAAAAATTACTATGGCTATGACGCCAGCCACATCCTCTGCGATATTGATGATTTCACTTGCCAGTTGCATAGGATGTGACCTCCATTCCCGAAGATGAAATCGAGAAGCGAAAGTAGCCGTGCAGTGGCGGAAGACCCAGCATCTTCTTCACGCGAAAGAGCGGAGTGATCGATAGCCCTTCTTCATAGAGCCTCATCTCGATCACGCCATCGAAGATTTGCTCCATCGTCGTCAGAACATTCGGAACGTGCATGCCTTCTTCTGCTAGGGCAAACGTAACACAGTCTTGCTGCTTCAGGTCGGACAGTAGCTGAGACCAGTAGTTGTACATCGATTCTACTGAGTTCAGAACGAGCAAGGGCGAGAGTACATCAGTTGCAATCCTGACTCGGCGATCTTTGTTTTGGTGCGCTGCTTGCTTTATGTTGACAGATATCGAGGTGGGATCTCTTAGATCCAGTCGAATGCTTGAACCGGAACTGGCTATCCAATCGGGAACGCGTTCTGTACTGACTCCAACACCTTTCATGTCCCTCAAGACGTCTGAGACGGGACGATGCGTCGCGTAAAGACAGTAATCGCCCTGAATTAATCCAGATCTTACAAACCAGTAGCACAACGCTTCCTTGCCGATTCCGGGAGGGCCCTCGACTAAAACTGCCGATCGGTCTGGATAGCCATCGCTACCTAGTAAGTTATCCAGTGAAGGGACCCCGGTTGAGACCAAAAGCTATGTCGATCTTCTTTTTTCTCACCTGCCTTGATTGGGTGGAGATAAATCTATGCCATCACAACTTTTTTCGCAGATTGTCTGCCCGGCGTTGCACCATACACTGCTTTCTTCCTTTCATCTGCCCTAGATAATGTAGACAGATTCCGAGTCTTCCGTTGTCGGTAATTTGGATCGGAAATAAAGAAGTATGGATGAGCGATCGATCCCTTGGGATTTATGCTCTAAAACCTGCAAATGCCTTAATTTACGCAACGTACCCTGCAGAGAATCGGGCCGACGAACGATCTATTTTTTCCTCCTTTATTCTTTTGAGCTCATCCATCTGGTTCTTGCTTACACGGCCACTCAAACGCAATTCTTGGAGCGCATTACATCTTTCCTCTGACAGAAACGACTAAACCGTATCATAACTGTTGTGAATGTCGGGTTGGAAAAAAAGTCCAGCCGGCTGAGGACACTACCGGCTGGTAGACTAGAAAGAAGTCTTACTTGATGATGAATTCTCCACTAGCCTGACCGTAATCCTTGAAGGGATCGAAGGCATTTATCACTACGATGTACTTGCCGGATTCGAGTCCCGTTGCCAAGTTTGTATTGAAGCTGCCGAGCCAGGCGCTTTGAGCCGCGTTGTAAACGAGAGCGACGCGCATTGTGAGAACCGAGGTTCCGTTGGGATAGGTGTAGTTTATTCTTGCCATCACAGTGCCCACCGTCACCGGGATCCCTTTTACGTTCTTGATCGTGACGGTAAAGTCAGTTATTCCGTTTGTGGAGGGAATGACTTTCTTTGAAATGGAAAGCGAAACCGAGAGCGCGCTCTGAACGGAGATCACTTCGGAGTTGCTGCCGTAGTCGCCCATACCGTCGTTCCCGTATGTGGTGAGAGTGTAGAATCCGGTCGGTCCGCTCGACGGCAGAGTCGTGCTTCCCTGCCAGAGGCCGGACGTAGCGTCGTATGTCATGTAGACGGTTCGGATCGTCAATCCATCGTAGCTCAAAGTGCTTTTCATTGTGCCCGTCACCGAGCTGGTTATTGCGTAAATTTGCATGGTCTGCCCCTGGACGTAAAAGTAAGAATCAGTGTAGGGCCAGATGAAGATACCGGCGATGACCCAGCTGTACGAAATTACGGCCCAGTTGCCGTTACCGTCGATTCCGCTGTATGCAACGACCCACGAACCCTGTGGTACGTTCTTTGGAATAGTGTAGGCGCCCTCCCACAGCTCTGCGGTAGCGTTGTATGTTAGAGGGACGCTCGCGATAAACTGGCCACCCAGCGTGTTTAGATAGAAGGTCGCTTTGTAGTGTCCGGTACCCACGTATGCCGTGTTAGCCGGATTTTCTACCTGCACCGCCAGCGGAATGGTCTGACCCACAGTATAGAGGTTGGTTCCGGGTCCGTTATAGACAGGGCTGTAAATGTTCAACCCGTCGCCGACCTCAAACTCGTTGTAACCCATACCTGACTCTTTGTTGTTAACCGCGAGAACGTCGGCAGACCACTCGCCCGCAGGGTCGCTCTGCTTTATCGTGTAGGATCCGATATAACTCAAGGACGCGCCGTCCCAGGTCAGCGGCAAGTTCGTCGCGAGCAGGACACCATTCTGGGAAGTAATGTTGACGAGAACTGGACCAGAGACTTTCATTCCTCCGTTTATCGTAGCTTGAAGGGTCACGCTCTGACCATAGGCGTATGCGGGTGTCGGCACCTCAGGCTGGATGGGCAACTGCTGGAGATTATTCTTGAGAGTGACCGTGACAGATTGGCTCGCCACGATCGAGCTGATGACATCCGCGAGCTCGCCGACGTTAGGAGTGCCGATACCGGTGTCGGGATTCCATCCCGCCTGAGCGCTGTACCCGTTGTTATTTCCATAATTAACCTGATGGAACGCCTTGGAGTACTCGGCAGGATTGTTCAATATGGAATAAAATATGGGATTGAGAGAGCCGAGGCCGTGACCAACTTCCTGGTCGAGGAGAGCCGTGACTCCAGCCCAGCTCGGTGAGCCGAGACTCGTGCCGCCGAACTCGTACCAACCGATGACGCCTCCGTTGTTGCCATAAATCATCACGCCGGTGTGTGGATCCGCATCCCATGCTACGTCGGGAACTGCCCTAACTCCGGAATCCGGAATACCTGGCCCAACCTGATAGGCAGGCTGGCCAAACAGTGAGCTAAATCCACCACCCGTAGCTGAAGCGTAGCCCGGTCTCTGCGCGTAGTCATTTAGCCAGCTCCAGGCGGTCTCGTAACCATAGGTCTCACTCACGGTCGTCTTCCCCACAGGTGTGAAGGGTGATCCTCCCGGGACGGAACCATTTACCACGAAACCGTAAGAACCCGTAGTGGTACTAGGGTAGGCAGATGTTCCCCCGACCGCGGTGACAAACGGGTCGTCTGACGGTGATTCAATACCGCCGTATGGGAGAGTCTGGTAGTATCCTGCCTGATCGAAAGCTCCATCATCACCTGAGCTTGCAAAGACCGAAATTCCTTTTCTAGCAGCCTCCTGAAACACCTGATCGATCCAGGGATACCCAGAACTAATGCACGGTACAAGGATGCAGGACTGGGAGGCGGTGTAGTCATTTTCAGGTGCGCCCCAACTGTTCGAGATCACGTTGTTAGTATAGACGCCGGGTGTCCCCAACCCCGTTCCGCTGGGAGACGTTCCGCTTGCACCCTCGACTGCAGCGAGATCGGCGTCGTAGAGAGCGTAGAAGTAGTTGCTAGAGCCGATGTAGAGGTTGATGTTGGCGCCAGGTGCCATCGCGTGAGACCACTCTACGTCTATAGCTATCTCTGGCGACCATCCTTCAACGATTCCCGAGGCGTAATTGCAGGGTCCGTCAACGCACATTACGTTGAACGACGGCGGGGCGGGAAGTCCGAAAGTTTGATCAAACGTTTGAAGCTCGCTCTGGATGTTGGGATCTCCAAACGCGTCCACGATCGCAATTGTTACTCCCTTCCCAGTGATTCCCTGTGAAAGTAGAGATGTAGAGTTGTAAAATTCCCGAATGAGCGATGGAGTATTTGGCATGGCATTGCAGCATAGTGGGTTTGAATTTATCACGTACATCGGCTCCGCCCGGTGGAGCAAACCAGAGGAGGTAGGAGTGCTTGGAAGGTCAGAAGATAATACCGGAGGAGCAGTAAACTGAGCCGGGCTATTCCGCCCGCTTGCATAAACAGCGGTTGCAAAAACGCCACTCAAGAGAAACAGAGATACAACGACGAAAGAAAGGATTCTAGTAGAGACAACGTTTTTCATTTGCAGCTCCGTTGGAGCCGGACATTTACCATTTATTGTTTCTGCTGATATGTATCGACTATCGATATAGAGGTTTGAGACGCAGGGAAGGCTAGCATGAAATGTCCACGGCCATCACCGAACTGTGAGAATAGTCGTAGAGGAACTGTGCGGTGAAAATGCCCTAAATCCGAGGGGTTTTCGTTGCTGAGCGCAATATCAGTCAAGGAGTCGCGGCAGGTATAGTCCGGTCTTTCCGGTAGTCCAGTACTTCGCGATTGGTTCCGATTGCGGCGAGTCGACCGTTGCTTATGGCGATCGCGGACTGAAACGTACTTCGACTATCAAGAGTCGCGAAGCGGCCATTAACTAGAATTATGTCTGCTTTATCGCCCATGTTGCTCAATGTCTTTTCGACCTTTGTACCGAAAAGAAGAAGCTGTATTTAAACTACGTATTTTTTCCAACGATTTCGCTTCGTATTGTGTGAAAGTGGGCTGCCTGATCTGATTCTCTCTTTATGGCTCGAGGATCTTTCCCCGGCTAATCATGATTATTCCAGGTGCCCCCGTAGGAAGTTGACGGACTCTCTTCTTAGGAATTCTTCTGCTCTATCGTCTGTATACTCTATTTGTTCAGAACTCTGCAATTCACGAACTGAGAAATCAGATACGGTGATAATTTGCTTCATTTCACTCAGGAAGAATGAAAAATTCTCAATTGATTTTTCAAACAGGCAAAATCGTCTTTCTAGACTGATTTGGTGTCAAAAAATCCCTCTCCTGACCTGTCTTCAGCGAGAAAAATGACTTTTCCGGGAGTAAAATGCCCAACTATTTTTCGTTTCCCAACGTAGTCTTGGGAGGTGAAAAAAATTGGAATTCAAAATAGGCGAAAGAAGAAGATCAACATCGGCAAGTGTCATCATAATTACCTTAATCATTGCCCTACTGATTGTTTCAGCGGGATCAACATTCTTGCTCCAAACTAGGGCCTCCGTTCCGGGAGCAAGACCCCTTGTATTTGGTGGTCGTACCGGTGGCGCATCATCACCCACAGTCGATCCACCTGCCATCGTAACGAGTTCGCATGTTCGGATCTTTTGGGTTGATCGCAGCAATAGCCCGGTACGAATCGTCGAAAGCTGAAAATCAGAGTTCTGACTGTGATCCATAAGGAGGAGGGAGAAAACTCAAAGCTTCCTCCCTCTTACCCTCCCTAATTTCAAAAAAACACTGAATGGTTTAAATTACGTTGACTCTGTCCGGGAACAGGTTTTTGGACCCAAACGCCTTTAATCCGAAATCACATCAGCTCTTCGAATTTCTGCAAGATGCCTATGTGAAGGATGACGAGGTGCCGAGTGTTTCACACACCTAGTAAATTCGTTCGTGTGTGATATGCTCGGCACGTGCGATCTCTCTGGATTTAGAGCGTTTCGCATTCTGATCGATAAAATATTTCGAAGGTAGTTATTGCCGAATAGTATCTGCGACCTTCGGAAGCTCGACATTAGCTTTTGTCTGCACGTCATAGAATCTTCTGACCGATAAAATATCATGAAGCACTTCGAGACGTGCACCACTTACTCCGTCGTAGTTTCTTGCATAGCTTTCGATTTCCCTGATTCTTGAAATGCTTGGAACGGCGAGGGCAAAATAGCTGTGAAGTCTATCTTCAATATCCGCAAAAACCAACATCTCCCCAAGATATTCCTTCAAGCCATCGACCACTTTTTCCCTTGCCTCTGGAGACTTGTAGAAGACGTTCAAATCAGCAGGGACGAACCCTTCAAATGACCCGAGGTTCATCATAGCAAGAAGATAGATCGCACCTTCTTCAACCAAGCTCTGAACTCTTTTCTTCACGGTCTTTGTGGAGAGACCCGTTTCTTTCGCAACAATACCGAATGGTTTCTTCCATGGGTCTCCGTGTTGTAAGCTACTTATAATTCGCCAATCCACCGGAGTAAGCTCCAGCTTATCGCAGGGCAAGAATGGTTTGTTAAGGGATATGACCTCTTCGGAGTTTGCCATTCTCGTAATCTGGCGGGTGAATTTTTTCATGCCGTCCTGGTCTTGGTAACAGAACACTGTGCTGAGTTTTGGTCCCATATAGTCACAGACGAGGAGCACTCCATCCATCGAAGCAATCGTTTCCTTGAGACTCTCTTTTTCAGATTGCGGACGAACATCAAAGAACACGGCGCCTATCTTCAAGCCAAACAATGATGGATTTAATCCTAGATAGAACTCCTTCAATAGTCCGCTTTGCCTAAACTTTCTAATTCTGTTTCTGACCGTACCCTGATCGACATGGAGGTTCCTTCCGATAGTACGGAAAGATTTGCGCAGAGCAGGAGAAGGAAAAGGCATGACATTATTTTTTATCAGTTCCCTCAATATCCTCATGTCCAAACTATCCATGGCCTGGGATAACTTCCTTCGTTCTGGAATAGTCAAGTATATTTCATTGTTCTTTAGAGTTTCCAAAATGCGGAATCGAGTTCAACATACCATTAAGAGTAACAACATTGTGCACTGTTTCTTGATGATGAATGTCAAGTCAGCTAGGATACCTGAATAAAGAAACCAAACAAAGAAACGAAAACTTGGTCCGACGGCTATTAGAAGAAGGGTTCAACAAAGGGAATTTCTCTATTGTGGATGAACTCGTTGCGATTGATCAGAAAGAACATCAAAGGGATCACAGAGATGGCAGGGAAGGAGTGAAAGAAGTAATCCAATCATTGAAGGAAGCATTTCCCGATTTCGCATTCACAATAGAGGAATTGATCGGAGTAGAGGATAAGGTTTGGGTGCGTCTTACTGCCAGAGGAACAAATCTTGGTTCGTTCATGGGCCGGCCACCAACGGGAAGAAAGATAAGTGTGGATGCGATTGACATTATCAGATTCAAAGATGGAATGATGACTGAGCACTGGGGCGTGCCCGATGAACTTGGTGTAGCAATTCAACTCGGGTTTTTGAAGCCAGAGTAAAAAGAAGAGGAACTACGAGAGAGCGAACCTGCACGATTAGATGATGAGCAATAAGTGGCCACAAAGAAAATTGTGATGCGCTCCGCGGGACCGATTTCTCTGGATTTTGGGAAATTTATCGCATGGACGGATTTTAGCAAACATTTGTGATTTTTTGGTGAAAAGAGTTAGTTAGCTCTTGCTGACCCTCGCCCTCTTGAAAAGTTCCCTTTGATGTCTATCAAAGGTCGAAAGTTCCGAATTCAATTCCAAAGCCAGTGATACGAACAATGCGTCATATATAGAATGCTTGTTCTCGGCAGCAATAGAATAAGCCGTTTTCAAAGCGTCTTTGCTAACATGTAATGACTGTATCTTTCCTGACTCTACCAGGTCCCGAAGAATTGAAAGGTATTCAAAACTACCCTGAATATCCTTGAGTAAGAACTCATGCTTCCAGACAGAGTTTGCAACTTCGTACATCGCTAGATCCAGTGTAACGAGAAGATCCCCTTCGAAAAGTTCCTTTCTTTTGAGCAGTCCCTCCGCTAGGTAGCTGCTGTCAACAACCCTCAATCCCGTTTTCTGTCCTCGTTTATCAAGCTCACTTCTTTGGAGGTCGTTGTTTGGACTGGGTTCCTTTTTTGAAGCTCGTCAAGTCTTGCTAACAGTTTGCGAGTCTTATCAGAGTTGAGAGTTTCACTGCCTCTCGTACGGATTTCGAAAGCTCTCCACGTTCGAGAAGTTTCCTCTTTTCTTCCTCAGAAATTCGCACTGTTATTGTAGGCATGTAATACATAGTGTAAGACAGACTGTGCTAAGTTTTTCTCTTTCGAGAAGCGAAGCCTACTCTCCCCCTCGAAGCTACATAGCTATAGAAATTGAACGATCAAAGAAGAAAAAGAGTGATTAATCTGTTCTAGTGCGCTCCCCCGTTTTCTAGGAGACTTCCGCTCTTCTTTAATCTCAGAGTTGATAATCGTCTTGTCAAGTTAAATCCAAGATGAGTCATCAGAGATCTTTAGATAGCAAGAGAAGGAGGCAACTAGATTTTTGAGCGATCAAAAGATTACCGGGCCGCTTCACAGATTTTCCGAGGAGGCGCCGATAGAGCTCAGGATACTTTCCTCTATTTCGTCGACCGCAAAGTCGATCGACGAGATTAGTTCGCAAGAAGACATCCCAACACAAGAATGTCATCGAATGCTGGATCGCCTGATTGAAATAGGACTAGTTAGTGCAATGCGCGACAGCGATGCTTATGGGCACGAAACGATTCGATTTAGACGCTGTTCCAAGGCGATCTCGTCGCCAGTCTAGGATGAAATCCAACATTTTCCCTATCAGCGTTTTTCTTGTGCAATCGCCCGCCCTTGAGGATCACGGGAGTATGAGAAGTCGAAGAGATGCAATTTTGAAACAGGGATTTGTACGGGCGATTACCTTAACAGTATCCGGCATCTAACAGCAGTTCAGAAAGGATGGTATTCGGGTACTTTGAGTGAAAATGATGAGTCAGCCGCGCCTTATGCGAACCAAATGATCGCAGACATAGAAGCACTGGACCACGAAATTCCAGCTGCAAACTTTCAGAAAATAAGGGGAGATCTAGAGGGGCTAATGAAGGGGCTAGAAGATGTGTATCACAATCGGGAGAAAAAAATTGACGTGATAATGACGTATGGAACGGGATTTGAAACTAGAGAGGCCCTAAGAATGGTCCCGACCAATGTTCTTGAAAAGTGGGCGGCCGAGCTCTCTAAACAGAAGGGAAAAAAATGATTTTCTAGTCTTTTCTCCGATCTTTCAGTGCGCAAATTGCGGGTCAGTCAAATGCAGTCAGACAAATTAGTGTACGGCTGTGGCGACAGCCTCTCTTTATTCCGAACTACTGTTAGGGTTTAGGTTCGGAGATTTGTCATATTAGATGCCACAATTCACGCCGAGTTAATATTCGATTCCCAGCATGAACATTCTATTCCGATCATTCAACCGTGATCTTGATTAGCTGCCGTCCCGCGAGGGCATCCCGGACATGGGGGCGGATGAAAGAGTCGTCAGAAGCTCCTCGGGAGTCAATGGCGGAAATAATTGTTCAATGTATAGATCAATCTTTGTCGGATCTTGAAATCTGTCCTGCTCTAAACTTGTACCAAATAGCTGAAAGGTCTTTGGAGTATCGAAAGAAGAAATTCCCAAAAAACCAGAAGCTTTTCAGGAAGCTCTGGAATCCTTCTTAGGACCAACATCCGAAGTAGTTGAGCAAGAGCTGAAGAAGTTAATCATCGAAACCTTCCGTCTCCGTAGAGAGTGCAATCTCCTTGGACTGTCTGAATTGATCTTCGATATCATGTATGGTACAAGATCGGGCTCAGGGAAGATGAGGAACTGAACCAATCTGAGATAGCAAGAGGATCAATATTGTAATTCTCATTGTTGAGAATCGTCCACATGACTTAAGTTACCTTATCTTTGACTGAAAAATTATAGAGTTGAAAAATACTACGCAAAGAAGAAAAGCAATCGCACGTTTAGTAATAGTTGTTGTCGTTATTGTCCTCATCGCGTTAGTTTCCGGCGCTGCTCTGGTTCTTGCAACACCCCGTTCGTCCAGCTCTCCCACCTCTTCAACATCTTCGACCTCTCCTCCATTTACCACATTGTCCAGTTCCTCCATCTCTTCGAGCCAATCGTCCATCACGACGTCCTCTTCCTCCTCAACTTCAATCATGGCTAGCACTCCGGTAACCAGCAGCAGTTCGACGTCGACGACGAGTTCCACTTCGAGTACCATTCTTACGAGCCCTGCGACGAGCAGTTCGACATCTTTAAGCACGAGCGCACTGTCTTCGACTACATCTTGCACTACTACTGCATCTTCGACCCAGCCCGCGAGCGTCATCATACCGCTATTAAATGCTTACTCAAACGTAACTCAGACCTTCCGAGGAACAGTGAATGGAATAGTCTCTAACTTCACTGCCAGCTATAGCGTTGTTAGCGTGAACTCGACCACATACGAAGTCAACGTCATCGACATACTGCCGAGTCAGACCTATTCAACAACCGTGTGGCTTCTCAAAGACGGAACCGTCGTTGCGCTAGATCTTGCAGGGCACGACTTCACGGGCACCTCAGCCAGTACGTTTTTTCAAAAATACTTCTCTCCTTGGGAGACAGAGTTAGCATTCGGACAGAAGATTTTGACATACGCATCATCGTCCTACTTCCGCAGCACCGGAACCTCAAGTGTGACATTAGGCCCGACCACGTTCACAGTGAATAACTACGCTCCAAGCTCTCTCCCAGAGACGATTCCGGGATGCAACGGCGCCAGTATCACTCTGACTTCAGGTAGTAATTTCTCCGTGGGGACACCAAGTGGATCGACCTATCCGCTGATAACCTACATTAATGCTGTAGGCTCAGGCACCGTCATAAGCTCATCGGGCACACCTACGGCGATCGCCTATAATTTCACAGCCCAGATAACCTCAGTTACAGTGACTTAGCGAAGACGAATACTTGCGAAATCAATTAATTCGTAATGAAAAATTAGGCGGAGACCTTCGAGGTTACTGAATTCTTGAGTAACAAATAATTGATCGATCCGGATCCTTGGCCTGCAAAACCAGCGACATGAGGCCCATTTGTCCGAAAAACATCATTATTGGAAATTACACAAACAAAGAGATGAGGGAAGGGGTCTCCCGAGACAAGTTCCTGACATCGCGTGTAAAAGGTCAGCGAGCCAGTGAAAATTCGACATCATTCGCAATTGTCGGTGGTACGATGACGGGGCCGATTCGTTTCCCATTTAACGTCCAAAAGACTTTGATGACCAGTCCAGAGAACTCAAATTGAATTAAAGATGGACTTGTCAGTACGACGCATGGGGTCGAGAGAATTGTCTTTCCGTGCGTCCATACGCATCTTAATATCGTAGCGGTTCCGGTCGCAGACATGCCCCAAACTACGTCGATGTTGTTAGCATCTTTGGGACAACTCTGGGCTAAGGTCGAGGACGAAATATAACAGTTCGGACTCGGCTTGAACACTATAGTAATATCATTAGCTTTTGAGTTGCAATAAGGTGTGTCAATGGGTTGACCATTGATCGTGAACTGGAAACATCCTTCTGGTTTAGCTGACGTTGTTGCCACTGATGTCGTCAGCGACATTGAAACCACCAAGAATGCGACGAAGAACGCGGACGCTAATGTTATCCCAACCGATATTCGATTCTTTTTCACATGACTACTAGCTTTAACCGTGGTATATAGCCTTCTCGTCTTTACGTGTGCGCTATAAAAACTGGGTCTGCTCCATAGAGCACCATCGCCGTATTGGTATCGCTGCGTTGATCGCATTCCCTCCTTAAGCGAGGATTATTAGGGCGTCACGGTAAGAAAGCTCGCACTCCAAGACTGCGTTAAGAAGAGCTCCGTATCACCCGGGTTGTTGGCACTTATCGCCATGCCATAGCTATAGTCAGAAGTTGTGATCGGGGGAGAGAAGCGGGATCCGCTACACGTCACCACTTGTCCCTGATCGAAAACAGTACCTTTGGTCGAAGAACTGCTGCAAGTCAAGTTGTAGGTTGCTGATTGATCGTAGAACTGTGCACTATTGATTTCAGTTTCTGTGTACATGATAAGAAACTTGACACTCGCCCTGTTGCTGTGCGCAACAATACTGTAGCTCAGTAGCTCGAAGAGTGGGCCGCAATAAACACGGCCAGCCGGGCCAGTAATTGAAGAACAAGAAGTCGTAACCGTGGTTGTCACGGTCTTTGTTACCGTTTTGGTCGGGATTTTGAAACTAGGAGTTGATGAAGAAGAAGTTTGGATTGCAACCGAGTCAAAAGCTGTCAAAAAAATGACCCCCATTGCGGCGAGCACTAGAAGCAATCTTACGGTCGAATTGGCGGTAAAGTTAACCATGTAGGTTAGTCTATGCAATTGCTTACCTATAGGTTCGATAGAGGATTGTACCATAGGACGTATGCCCAAGAGATTCGGACTCGGCCACTTTGTGAAAGTAACTTTGAGTAATTTAGTGAACTCCTGCTTGTGCATGTAGATGTTTTTCCTCGCGTCTAACTTCCAAGAAAAAATAGGACGCTAGCTCAAAGCAGCAGCTCTATCGCAGCTGGAATACTGTTGATGGCAAGCGCACGGGTCTTGGTAACAAAATGCAGCAAGGTAGGATTGGCGTCTGCTCCAATGGTCGCGATGCGCCGTCCATTATAGGAAACTGTCACGGTAAGTCCTAGTTTTTTACAAGTGTCGGCGATCGTCCTGACAGATTTTAACAAGCTAGCTTTTTTCTTTTCCTTCTCCGTGGCCATTTCCTGCTTCGGAGTTTTCACGGATAAAATTTTCCTGCCCAGCTTGATCACTCTTTTTATGAACTGTTTATCCTCAATGTCCAGATCTAGTCGTCTTCCCTCCACATTGACCCTGAGGACACTCACGTCTCCTCCGAGGACGCGAACTGTGCCGAATTGTTTCATCAGTGGTGGGTTGCCGGTCTCTTCTCTTGTTTCCACTGGGTACCCTGCATTTCCGTCCGTGCTGTTTTTTAGAATGTTAAAGCTGACTTCGCCGGCCGCTTCGAATAGTTTGTTTCCAATCGTGATGCGTACCCCCGGAACAACCATTCTGATATTTGATTTCCCACCGGCTAGCTCGTTGATAATCTTGGCTAGATCCTCCGGACTCCGTTTGGAAAATTCGTCCCTGTTCAGTTCCAGCTGACTGACGGCGGTCATTTCAATTCCTCTATCAGCGCGTGTTAGGCACGCTTATCTCTGTTCGAATAGGTCCCACTGTATTAACTTCAATCTGTAAGAATATTCCTAAGAAAGGATCTAAAGAAATATTCTGTTAGGCAACATCTAATCGCAATCGGAACCCAACAGTTTTCAATCATCCCCTTTTTTTGAGTTTGATCTGAAGCTTCTTTGCCTTTTCTCGTTCTGCTGCTGCCTTGGTGAACAATTTTTGTGCTAATGCCAGACCCTGGGCAATTTCTACAAAATCAGTTTTCTTTCCATTTATGGAAGCTGGTTTATACTCTATTTCACCGGAAGGTGAAAAATCATCTTCTGACACCACGATTCCAAAGGTACGCCCTATTTCTGGTTCGATGACAGCCTCAAGAGGGTGCTCCAGTCTTTCCTTAACGTCGGTTCGGAGTATCTTCATGGGATCTTGCTCAGGTCCTATCTCCCCCAGAGCGACCACGATTATTTCTCGCTGGTCAAATGCGTTAATCGCGCTGTAAAGCTTGACAGGAGCTCCAAAACCGACTGTATGATACCACGCCTTTCGAAAATCCTCGTACGTTTTGCCTCTCTTCAGTCTCCTGGTAAGTATCGAAATTATCATCATAGCGGTGTTCCCAATTTAATTGTTGTCATTGGTGTATAAACGATAATCTGTTCCATGAAAATGAACCAGCTAAACCGAGACTACAAGTCATCAAACAGGATGATTTGATCCTGATAACATTAAGTACCTTGCCTTTGACAATGCGCCCAAATGCTTTTAATCGTGTCCCAAATCCCACAGGAATCAGTAGAAAGTAATGTCAGTGAATCCGGACAAGCTCAATGAGCTGATTGGGAAATTCGTCACTGAACTAGGTGCGTCTGCAACTGGCCCGAATATATTGATTGGAGAACAACTTGGTTTGTACAAAGCCCTATCCGCCTATGGAGCAATTGCTCCAAAGGAACTGGCCGAAAAGACTGGCACCAGTGAGAGGTATGTTCGAGAATGGTGTGCGGGGCAGGCTGCATCTGGATATGTTAACTATGACCCTTCCTCCGGAAAATATTCGATGAGCCCTGAACAGTCCTTTGCCTTTACAAATGAAAACAATCCTCTGTACATTCCTGGAGCTTACTATATTGTAAGTGCAATGTACAAAGACGAACGAAAACTCGCTGACGCCTTTCGATCAGGGAAGGGCTTCGGATGGGGTGAGCACCAAGTGGATCTATTTTCTGGAACGAAGAAATTTTTCAAGCCCAACTATATTGGAAATCTTGTCGGCTCGTGGCTTCCCAGTCTGGAAGGGGTTGTGCCAAAATTGCAAGCGGGCGCGAAAGTTGCTGACGTCGGTTGTGGTTTAGGCGCATCGACAATCATAATGGCGAAAGCTTTTCCGAAATCCAACTTTCTGGGTTACGATAATCACATGGAATCGATTGAGATGGCGAGAAACGATGCTGTAACGGAAGGAGCAACCGCCAACATAGACTTTGAAGTGGCATCGGCAAAGGACTACCAAGGAAAGGATTTTGATCTTGTCACTTTCTTTGACTGCCTCCATGACATGGGTGATCCTGTGGGTGCCGCAAGGCACGTGCGCCAGTCATTGAAACCAGATGGCACTTGGATGATCGTTGAACCTTATGCAAAAGAGACTGTTCAGGATAACATGAATCCTGTGGGAAGAATTTTCTACAACGCTTCTTCCATGCTTTGCGTCCCATCCTCGCTGTCTCAGGAAGAAGGGTTGGCCCTTGGAGCTCAGGCTAGTGATGCTAAACTCAAGGAAGTAATCCAAGCAGGCGGTTTCAGAACTGTAAGGAAGAGCGCAGAGACTCCATTCAATCGAGTATTCGAAGCTCGACCGTAGTTGAGTCAAGTAGCAACCCTTTCCATGGCTCGATAACTCAGCCTATCTTTTGGTTCGGGATATTCAGACTCGGTGACCAACGAACTCGCGGTCCCCCAAGGGCTCAAGTGTCTTAGACCCAAGGGATTTTCCGGCGCGCACACACTAATAGAGAGGAGGAGAGGGAGAGAGGGTGACCCCCCACTACTAGTAAATTCGTACGTGTGTGACATTTGGACCGATCGAACTTATCTGGTCGTTATTAACTTCCAAGCAGAATGTTAATAATAAGCCTGGACCGACAGAAAAGAGCTGGATCCTAGCTTCTTCACATTCCGTGATTAGGGCGGGGATGATGGGAGAAGGAAAGGAAAGGAAAAAATGAGTTAAAAAATACCGGCTACGTCGCCACAGAGCCTCAGAAAAGGAAAGATTCCAACTGAGGGCCTGCGACCTAACGGTACTCCGGTACTAGGGTTCTATCCTTTTAGACCAAGCTTTCGCCGTGTTGATAATCGTACACGAATTGTCTGACGGTCTTTATTCCCAAGAGCATATCTCCACAGGCTGCAATCGAAACGAAAAGAATGCTCCACCACACCCAGGGAGCGTTGGAAATAACTAACCCGTAAACGAATTCAGTCATGACAAGTCCTACTACCATGCTGAAGAGTTTGAAAACTTTCATCGCTGTACTGAGGCAGGGGTCTTGACTTAAGCTAAACCGACTGAACGGTCGGAATATTTATAAAACCGACTAGTCGGTCTGTACGATTCATGCCTCCGAAAGTTACTGAAGAGTACAGACTCGAAACTCGGGACAAAATACTGGAAGCTGCCGAAGTGCTGTTTTCAAAGAAGGGGTACTACGACACCTCAATGGACGAAATCGTGAAGCAGAGCGGGCTCAGCAAGGGTGGAATTTACGAGCATTTCCAGAGCAAGGAGGACCTGTTCCTCGCGTTGAGGGACAAACATGTAGAATCTTCAGTGAGCGAATTAAAATCCACGTTTGGACCTTCGGATTCTGCAAGGACGAAGCTGGAGAAAGCTGGAGAAATCGTCTTCACGTCAATGGTGGGAGTATCGAAGGAAGAATGCAGGATGAGCCTTGAGTTCGGGGTTATTGCGCCGAGGATCAAATCTCTTCAGCGGGCCCGGGACAATCAGCTTAGGGCGTACCGCGATTTCGTATTCAAGATCGTCAAGGAAGGGGTCGACAGCGGCGAGTTTCGAAGTGAAATTGACCCGGACACGACGGCCTGCATAATCGTCGGAATGGTCGATGGGTTATCCTTCGACTGGGCGACGACATCCTTTGATTTCGACTGGGCTCTGTTGAAGAAGCAGTCGCTTGAGCTGTTTACAAGGGGGTTGCTCACTGTGAAAACAAGGAGGAGTTAGCAATGGTGGACAGCTTTCATTCTGCTACCGGAGTAGGCTCCAAGACGGAGGCTTCTCAAAAGACTGTTCAGGGAAAGAAGGTCCCTACGATGACGGCGCTCCCTGTGGGTGCTTTCCTGATCGGAAACCTCGACAAAATTAGGAAGTACGACGACATCGTCCACCTGAAGTTAGGCGTAGGTAATTTCTACCTCGCGACGAGTCCATCCTTGATACAGGAGATCCTTGTATCAAAGCAACGCGACTTTATCAAGGGACGATACCTTCAAAATACGCAGAAGGTGTTCGGCGAAGGACTGCTCACGAGTGAAGGAGATTTTCACCACAGGCAACGACGCTTGATCCAGCCCGCGTTTCACCACGACAGGATAAAGGAGTACGCAAAGGCTATCGTCCACTATGAGGAGCGTCTCACGGAAAGGTGGAAGGATGGGAGCGTCCTAGACATCCACGGCGAAATGACCAGACTGACGATGGCTATAATCACGAAGTGCCTCTTCGACAAGGACGTTGAGTCAGAATCGAAGACTCTGTCCGAGGATCTTTCGATAACGATAGAATATTTCAACAGGCTCTCCAGTCCTCTCGCAAAGATCCTGGGTGTCCTCCCGACCAACAGTAAGTACGTCAAGGCCACGGAGCGGGTGGATGTTTTCGTAAATAATCTGATCAAGGAGAGACGTGGATCCAGTGAGGACAGGGGCGATCTTATGTCTATGCTCTTGGCGGCGAAGGATATCGACGGTTCCCCCATGACCGACTCTCAAATCAGAGATGAAGTCCTCATTACCTTTGCCGCGGGACACGAAACTACCGCTAACGCCTTAACTTGGACCTGGTACCTTTTGTCTCAGAATCCATCGGTGGAAGAGAGAATGTATCAGGAGGTAAAATCTGTCGTCGGTTCCCGATCTCCGGGGTGGGAAGATCTACCGAAGCTCGATTTTACCACGAGAGTCATGACCGAATCGATGCGCCTCTATCCTCCCGCGTGGGTCGTTCCGCGCGAAGCTACGACTGATTCGCTCATCGGCGGTTACTTGATTCCTCGGGGTTCGCAAGTCTTGGTGAGCCAGTACGTTACCCATCACGATCCAAGATTTTTCGGCGATCCGGAAAAGTTTGACCCGGATAGATGGACGCCTGCCATGAAGAACAGCCTGCCTAAATTTGCATACTTTCCGTTTGGCGGTGGGGCGAGGTCGTGCATTGGAGAGCCGTTTGCGTGGATGGAGGGGGAGCTGCTGCTCGCAGCGATTTCTCAGAACTGGAAGCTACATCACGCGGAAGGACACAAGGTAGAGATGCTCCCACAGATCACGCTTCGGCCCAAATACGGAATGATGATGAAGCTAGAGCGTCGAAAGTTGTGAGAGAAGGCATTGCGAGATCCGATATCTTGAGAGTGCGACTTCTCAGTAGTTGAACTGAAGGTTCATCACTGGAGACTTCGAAGCTGCCTGCAGAAGTCTTCCAATGAAGGAAGAGGATTCCCTTGGCTAGGGAGAGCCAATTCCCTTTTGATTTTTCTTCCTCCTGATAGAAACTGCGCTCGCTCCGGCTACGACAGCAGCCACGCTCACAATGCCTGCCAAAGAATAGGGCGACATGATTTTGCTTGCGTCTTCGAACGAAAGTTTATCCTGCGCTGCACCGCTGAGGGAAGAGGCGTGGAGTCCGGAGATTGTTGCCGAGACTGGTGTCGCGCTCACCGTGAATGGTACCTGTGCGCTTTCGTCCGAGGTTGTAGGCACTCCGTCTGCCGAAATGCCTGAAACGTAAGCATCCCATTGGCCGGTTACCGGCTGGGTCACGATGCCGTTCGTGTTTAAAATGGGGAACGGTGAAAGGATGAGTGAATAATATGGGGTAATTCCTCCGATCCAGCCCAGATTACTAGACGAAGGCATCGTCACGTTCCCGACCCAGAGGTTCAACGCGGCGTTGTAGTACAGAGGGACCTCGCCAGAAGTAAGGCTCGAATAGTACGCGTAGTTATTCGAATCAAACGCCGGGTATAACGTCGCTGAATACACTCCATACTTCACTTCCGTACTGTTCGCGTACGCAATGTTCGCTTTTATTGTCAGCACCTGGCCCTCCCCGACCGTGTTTGGAGTTAGCGTGATGTGTGGAATGATAGCCCGCTGGTTTGCGATCGCGAGCTGGGTAAAGTAGCTTCCGACTATGTCAAGGCCATTCAGATCGATAGACGAATACGTCGCATTGAACATTATCGTGTACAGGCCTGGAGCTGCGTTCGCCGGAACCTGCAGGAAACCTAGATAGTTGCCAGGGAAGGATGAAGTTATCGGAACACTTACCCCGCCAATCTCCGCACTTGAAATGACTTTTCCCGCCGGAGAGATCAGGTAAGCAGTCACATTCGATCCAAGTGCAATTGTCTCCGCAAGCGGCAGACCAGTCTCAGACGATATAATGTTGGGTGTGTTTCCCGGCGCGACGACTCTGCCAGTGATCTCCAGATACTGACCAGGACTCGCAACCGCCGGAAAGTTGTCTACGGGCGGGTACACCGATGAATAAGTGAGGTCGTCACCATTTTGGAAAGAGTCAAACCCGTAGGCTCCTCCATTCAAGACTATTACAGACGCGCCCACCGGATAATTCCCCGTAAGTTCATTTTCCCACGCGCCGTTCTTGAATTTCAGATTGCGAGTCAGATACTGAGTATAGATATTGTCTAGGATGGAGTACGACGAAACAGAATAGCTATACGTTCCATCAGTCACGGAGCTTCCGTTTAGATTAGTTATTGCGACGGATATGTCGATGCCAAAGAGGGAAGACCAGCCAAACGCACCCGGCAGGGCTACCGGTGAATTAAACGTCGCAAAGTATCCGGTGAATATTTCGACAAATCCTGATACCTGAGAGCCGCCGAGGGTGCCATTCACGTTCACGTATGATATTCCGTTCGCGCCAGTCGGTACGGTAATTGTTCCAGCCCACTCACCCGTACTTTTATCTAGAGTCAGCGGTACTTTTGCGACAGTTCCCGCAAGCGTAACGAGCTCTGCACTCAACGCGTGTGGTGGAGTTCGCGATACTGAAGCACTGACGTAGATGTTTTGGCCATCCAGAAATTCAAACTTTGCCTTCCCCTTTTCGTTGCTCACCGTTACATTAATGCTTGGAGCAGAACCGGACGAATGTGACGCATAGTACGCAGCCATGTTGCCAATGTTCGGAGCGCCGAGTCCCGTCGCTAGATTGTAACCATACGAGGCAGTCCACGGTGTAGTAAACCCGTACGTGATCGGGATGAACTCCTTGGCATAGAGCGAAGGTGTCGATGCCATCTGATAGAGGCTTGGGTTCACGAGCCCTAGTGATCCGTCGATCCTGCTGTCGATATCTGTGAGCAGACCCGCATAGAGCGGCGACGATTCGCTGGTACCTCCATCGAGGAAAACAAAGTATCCCGCCGAAGAAGAAACAACCCTATTATCATTGACTTCAATCACGCCAGGAAGCGCGTTGGCTTCGAGCGAAATGTCCGGCTCCATACGTCCGTTCGGGT
>JASHPQ010000066.1 GCA_030037995.1 Nitrososphaerales archaeon | reverse complement strand
TTATTTCTGCCAACCATCTTTTCTTTTCATCCCGCGTCAATTCGATGGTTCCCCTTATGGACTTTAGAGTCTCAGATGGAGTTTGCTGATTCACGAGTCTTTCGAAAAGCTGGCTGAAACTTTCATTATCTCCCTTCACAGCAATAAGCTTCCTGTACACCTCATCCCTGATCGTTAGGGTCTTGGTCAATTTTCTCTCATTCATCATAGAAAGTGTGTTTATATATAAACATACACACTCCGCCATTCCGTATCCCGTTGAGATTCTCACGATTTCAGACCTGTTAGTAGCGCTTCTATTTCTCCATACTCAGTTTGGCGTACCTGTTACTCCGGATTGGATGGGAGTAGTCTTGCTCCTTGGAGTTTTCGCAGCTGTCTTCCACTATGTAGCTAAAGTCTGCAAAAAGATCGCGTGACGGTATCGACAGCTCCCTCACTTGAAGGAAATTTCGTCACAATCCCATAACAATCGAACTGATGCCAAGTATTGCCAATTGCTTTAATTGATTGAGACATTGATGCCAAATTCATTAGATGACGCTATCTGCTCTAAATTATCAATTCAAGATTCTATTTGATCCTATTCAAGTAGGACCAATTGAACTTCGGAATCGTGTGGTGAGTTCTGCAAACTACAGCGCCATGAGCGAAAGTGGATTCTACGGTGAAAGGGTCGCTCGTTATCATGCCGAGAAGGCCAAGGGAGGAGTGGCGCTTACGATTACGGAAGAGCTTGCGGTTCACCCTTCAACCGAATTTGGCCTTCCCAAGAATGTAAGAGCGTTTGACTCGAGATCGATCCCCGGGTTCAAGATGTTCACCGGCATGGTGCACGAGTACGGGGCAGCAACTGTTGGACAACTTTGGCACGGTGGCATGCATATAACGAATCGGGATCCATCCAACGTAAGGATTCAACCGGCACTTGCCGTGTCGCCTTTTGCCAGCATGGCCAATCCGGACGGGGCGACCGTCCCGAAGGAGATGACTCTTGATGACATAAAAGAGATCCAGGAAGGCTATGCGAGGACGACTCGCAATCTCCTAGACGCCGGATTTGATGGTGTAGAAATTCATTCTACGCACAGCTACCTTCCGCAACAGTTTCTTTCCCCGCTTTACAACAAGAGAACCGACAAGTACGGTGGTTCTCGAGAAAACAGGATGAGGTTTCTTCTGGAACTCGTAGAATTATTGCATGGAGTAACCCAAGATAGGAAGATTCTGGGAGTTAGGCTTGTGGGTGATGAATTCTTTCCGGGTGGACTCACGATAGATGAAATGAAGTTTGTTGCGTCATCGATTGACTCTACGGGGAAGATCGATTACTTCAACATTACACACGGGAGCATTCAACACAACGACTATCTCAACGTGGCCCCGATGTACTATCCCCACGGCTTCGTCCTCCATCTACCCGCTATCATCAAAAGAAATGTAAAGCGTGCGAAAGTCTTTGCCGTAGGACGAATCACTAGCCCAATTCAGGCTGACGAAATCATAGCCCGCGGAGATGCGGATCTGGTCGTCATGATGAGAGCGCAGATTGCCGATCCCGAGCTCGTCAGAAAGGCTAGCAGTGGTAGACTTGACAATATCATTCCATGCATTGGCTGTAACCAGGCATGTTTAGGGCATGTGCTCACGTGGGGCATCCCAATATCATGTATTTTGAACCCGACAATCGGGCGAGAAAAGGAATGGGGAATTGGGACGCTCACGCCCGCTGCTTCTAAAAAGCGAGTATTGATTGTTGGAGCGGGGCCGGCGGGATGCGAGGCCGCCATTATTGCTGCAAGAAGGGGTCACGATGTTACCCTGATGGAGAAGGAGAGCAGAATCGGGGGTCAAGTAGTTCTTGCATCCTCCCTCTCGGGTAGAGAGGAGTTTGGCGAAGCTCTAGGCTATTGGGAGAGACAGCTGAAAAAACTAGGTGTCAAAGTGTTGTTAGGCAGGGCCTGCAGTGAAGCAGATATCCTGAATGGGGGCTACGCGTGCGCGGTCATTGCCACCGGATCGATCGCGGACAAGACCGGATTTTCTCCCATTTTTTCCATGCAGTCTGGTATACGAGGAGTTGAGGATAACGAAATTGTGTGCGATGTAGACGAACTCGTTGGAGGACTCAAGCGGGCCGGTCGGAAGGTGGTGATCTACGACGACCAAGGTGACATAAAGGGAATCTCTATTGCCGACACTCTGGCTGATGGAAGGCGGGAGGTAGAGGTGATTTCCAGACTGGAGGTTCTGGGACAATTTGTGGATGGAATGACCAGAGTTGCAGCACAACTTCGAGTTTTCAGAAAGGGCGTCAAGTTCACTCCGAATCATGTCATCAAAGCCGTGAATGGGAATGAGCTCACTCTCATGAATGTCTATACTGAATCTGAAACGAATCGACCAGAAATAGACACCCTTGTTCTCGTTACTTGGAGGCGGGCGAACAATTCATTGTATAATGCCATTCGGGGACATTTCAAAGGTTCGCTTTATTTCATCGGTGATGCTGTTTCGCCCAGAACTGTGGAGGAAGCCGTATACGAAGGACACAAGGCAGGAAGGGAGATCTGAACGCCTTGCAATCAAAATCATAATCAAACGTTTCGGACTAAGTCAAGCTGAGGTATCCACTGGAACGGAGGTCCATTGCGCGACTTAAACAGCTACTTGAATGTCCGTATAATTGGAGTTTGTAAATCCCAAGATTGTAACCTGCATTACGTCGGAGCAATTCATCCCGGAGGTCACCAGGGATTTAGCCCAGTCCATTATGAGAGTGTAATTGGAATTGGAACCCGCGGTCTTGGCGTAAACGATCGGCTCAGGCGTGCAACCAAACGGAAGAGAGAATGTATAGTAACCCGGAGCCGAGATGGAAACATCGTAGAGAATGGTTTCGGAAGTATTCTGTACTTCCACAACAGGGCCGACTGAAAAGTTGACGCCAGCACTTTGCGCAAGCTCGCCGTTTTCACTGATCGAGAAGGCTTGAGGAAGCTCCTCGGTCAAATCCATTGAAGAAATTGACGAATAATTTTCGGGGCACCGAACACCGCAGTTGTAGTTTACGTACAGCTCTCCGGCGGTTCCAGGGGCGAAGAAAACAATGGGAACGTACCAAAGCTCGGACGTTCCCTCGAAAGCAACCGAATATTCGTAGGGGTCGGGAGCCAACAATCCGGGGCCAGACGGAGAAGGACCGGAAGTTTCTGTGACGGTATCTGTCACGGTCTTTGTCTGATTCAGTGACACTGGTCCGTTCTGGGGATAGTTGCTTCCCAAAAGATACCCAATGGAACTAGACGCGACGACCGACGCGAGGATAACGAGAATTATTACCAGCCAAGCATATTTTGAAATATCCAAACTCACCCTCTTTCGGGTTCACACGTATCAACGCCTAAAATTTAACCGTGAATAAAAAATCTTGATTAGAGATGGGAAAAACGGATAACAGTACGTTAGGCCCAGACCAGCAACACAGACAAGCAGAAGATCCGCATTTGTGAAACTCGGAAGAATATTGTAGGTAGCTTGAAGTTGAATCACGTGCAGGTTGAACTCAGAATGGTCAAAGAGCCCGATCAATATGGGTAAAGGAAGAACGGAAGCGAGGGCAATTTGAATGGTTTTGATTACGGAACGGTAACAAATGATCGAAGTTGCCACAACGAGTAGTAACAGAAACACGGGAAGAGAATCGTGTGCAATGTCCATCGTGGAGTTAAAACCGCCACCCAATTCTCCCAATTGGACAATGAGATTACTAATGGGATACTGTTGGGCTACAGAAAGGTACGCTACTGATGCTATCGTATAGGACCAGGAGAAAATCACGGCTTCTAAAGACATGAGTGAAATTAAAACGGGAAGCTTTCTCTTGGAAAGAAAAGAAGTTCTGGAAAAGAGAAAGAGGGCTGTGAAGAACGCACCAATTATAGCAAAATTGGCGGCATTCGGAACGAGGCCTTCCCGCCAGCCAATGTACGTATAGAGGTATACATCCTGAACGGAAGGTTTGAGTGCTAAAAATTCAACCAGATTAATCAGAGCGACAACAAGACAACCAACCGCGATTCCAAACAGTACTCTGGTTATCCATTTATGAGTTTTATTAGAAGCGGATTTTTCCACGGCTTGGCTAATTAGCAAGACTCAGAGAACACCGACTCCACTCCCAAAAACTCACAATGCTGGAACAAGGTTACCGCCCTAAATAAGATTTAACATTGCAGGAATAGAAGAAATTAGGAAATCGTGAGAGGTCCCTTAAGTACTTGGCACGGGCATATCAACAGGATTCAGACCCGCAGCTGTAATACCGACGAAGGCAGTTGAATTCGATAAACAAGTTCCAGATATTGATGGAGTCCAGCCTGTGTGAGGTGAACTCCCTGTTCCAGTTGTCGCAAATGTGGAGGAAGTTGAATTGACACCAGATATTGGGGTGAAATTCACCGTTACACCATTTACAGGAACTCCAAGAGTATTTTTTACTTCTACGGAGAATGAAAATGCAGCACCTGTCTTATTGCAATTACCGGATACAGCCCACGTTATTATAGAGGGTGGCGCAAGATTCGGATCTTGCGCGATAATTAATGGTGCACCGCTAACCACTTGGCCATAATTGTTCA
>JASHPQ010000065.1 GCA_030037995.1 Nitrososphaerales archaeon | reverse complement strand
CATCTGGATACATGAAACGCGAAGCTCTGATCGGCAAGTCCGTCGTTTCCAAGAACGCAGAAATCATAGGCACGGTCTCAGATCTAGCTGTTTCCTCTGACGGACGCGTCGCACTTCAGGTTCAAAAGAAAACGCAATCACCGGAGGACCAATCCGAGGATCTCTTCATTGGTCAGGAGGAGATACAAGCAATGGGGGACGTGATCTTGCTAAGGACCTCTTCAGACATGGTGGGCAAACCCTCGACAGTTCCTGCTGGCTCCACGGGCACTTCAGCCCCTCCGGTCTCATCCGCGCCCAACAGCGTTACACCCCCTCCGCCACCCACTATGTACACCCAGAGCAAGACGTGTCAAAAGTGCGGGTACGTAAATGCCGCAAACGCAAAATTCTGCATAAAGTGCGGAGCTACGCTAACGTAACATAAAGTCCGATTTCAGCTGTCGATGGTATATTTCGTCGAAGAGCTAAAGTCTTGGACTAGCCGGTGCACTCTCACCTTTAGCTCTTCTTTTGTTCTCTTTTGGGAGAGGATATCGGCTAAGAGTTCCCCTATCAGCTCCATTTCACTTTCCTTCATTCCGCGTCTTGTCACCTCCGAAGTGCCTCATCTTATGCCGGTGTCTTATGCCGGTGTCTGCAATTACGTCGTGGTCTTCCAAGAGATCTGCGATCCTCGCGGCATCTTTTTCACCGTAGCCCAGTAGAACTTGGTGAGACTTTGTATATCCAATCGACCGGCATTTCACCGGGATACCAAGCTCATCCAGCGTTCTCGCGAGCGCTTGGGAGTTCCTGACAACCTGTGTAGAATAATCCCGGCCGAATTTGAGAAGCTCGATTAGGGCGTAGCAGAGGCACGCAACACGATTAAGGTGGATGTTATCGACAATCCCCGGAAAGATCTTTGAGTCTATTGTGGAGAACACTTCTTCATCATTCGAAAGTATGATACCGCCCTGCGGACCGAAGAACGTTTTGTGAGTCGAGCCCATGAGAATCTTGCAACCTTCTGCAAGGGGCGACTGGAACTGTCCCCCAGCGATCAATCCCATCACATGCGAGCCATCGTAAGCGGTCACTCCCTGGAAAGCTCGAGGCAGTGCCGAACTGATGTCGTAAGGGAAAGGTATGAAGCTCGAACCAAATACTACTAGGGAGGGAGACTCAGAAGTGATGAATTTTCTGGATTCGGCTGCGACGATGTTCATGACCTTTGGGTCGTAGGGAAAGTAGAGATTTTTCAGCCTCAACAGCGATCCCAACCCCTCCTCCGAGGAGCCTGGGTACCCTCCGTACTTTGGAGGACAGGTAATGACCTTGTCCCCCGAACTTAGGAGCGACATGAAGAGGATCAAAGAACACATATGGCCCGACAAGGCTCTCACGTCGGCGTACTTTGCACGAAATAACCTTCTGGCGAGCTCCGCGGCGAAATCTTCCACTTGCTGCGAATACTTTGTCCCCCTGTAGAAATTGTCTCTCGCCGTGTACCTGTTTGAAAGATCGGACGACAGAAATGACCTCGCTTGGGGACTGGAAAAATTCTCAGCGGCCAAAAGATTTAGAGTGGTCCGGGTCCGCCACTTTTCATGATCGGCGACCGACGTTTTCAGCTTCGAAACGTAGTCAACTATTTCCTGCTCGGAAGGGTCTAACAAAAAAGGATTAACCCTCACCGTTCTAGGCTGTTTACGAAAAGCTCAAGCATTTTTCCCGAGACATAACCGTCGCGATCAATTTCGACACTCTCGAATCCCAGCTCCTTGAGATTTTGTGAAATTACATCTGCTTTATCAAATGCTGAGGACAGTGACTCCCTGTTTACTTCGACTAGCGCACTTTGCCCGAGTGTTCTAACACGCACTATCTTTGCATTTGTGATCGCCCTTACGATCTTCTCCGCCTCTTCTATTCTGTTCAGCGTCTCGAGGGAAATTTTTTGCCCGTACGCGACACGACTTGAAAGACAAGCTTCGCTCGGTCGGTTCCAGTTCGATAAACCGGCAATCCTGGCCATCTCCCGGATATGCACTTTTCCAAAACGCAATTCAACGAGAGGTGCCCTAAATCCGTTCTCCCTGAGAGCCACTACGCCAGGCCTCGGTTTTTGAAGATCGTCCAGATGGGTGCCGTCAACGCATACATCGACAGACAAGCTGAGCATTAAGGGCCTGATGGCCAGAGACAGGTTCGACCTGCAGAAATAGCACCTCGTAACTTCGTTTTTTACGTAGCCGGGATCCTCCAAGTCGTCTTGAGTTACTTCAATGAGCTCGATTCCAATTTCCATTGCAACCCTTCTCGCCTCCTGAAGTTCGGAGACAGCAAAGGCGGGGGAAACGGACGTCACGGCGTAAGCTTTCTCCCCAAGGGCTTTCTTAGCCGCGAGCGCCAAGAGGGAGGAATCTACTCCGGCGGAAAAAGCAACGATGCACGATTGAAAATTACGAAACCAAATTTGGAGACGCTCGAAGTTACTATCGGTTAGGGGACTTACCAAAACGTGTCGAACCCGTCCTATCAGAAGCGTTCCCTAAAAGCTCCCTACCTGAGCAAGGGCCTGTTGAGAGATCATCTCCATGACCTGCCTCAAAGGAATATTTTCGCTATCGGAGATTTTCTTTGCTTCCTCCAGCTCCGGCTTTATGCGCAGACCAGAGCCTATTTTTGAAACTTTGACATTCAGATTTCCATGGAATTTTCCTATTGTCGCAGAAATTGAAACAGTTCTTCTTGGAACGATCAGTCTCGTCCACTCTGTTGTTTTTACACCCAAAGTACCCGTCTCTTCCACCAGGATCTTTCCAAATTTTTCTTCGGAACCTTTCGCGCACACGACCCTGACCGTCTGACCAATCCGACCCTTCTTTCCTTGAAACTCACTCACCGTCGCATCAAAAGCTCCCTCCTTCATTAACCGTTCGATCGTCCTTGCCAGAATTTCTCCTGTAACATCGTCGACGTTAGTTTCGACTATGGTTACGACGTCTTTTTCGAAATCGATCCTCAGATATTTTGCAGGAGGTTCGGACACTAGAAAGTCCAGAAACTGTAAACTCCCCAAACTGCGTTTAAGAATTGTGCCCTCCCCGATAAATTTCCAGTCTCGCTGATAAAACACTATTAGGATACGTCCGCAAAAACGATCCTGTTTAGGACAAAAGAGGGTTGAAAGAAATTCCTTGATCACAATCATCGGTTCAGGACGAGTCGGTAGTACTCTCGCTATGATTCTGGTACAGAGAAACGTGGACGATATAACTCTCGTAGACATTATACCGGGTCTTCCCGAAGGAGAAGCTCTCGATTTGAGCCACATGGCCGCAGAGCTCGGGATAGACGTGAAAATTACCGGTTCGAATGATTACACGGCGCTCAAGGGTTCAGATATCGTCATAATAACTGCTGGTCTCGCCCGAAAGCCAGGGATGACTAGAATGGATCTTCTCACGAAGAATGCCGGGATTATCAAGTCGGTAGCTGGAGAGGTTGCAAAGTATGCGCCAGATTCCAAACTGATCATGGTAACGAACCCCCTGGATGCGATGACTTATCTTGCCCTCAGGACCACGGGCTTCAAGAAGAACAGGGTATTCGGCATGGGGGGCATGCTGGATCTCTCCCGCTTCAAGGAGCTGTTGTCGGAGGAGCTCCACATTTCGAGAGCATCAATCAACGCGCTCGTTTTGGGAGAACACGGAGAGTCCATGACTCCGGTCCCGAGCTACTCTTCGGTAAATGGGATCCCGTTGAAGTACTTTTTGACCGATCAGCAGATCGATGAAGCGATAGACAAAACCAGAAAGGTGGCGGCAGAAGTAATTGCGAAGAAAGGGGCTACCTTCTACGCACCTGCAAACGGAGTAGCGAGAATGGTCGAGGCCGTTTTTTACGACAAGAAAGCGCTCCTGCCAGTTTCCGCCTACGTTGAAGGGGAGTACGGCCTTTCGGGGATTTGCATAGGAGTCCCAGCCATACTCGGCAACGAGGGCGTGGAAAAGATTGTGGAACTCAAGCTCGAAGGGAAAGAAAAAGAGTCTTTCGAGAAAGGAGCGGCTACTCTAAAGGAAGCCATCGGGGCACTGCCCTAGCCGTATCTGTGCGACAGTCCTCGACCCCATCTAGGGAATTTCCACTCGATATTGCCGTAAGGGCAGATAATGCGGCAGGCGCCGCACTCTACGCAGTTGTCGTACGACACGATATTTCTCTTCCCTTCTTCCCATTTGTAGACGTCCGCTGGGCAAAGAATCATACAGGGTTGGGGAGACCCGTTTATCGTGGCGCACTTTTGGCACACGTCTTGGTCTATGATCAACAAGTGCGGCCTCTCGTCGAGTTTGTACTTCGCAAGGTAGAGTTTCTCCTCGATGGTGACCTTCGTTTCCTTTGCGGGCAGCTGCGGTGTCTGCGTGGTGGTCGTCGTTTGGGCACTCAAATTCTTTTCATTCTCTCCATTCACGTTGCTCTTCTATAAATTCCATAAAGATCACGCAAAAGGCCCAGCCTCCCGCGCTTCGTATACAATTCCTCCTTGATCTCCCTCATGTGTTCTTCCTTGGGTCTCCCGTCGACCTCGAGGAATTTGTAGAGAACGTCATTCATCAGCTCGGGGTAGAGGGTTAGAAATTGCTTGTGAGTCGCAATATAGTGCGGCACGTCCCTGAACTTTTTCAAGTCCCTTAGGACAAAACTGTTTTCGAGGTACGTCCTGTATGCGAGAAGCTGCTCCTTCGTGTAACCGCCAGCTTTTTTCGCGTCCAGAGCGGTCTGCCCTGCAAACTTGCCGGAGATCATGGCAAAATTAGTCCCTTCGAAGTTTAGGGCGTTCACAAGCCCGGCCGCGTCGCCCGCAACCATCATGCCGTCGGTGAAAAGTGGCGGTATTCGGTTGTAC
>JASHPQ010000064.1 GCA_030037995.1 Nitrososphaerales archaeon | reverse complement strand
GTCTACGCCATGACCGAGTACGCTATCATGATTCAGACCCCGACCTCGGTAATGTGCGCATCGTCTGCCACGGTCACCCCTTCAACAGTTATGACTAGCATTACGAATGTAACGACTACAAATGTGTCAGCGCTTTATTCGACCGGCTGTGTATCTAGCATTCCATGTTCCAATTCCGTGGCCACCACCGGGAATTCTGGCACCTCGGCCGGGGATAAGTCTCAGGCACCTCTCTTTGTTGGTAATTCCTCCACCTCCTCAGGAAATGGGGTCGTCAATTGCCCTGTAATTGCCAACGGAGATCTAGTTCTCACCGTCTTTGATAGCTCCACTGGAAGGCCACTCGGGGGCCTCGGAGTGCGGGCTACCGATGTCGCCCCATCTTGCAGTAACGGCTATTCCATCGCAAACATGGGTCAGACTCGCACCAATGCAAGTGGGATGGTATCGTTTTGCTGTAATGTCGGAGCCTACAATATTTCCGTGGGCTATCAGAATCTCTCATACTCTGCGAACGCCAACGTCAGCTCCGGTATTCTCACCTGTGTGTCGCTGTTCATTCCTTCTGGCAGAGTGAACATAGCCTACTCCCCGAATAGCCAGAGCACCTGCGATCAGACCAAGTGAGCTGGCAGATCGCCGCGGAAACTGGCTTCGCAAATGGACATTGTGTAAGCGGACTGTTCTCAAGGCTGCTAGCTGTAAACGCTGGATCGCAACCCTAATCTGAGAACGAAATCCCGGAAAGAGCAATCGGTCGCACTGGTGAACCCGTAGCCCCCGTCATCTTTAGCGGTGTGCAAACAAACACAGACTCATAGACACGATCGGATGCAAGTTTCTCCAAGTTTAGATTCTCAATGATGTAGATCCCCTTTTCTACAAGGAGCTCGGCATGGCAAGGCAGCGTCACCTTTTTCTTCGGATCGATTTTCCCGTCGTCCACTTCAAAACCCATATTGTCAGCGCCGGCCGCCCTAATTCCTAAAGACGATAGCCATTCTGTCGCCTCAAGGGAAACACCCGAGGCTTTGAGATATCTATCTTCGTCGTTCCAATACTGCCCAAATCCCGTTCTGACTAGTATGACGTCCCCTTTCCCAGGTTGTACTCTCTCTTTCTCGCATGAGGCCCTCAGTTCGTGAAGAGTGATCCGGTGGTAGTTTTCCAGCGGACCTCCGTGGGAACCGGGGACATCTAGAAGTAGGCAACGGGCCACCAGTGGTTCGACC
The DNA here is from genome assembly GCA_030037995.1 of Nitrososphaerales archaeon. Classification (GTDB taxonomy): domain Archaea; phylum Thermoproteota; class Nitrososphaeria; order Nitrososphaerales; family CADDZS01; genus DATLTL01. The sequence goes on along the minus strand of JASHPQ010000064.1, from coordinate 6,713 downwards.
GTCTCGATACCCAGGACGGAGAATCCGTAGGGAGTCTCAACGCTTTCGCTCGCCTCAATTCCCCCGAACAATTTGTGATCCAAAGCTTGGTGGCAGATGGCGTCGATGTGAGTTCCGGAATGCTCCGTAGTTACCAGAATTCCGGAAGCTCCACTCCTAGTGGGCCCGGAGAGAGCGACATCTTTGTGTTTGCGATGAAGAAGATAGGTGTACCCCACCTGCCTGTGAGTCGGATGAAATGGCATGCTCCTAGAGCGAAGCTGTTCCAGATCGTAAATTTTCAATGGCAATTAGCTGACCATCCTTGTATCTTTGGCTCCGAATCCGATTGAAAATCTTTTAGTTGTCCCGGAATCGGAGTTGGTAATTGAGAATCATTTTGACTTAAACACTTATAGAACAGGCGAAATCCCAGAACCTTCGCAGGGTGCGACGGAATATCGACCTCCGCAAGAGATACACCCGAAAGTACCTTGTTACACGGCTCTCGTCGCTCCTCCTAGTGTTCATTATCGTTCTCATTCTCAACTTTCTGCTTCCCCACCTGCAACCCGGAAATTTTATCGAAATTTATGCGGGGAAGATCGCGGCGCTGCATCATATTTCGCGACAGCTCGTCGTTTCAGAACTCACGAAGGTCTTCGGGCTTCCAAAGTCGTTATCCGCGCAGTTTAAGCAGTACATGGAAGAGACCCTTCTCTCTTTTCCGCCCAATTTCGGCCCGTCTTTCGAGTTCTATCCGATCGGGGCCTGGTCGGTGGTCTTCACCGCCCTAAAATGGACACTGCTTCTCTTAGGTGTATCTCAGTCTCTCGCGTGGTTTACCTCGATTTTCATCGGAGTGTACCTTGCACTGCGAAAGAACAGCCTCGTTGATAGGGTCCTGCAGCCGGCTTTCTATTTCTTGAATTCGATCCCTGGTTTCTGGCTCGGGTTGATGTTTATCTTCATCTTCGCGATAGAGCTGCACGTCCTTCCCTCCGGGCAGGCGTACGGGTTGACGCTTACGCTGCCCAGTCTGCTGCAGCACATGGTGATGCCGGTAGCCGTTCTGGTGTTAATTTCTGCACCCGGGCACATAATAGTAGCCCGGAGCGCGGCGATCGATGTAATGGGAAGCGACTTTCTCCAGGCGACGAAAGCTCAGGGGCTTAAAAAACGGCTGCTGGTGTGGAGGGTACTGAGGAATTCGCTCCTCCCCTCAGTGACCAACATCTTTCTGACGATTGGATATCTCATCGGGGGTGTGATCACCGTAGAGTTCACCTTCTCTTATCCGGGGATAGGCACCGTGATCGCGAATGCTGTAATCGCCGAAGACTATCCTGTAATGATGGCGGCATTTTACATCACGACGCTAGTCGCCCTTCTGTGCAACCTGGCCGCCGATCTTTTGTACCCGGTCATAGATCCAAGAGTGTCGTATGCCACATGATGACGATCGAACCCAAACGATCTCGGGGCTTCACGGCGATCCTTCTCAGGGCGATCGCCAAGAGGATGGACGTTAAGGTCGGCATTGGGATCCTGCTCTTCTTCGTGGTTCTAGCTCTGGTCAGCCTCGTTTACACTCCTTATCCGCCCCTGTCTTCCGTAGGGCCGCCTTTCTCATCTCCCTCTGCGAGGTATCTCTTTGGGACGAATAACATCGGACAGGACGTCTTTAGCCAATGGATGTACGGCACGCGGTCCACTCTTCTTGTTGGCTTCTTTGCGGCTCTTCTCACTGCGGTCATGGGGGTCTACTTTGGCATAGTTGCAGGCTATATCGGCCGGCTGGACGAGCCTTTGATGAGGGTGGCAGATGTGACTCTCACGATCCCCGCGCTACCGCTTTTGATAGTAGTGAGCGCCTTCATTTCACCGAGCGATCTCGTCGAAGCGATCCTTATTGCTATTCTTTCCTGGGCTGGGATGTCGCGCGTTCTGAGGTCGAGTGTACTTTCGCTGAAAAGCACACAATTCGTCGAGGTGGCGATACTCAGCAACGTTCCAAGCTACAAAATCATGTTCGTGGACATGATCAGACACACGCTTGCTCTGATCTTGGCGTATTCCCTGTTCGCGGTGGGCGGGGCGATCCTCACGATCGCAAGTCTGGACTTCATTGGCATCGGCCCCGTGACGGATTATAGCTGGGGGTCAATGATCTCGCTGGCTAACGACAACAGCGCGCTGCTCGCGGGAGCCTGGTGGTGGCCACTGTTTCCCGGACTGAGCATTGCCATACTCGTCAGCGGACTTGCCCTAATTGCCTACGGCTTGGAAGCCGCTTTCAAAAACATGTAATCTTCGAGCTATGGAGCTGAAGGAGCAGCCGGAGAAGCTGTGGTTGCCGGTGGCTTGCGTCTCCTCATCATCGCGACTGCGGCCGCAATAATTAGAAGAACTACGACAATCACCGCTATCGCGACATAAGCTATGGGCGAAGAGCTAGGCGGGATCGTGGTAACCACAGAAGTACTGGATGTAGTAGGAATGGAGGTGGTTAGGGAAACCGCACTCGAAGAAGTGGATGATGAACTGCTGCTGGGTGTAGCTGAGCTGGAGCTCGTAACACTAGTAGAAGACGAGGTAGTTGAGGTCGTGTTGATCGGTGCGACTAAGGCTAGTCCCTGAAAGAAGTAAAGAGACTGAGTGTTGGATTGATAGTTGAACGCGCCGGAAAACTGCGACGGGTTCCCCCAATAGAAGCTGTTACTCAGGGACTCCCAATTTGGCTCGACGTAAATCGGGACATATGGAACTTCGTATGCTATAGATTCTGCTGCAAGCTTGTCGTAACGCGTGGCTTGCGTGGAGTTTGGAGCGTACTGGGACGCGTTGGAGATGTACTGATAGAAAGTGTTGTTCCATTCCAGTATCGTGCCATTGGTCGTGGTTGCATCGTAATTATTGAGCTGCACCGAAATTCCCGGACCATCTGTGAAGCCGTAAAAGCCATAGCCGACCCAGACCTGAAATCCCTGATCTCCTGACGTGTATGCCTGTAGGTCGGTCGTTGGCAGTGGAGTCACGGAGATCCCCAGATCGCTCCACTGGCCAGCAAGTAGCGTCGTGACGCTTTCATCGTATCCGTTGGTGGAATCGAACCTGATGCTGATCGACATCGCGGTCCCGTTCGGATATTCTAAAGTGGAACCCGAGTACTTGAAGCCCGCACGAATGAATAGCTGACGTGCCCTGCTCACGTTGAAGGAGTAACCTTGCGGCCCTGCTCCACTGAAACCGAGCTGCACGTTGTATTGGGGAGCCAGCGCATCTTCCGTGGCGATGCTTGCATTGGCGTACGGCCCATTCATGGTCTGATCCAGTGCACTAATATTAGTCCCGTATGCGAGAGCTTGTCGGAAAGTAGACTCGTTGAATGGGTACGTCCAAACGTTGAAGTTAATGCCCTCTGTTACCGAAGGCGAGGCGGCGGGAGGGCCGACTAATGTATGTCCTGGAAAACTGGCAACAGCTAATACCGATGCATACGGACCAGTGCTGTAAAACGCATCCAGAGTACCAGCCTTGTAGGCCGCAACGTAGCTGGATAACGAAGAATACGTGTACCAGTAGAACGTGTGAATCTTGGGGTACCCCGGCTGGAAATAGTATGGATTCGCTGTTAGGACGATCGGATTTTCACCCGGACTAATGTTCTGTACAATCCAGGGCCCGTCTGCTACGATATTGGTGAGTCCTTCAAACGAGGTAACATTGCTAAGGTCTTCTCCGCTGACCGGGATCGATCCGTAAACGGAATAAGGTAGAACAGGGGTTCCATCTGAAGCAAGATCAGTTGTGATGAAGTTGTAATTGGACTGCGAAAAATCCACTTCTACGGAGGTCGAATTGGTTATCGTGAAGCTAGAAATGCCCCACCCATCCGTGATGTTGTAAAGCCACAATGTGTACCACATGTCCGTAGCATTCAAGGGTGAACCGTTGTCCCACTTTAGATTCGGCAGAAGCGTAATCGTGAACTGCGTATAATTGGGGTTAACGCTGTATCCCTGCGCGAGCTCAGGCAACAACGTAGGAGTCGCGGGCGGGTTGTTCAGCACGAAAAGCTGCAAGAAGAAATCAGGCTCAAGTGTGCCTTGGTAGCTCGGGTTTAGCGGATTCAGTGCAGAGATCGGAGCGAAGTTCTCTCCCATTACAAGAGCCGAATTCGAGGATTGGTCACTCGACACTTTTAACGGTAAAGGAAATCCAGCCACGGGCGCCAACAGAAGAGTTCCAAGCAAGACAAGCGAAATTGCGATGTAGTTGCGCCGGACAAAGGAATTTTTATTCAACTGGAACCGCCTTGATCGGTTAGGTCACGAGCGATCAAGATAAGCTTTGCTACCATAATTACCGTTAGATCGACCAAAAACTGAGGCCGGGGTTTCTGCAACCTAGAGAGTCATGCAAGTAATTTATCCAGAATAAAATTCAGGCAGGCGCATCCTTAATATGGAATTAGGGCACCGAGAGCTCCAAGGTCTTGTGACTGGAGACAAATCCACGATCAAGCTGAAGACCTATTCCGGGAAGGTTAGGCACGCGAATAGATCCGTTCTTCTCTATGTCAAGCTTCCGAGTCGAGAGACATTCCCTCATCGGGTTGTCCAGCTGTTCCAGCTCGAATATCTTGAAGTTAGGCGCGGCTGCGCAGACCTGCACCGCTGCCGAGTAGGTGATTGCAGAACCGTGGCCGCAATGGGGAGCAAATTCGAGCCCGAAGGCTTCAGACATTGATGCAATTTTCTTGAGCTGTGTAATCCCACCGGCCCTTCCGACGTCCGGTTGGACTATATCGAGGGCGCCTTTCGAAATCCAATCTTTGAATCCGAACATGGTAAATTCTGATTCCCCGGCGGCTATGGGAAGGTAACTCTCTTTTCGCAGAGTGACATAGTCATCCAGAAATTCTGGGGGCAGCGGCTCTTCCAGCCACAAGATTTCATAACGTTCCAAGCCATGGGATACTAAAAGAGCTCTCTTAAGGGAGAGCGCGCAGTTTGCATCAAGAGCGATTTTTACGCCGTATCCAAACTTTTCCCGCAGTAGTTTCACAAAGGAAATATCTTCGTCAACGTCTTTGCCCGCGGCTACCTTGAAAGCCTTGAACCCTTTCGCGACATACGCGTCTGCATCAGCTAACCGTTCTTCCGTGGATTTTCCGTACATGATCTCAGTCGCATAGGCATCAAGACTTTCTCGGACTTTTCCCCCCAGTAGATCGTAAACTGGAAATTTATGGACCTTGGCGGCAATGTCCCAGAGGGCAATGTCAAGCGCACTGAGGGCTTCGACGGCGACTCCCTTGGTTCTTCCCCTGATCCGAAGGACGTGGTACATGGAGCTCCAGAGGCTTTCAATGCGGGACGGATCCTTTCCGACAAGAAGTGGACAGAAAACGTCTTTGATAAAGTAACAGAGAGCTTCAGGGCTTTCCGGCCGTTGGGAGTCACCCAGCCCGGTCACTCCTTCGTCAGTAGTGATCTCCACAAGACAGGATTCCCTAGAGGGGAAGGACCGAGTGGAAGTACCCTGCGCACCCTTTGCAGTGGATCTTAGAGCAGTCGCCGTTACGCTGACGATCTTCAAGTCTCGTTACACCCGATCCGGGATTCGGCCGCGGCTCAGATTTCCGACATCGAGACCCAGTGGGCCTCTTTGGAGGAACGGTAAGCGGCATCCATGAGCTCATTGACCATCAGTCCATCTTCGAATGTCTCTCTTGGCTCTACACCCACCAAGATGGCTTCTGTGAAGTGCTTCATCTCGTCTACAAACCCACCCGTGATGTATTCCCCCCAAACCGGATACATCCATCCCACGTTTGCATCCGCCTTTTCCACTATGTAGCCCGTCTTTCCCTCCCGACCGGTGGTGAACGCCCTAATCCCGGTCTCTCTCGCAGTGTCGACTAAAACGCAGCCCTCGGTCCCGTATACCTCGAAGCGCCCATCCACTCCTCCCTTGGCTGTCCAGCTGTTTTCGTTTTGGCTCAGCGCGCCCCCTTCATACTTGATCAGAACTAGACTGTTATCCTCGGCACTCGTCTTGTGAAGGAGGGTCGCCGTCCAAGCGCTAACACTTTCGGGTTTCTTTCCGAGGAAATAGCGACCGGTCTCGATCGAATGGCAACCCATGTCCATGATCGTGCCACCCCCGGAACGAGCGGGATCATAAAACCATTTGCTGTGAGGGCCGGAGTGGGCCTCCCTTGCCCTTACCCAAGTCAATCTTCCGACCGCACCGCTGTCCACGAATTCCTTGGCCCGTCTGACCTGTGGAGCGAACACCTCGTTCTCTGCGTAGCAGTGGATGACGCCATTTTTCTGGGCAGCTTTGAGAGCACGCTTTGCCTCTTCGGCATTTCTCCCGAGGGGTTTCTCGCAGATGACTGCCTTGTGATTTTCAGTCGCCGCTTCAATTGCTACAAGATGAAGGTCGTTCGGGATCGCAATGTCCACGGCGTCCACGGAGTTACTTTTGCAGAGTTTGTCAATCGCGTCTTCGCCGCTGTAGGTCTCCTTTATCCGCCACTTTGACGCAAACTCCGAAACTTTCTTGGGGTCGTGGCCAGCGACGGCCACTATTTCAGCATCCGAGATCGACCTGAATGCGGGCAGATGGAGCTCATCGGTCACAAATCCCGTTCCGATAATCCCAACTTTCAACTTCTTGGAAGCGAGAGACAATATTAGGGCATACCTCGTGTATCAACGCTC
>JASHPQ010000063.1 GCA_030037995.1 Nitrososphaerales archaeon | reverse complement strand
AGAAATACTGGTCGAATCTCGACAAGATGTTCAAGCACAGCTCTCAGGATCTGAAAACGAAAATAATTTCCAGTATCTGCATGAATTTCGGGATAGAGGCTAAATTTTCGGAATTCGATGTCTGCGTGGCTGCAGCAAAAGAGAAGTTCCTCAGAGACGACATTGTAGATTCCAACTAAAATACGCTAAAAATTTCTTTGGACCGGAAGAAAGCTCTTCGATTTAGTCTCTAGAGATCAGACAGCTCCCCCGCGATACGGTTATTTCGTGAAACCCTGGGGGGAATGGCAGGGTCTTGATCTTTGTTTAAAATCACAGGACTGAACCACGTTGGAGTTGCCGTGCTGGACCTTGAGGAGGCGAGCCAGACCTTCAGGTCGAAGTTCGAGCTGCCCGTTTCTCACCGAATCGAATCTAAGTCGTTAGGTCTAGCGATCGGCCTGGTTGAGACGGGGAACTGCATTCTAGAGTTGATGGAACCACTTGACAATGAGGGGACGGTGGCAAAATTTCTGGAAAAACAAAAGAGGAATTCGCTGCATCATCTCGCTTTTTCCGTGAACTCCGATCTCGAAAAAGTTGCAGAAGACATGAAGAAGCTTGGGATAGAAATGATCTATCCTGCTCCTAAGCTCGGAGTGATGGGCCACCCAGTAAATTTCTGCCATCCCAAGTTCACCTCAAACATCCTTGTCGAATTGTGCGATACCGAGTTCGAAAAGAGAGTTGTAACCTAACTGGCTACCTCGACTCGCGTCACGTCACTTCTTTGAGAGCTCCGGAAGCTGCAAGAACGTACACTCTTCCATTTTCTTGTCCTCGCGAACTCGGATGATGAAGGGCCCCCGGAATTTCTTGTCGGCGGTCACCTCTTGGAACTGAATTTCTACCACCGTGCCGACGCCGATTTTGGAAGGATCCACTTCCTTCAGGTACGTCCCCACCTTTCCCATCTCGACGACACTGCCGCCTTCGTCGTATAGCCCGATGAACCACGAGTGAGGGATCCCGGTTCTTTCCATCTCGATAGTCCTCTCGACTCCAACGACGAAGCAGTCCACGGTGTTCGACTTTTTGAGTTTCAGCCAGGCATTTTTCTGCCCATAAACTGAGGAGGGATTTTTCACGACTACGCCCTCCGCCTTGAGAGCAAGCTGTGTTATCTTGTAATCTATGACTTCCTGAAAGGAATTTGCAACCGTGTAGCTGACCAAGAGAAATTCCGCAGCTCCGGTGAGGATCCCAGAAAGAAGCTTCTTCCTGTCCAGGAGGATCTTCCCGGACACGTCTTCTTCTCCCACTTGAAGCACGTCGAAGATCCAAAGTTGGTCAGGGCTTTTGTACTCCCCATCGAGGACAAGTCTATCCGGAATCGTGGGACCCTCCTTCAGGGGCCGGATCTTCTTGAATAGAAGAGGATGGGAGGATTCCGAGTAAATTACTCCGTGCCTAGTCGTGAAAAGTATCTTTTCTCCGCTCTTGAACATGAAGACCCGAAAGCCGTCGTACTTGGGTTCGCAGATACACGGTGGCGGATTGAGCTCGAGCCAGTCTGCGAGATCGATGCTGACGGTGCGCGCGTACTTTTCCGCCATAAATTGGCTGAGCGCTTGACTCAAGGACCCTCACAATCTTTTAAGCTGCGTGAACGAAAAGTGAAGAAAATGTCATAGCCCGACTATTGACCAGATGTCGTCATCACTGTCAAGCTGGAAGTAGCCACACCGCTCGCACTTCTGGCCGCGGATCGTGGTGCTCTTGTTACCACGGAACATAGTTCTTTCGTATTCGATCATCTGGCCCGCACGGCACTTTTCGCAGATCATTCTTCGTTTGGTGTCAGCTCTACCGGGTTTGTAAAGTGATCGAGAAAGCACTCTCTGAGGAGGATTTCCTAGGATCCTCTGCGTCTTGGATATAAGGGAGTACGACCCATTCTAGCATCAGCATCGTTTTCCTCCGCTTTTCCGCCGAGGTGGTTGATCCCTGGGAATCCCCGAAAAAATCAAGAAAATTGAAGACGACATTCACAGGACGCAGGTCAACAAGAAGACCGAGCATCACATCGGTCTTTTGAAGGCAAAGTTAGCGAAGCTCAGGAGAGAGCAGGAAGAGCAACAGTCCAGAGGGGGAGGCAGCTCCCTTGGGTACGATGTCAAGAAAACAGGCGACGCCACTGTCGTGCTGGTCGGCCTCCCGAGTGTGGGAAAATCTACTCTTCTCAACAGGTTGACGAACGCGAAATCTAAGGTTGCGGCCTACCAATTCACCACTTTGACGGTCGTACCAGGAGTGCTGGATTATCGGGGCGCGAGGATTCAGGTTCTTGACCTCCCGGGGATCATAGAAGGCGCTTCATCCGGAAAGGGCCTCGGCAAACGAGTTCTCTCGGTGGCGCGCAACGCCGATCTAATTCTGTTTATAGTAGATGTCTTCCAGCCTGAGGCTGTGGGTGTTCTTCGGAAGGAGTTACGGAACATTGGTATTAGGTCAGACGAGCGTCCACCAAACGTCGCGATAGAGAAAACATCCTCCGGCGGTATCACAGTAAGCGTCCAGACCAAGCTTACGAAGATTTCAGAGGAACTGGTAAAGGAAATACTTCGTATTTACGACATCAACAGCGCCAGGGTGATAATAAGGGAAGACATCTCAGATGAGCAGCTCGTGGACGTGCTTCTCGGGAACCGGGTCTACATTCCGTCCCTAACCGTGATGAACAAGGTCGATCTGGTCAACGCGGGCTTTATCAACGAGATCACAAACAAAGTACCCTACAAGTTCATCCCTGTATCCGCGGAGTCCAATGTGAATATTTCCGCGCTGAAGGAAGAGATCTACCAGCGCCTCGACTTCATCCGGGTCTACATGAAGCCACGCGGTCAGGAAGCGGACATGAAGGAGCCGTTGATTGTGAAAAACGGCTCAAACGTCTTGGACATCTGCAACAAGTTGCACCGGAGGATGAAGGAGGATCTTCGTTACGCCCAGATCTGGGGAAAGAGCGTAAAATTTGGAGGCCAGAAGGTCGGGATTACCCATCGATTGATGGACGAGGACGTCATCACCTTGATTACCAAGTGAATGAAAAAGGCTGCTCGGTTACGATTAGATTAAGCAGTAAGAAAATAGCTCCAACCACGGCACTAACATGGCAAGGTTGTATTCACCGAAGAAGTCTCGTTATTGGTGCAGGTGGTCGTGTTCGCGGGTGGAACGATTACCACCACAGTCGCGGTCACCGTGACTACAGGTATATTGCCCGTAGCTTTTGACGAAGAGCCTGCCGAAAGCTGAATCTCGTAATAGAAGGATACCGCCAGAACCGCGATTATACCAGCTATTAGGGCAAGCGCAATGTAGACGTTCGTGTTATCGCCTCGTCCAATTCCACTCATGACGAAACCTGACTTTTTCTCGAAAGAGTCTCAAATTATTGGGTTTGTTCGAGAGTCGGGCTCCAGCTTATGGAAGTGTGCCGAAAGAACTAGGCGCGGATCACAGATTCTACCGGTTTTTTCTCGAAAATGATCTGCCGGAGATAGTTTGCCATTTTGATGGGGTCCTCATTCTGCCAGACGTTTCTCCCCACGGCGAGCCCGGTCGCCCCGGCCTGCATGACCCCACGCACCTGATTCAGAAAGTCCTCATCAGTCGGCGCCTTGGGGCCTCCCGACATGTAAACGAGGGCCTTTCCTGCGGACTTTACCGCCCAGGAGAACGTCTGAGGATCCCCTGTGTACTTGATCTTCACAGCGTCAGCCCCCAGCTCCAACCCCACCCTAGCTGCGTATGCCACAATTTCCTTGGAAGTGTCGTTCGTGACGCCCTGCCCCCGCGGGTAAACCCAAGCGATCGCGGGGAGGCCGCGCTCGTGGGCCGCCTCTTGGAGCTCTCCAAACTCATGAAACATGTCTCCTTCGAACTGACTGCCGAGGTAGATGGTGTACCCCACCGCCTTGGCTCCCAGCGATACCGCGTATTCCACGGAACAGTTTCTCCTAGAGTTTGGTTCTCCCTTTGCCAAACCTGCTTTCCCGTTTGTTTTCAGGATGAGTGGAACTCGGCCATCGTAGTATTTCTCCGCGAGCCCCTTTTGGAAAACGATACCGTTGAATCCTCCCTTGGACGCGATTTCCATGATGTATGCGGGATCGACGTTTCTGTCGTTGAAATCCAAGGAGGGCCCGTGCTCGAATCCCTGGTCGTAGGCAAGTAACATACTCTTTCCGTCTCGAAGAAAAGTTTCCATTGATGGATATCTCGAGTGTGGCATAACAGCTACGGAAATAGTCTCTTCTGGATATTTAACCATACGATCCGGTTTTCGAGTTCCGTTGAACCCTGACCGGGAAAAGACACAAAACAACAGGTCACCTGCAAGAAGTGTGATAGACAATGGCGGGGAAAGGCGAAGGTTCGGCAGTTTTGATTGAGGAGGGGCTCGCAGATCTGGAGAGGGATATCTCAAGCGTCTACTACGCGATCGCGAGGACGGCGCAGACGGTGTCGAAACAGCTTCCCTTCCTCCTGGGGATGACGAAGACGCTGAACCCTTTTGGGGAGAAACAGGCGGAGCTGGACATATTTTCCAACGAGGTGTTTTCGAAGGCTCTGCTGGACACTGGAAGAGTGGGCTGGGTCGCCTCCGAAGAGCTGGAAACTCCTTT
>JASHPQ010000062.1 GCA_030037995.1 Nitrososphaerales archaeon | reverse complement strand
CCCATTTGAGTTTGTAGGGTTCCAAAGCCTTACAGATTCTTGTTGCGGAATTCATATTGTATCTCCAGTGAAAATCCATCATCAGCTCAACATCATTTCCAACTGCATCCCTGATTGCCTTTGTAATTTCCGCAAAATACTGGACTTCTTTCCAGTTCACTTGACCACTCCGCAATTGATACACTTCCGCGTATGGGGTTGGAATGTCCAAGTCAAATTTTATTCCCGGATATCCTTCATGCACCAAATTCTTTGCTCTTCTAGCATATTGCTCAGGCTTGTACTCATTGCTCCACTTTTCGCTCGTAAATCGACCAATGAGAGGGTTTGAATTGTTTTTTTGACTTATCTTTACATGATGAGCATCATGTGATTCCAATTTCAAAGGTAGTTGAAGAGAATCCATTGCATCAAGGCCCTGACCTGCGTGGGCATCAACATATATCGGAATTTTTTCCCGATCTCCGCCCAAAAGCTTCCATACGGGTATATTGAGATGCTTGCCAATAAGATCATGGATTGCCATATTCACTGCGGAAATGATGTGATAAAATGATGTACCTGCATAGAGTCCTGCAAACTGGAGTTTTTCATTTATCCTACTGAGCTTGAATGCATCCTCACCAACAAGGATTCTACGTAGAGAATTTTGGGCACCCTTGAGTCCGGGTGCCATTCCGGCTTCACCTGTTCCAAAAAGATCTCTACAGTATACGCGGACGAAAGTCCATTCATAGACTCCCTGAATCGATTCTATTTTCGCATCAGTTATCTTGAGCGGCGTAATTTCCGAATAATCCAAGTGCGATTTTAAAGATATGTAAACCAATTAGTCAATAGGTATACTGGATCCCTCGAATTCTTTTGATAGCAGTTAGGACGCAACGGCAGCTATCCTTCAGAGTTGCAACACACTGTAGGTATGACCCTGTCAAAAACATCCGTGAACACATTTGGAGTAAAGTCCTAGCATAACTCTTGAATCATCTCGATCGGAAATTTGGACTCTAGTCAGGAGAGAGCAAAGGAATATCACGTGACGCAGTACTCAATTGGACTATGAAACTATAAATAACTACGGACAGAGGCAATCTAATCCTGGATGCAACGAGGCATATCGCGGATCACTGCGGTCTTAGTCGTCGTAGTTCTTATAGTGGTGGTAGTAGTAGGAGTTGTAGCCGGACTTCAGTTGTCCACTCGAACCGGCACAACCACAACTAGTTCTTCTTTGTCGAGCAGCAGTTCAGTCTCGATCATGAGTTCAAATTCAACCACTGCTTCATCTACAGTTCTGAAGCAACTTTCAGTAGACGAAGCATCAGCGCCTGGATCGGCTGATCCGGCGGTTGCATACGACACTAATTCTATAGAACTCACCATGAATGCGGTACTAACTCTTATTTTCTTTAGCAAGAGTAATTACAGCGAACTCATACCAGTCCTCGCGACATCTTGGACGGAGAGTCCAAACGGTACGACCTATACTTTCAATTTGAGAAACAACGTTTACTTTTCTAATGGAGACCCATTTAATGCGTATGTCGTTTGGTATGGAGTTTACCGCGACATGCTAATGAATCAGCCGGTCGATTACACTTACTATCTCTACTTTAATGCCAGCGGAGTAACGGTCGGCGACGTTAACTCATTGGATAACGCTCAGAATACTCCGAATTCCACTTTACTTGCTATCATGGAAAATCCAAATAATGCTGTCACCGTGTTGAATTCTAGTGCCGTCCAGTTTCATTTGACTTACCCTTTCGCTCCATTTCTTGATACGTTGGAGACAGGGCCGTGGACTTTCACGGATCCGTACTTTGTAGAGCAACACGGAGGAGTTGTGGCTAATGAGACGAACTCCTTCATGAGCGTAAATGGTTCAATGGTAGGTGATGGTCCGTATGTCGAACAGACCCTTGTCCCGAACCAATATACTGTGCTCGTGGCAAATCCTCACTATTGGGCGCAAAACATCACAGGAAACTTTATCCTTCAACCCGCAATAATTCCAAAAATTACAATCTACTACAAAACCGATGAACTAACCAGGATTCTTGACCTTGAAAACAATCGAGTTCAAGGTGGAATAGTTGCCTTCAACGATCTCAATAGCACGCTTGCAGATGGCAAGAATCTCTACATTCCGAACACGGGACTATCTTCTGCGATCGAATGGCTAATGCTGGATACCTACAAGTTTCCCCTAAATAATACACTGGTTAGAGAAGCCATTATCGAAGCCATAAATGTTTCACAGATACAGCAAATTGCTTATGGAGGTTACGCTAACTCCGTAGTCGGGCCAAACCTGCATGGTTTCTTCGGATACAATAATTCCATACTCCCTACTCCTTATAATTTAACAAATGCGAAGGCGCTACTGGCTGAAGCTGGTTATCCAGGCGGAAAGGGGCTTCCTCCAATTACCTTGAGCTATCCTACCAGTAGTTATCTATCGATAATGTCACAGTTAGTTATCGCTGACCTATCTCAAATAGGCCTATCGGTAACGCCGCAACAACTGACCTTATCGACCTGGGTTGCGATGAGTTTCAGTGGCCTCAACGGTACCGCTTCCAGCGCAACCATGATCCAGTACGGTAGTTGGAGTTATTATCCGGACTTTAGCGCGAATGAGGTTCTAGTTGACAGTCAATTCGGAATCATAGGTACTTATCACAACAGTACAATCTACAATTTGATCGAGCAAAGCAACACAGAACTTAACCCTCAATTGCGGGCACAGCAGATCTCTAGCATTACACAAATGGTCCAGCATTCTTACGCTTTCATCTGGCTTACCCAAGACCCGGATTTGTTTAGTACCGGCGAAGGATTCGGCCCAACTGTATGGAATAATTGTGTCTCCGGTATGTGGTACAATGCAGGATATGCAGGCGTAGACTTCAATTCCCTTCAGTACACCTGTACCCCGACATGAGCTCAGACATTCAGGCTTGCAATAGGGCTGAGTCTGGATCCTTCTAGTTAGGGCTGCTTCCAGCTTTAGTTGACGCCATCATTTATCTGTGTGTCAAAACATCCTTTATAATTCTGCCCTTATTGAAAATCATTTTTATCTTCTTCTCGTCTTGAAGGATTTTTACATCCTTGCCGACATCTCCGTCAACGACCAGCAAATCAGCTACCTTGCCCTCCTCGAGAGTTCCAACATTTTGATCGATACCAAGCGCTTTTGCCGTACCACTTGTGGAAGCTGCAATCGCCTCCTCGGGTGTCATTCCAAACTTTACCATCAATTCTAGCTCTTTTGTCGCTGACCCATAGGGCACTAAGGGAGCACCTGCATCCGTACCGTTTGCAATGTTCACACCAAGCTCTCTTGCAATCCTAAAGACTTCTTGATGAGCCTTAGTCGCGCGTTTAGCTGCTTCCACCGTCACGTCCGGTAGACCGGTCTCCAATGTTGCAAAAAGATAGTATGGGAGGAGAGTGGGTACAAGAGATATATTTTTCTCTTTCATCAGTTGTATGGTGTCCCTTTTTGCGAAGACGCCATGCTCTATGGTTCTAACACCGGCGTTGATGCAATTCTTCATCTGGTCATCTGGGAGGCAATGAGCAGCACAGCTTTTGCCGGATCTCGATGCTTCATCAACAACCGCCTTGAGCTCCTCAGGAGAAAACTCATGCGCGAATAGCCTGGAAGGATCAGTTTCCAGAGCACCGCCACTTGCGAATATTTTGATCCAATCTGCTCCTGCGACTACTTGCTCTCTCACAGCTTTGATCGCTTCGTCTATCCCGTCTGCAAATCTAACTTCGTGTTCAATGTTCTGGAAGCCCTCGAATCTAGTGTGTTTGAAACTATCACCATGACTTCCCGTGATCCCGATTCCTCTATTGCACGAGAGAATTCGAGGCCCCTCTACTGACCCCCTGTTTATGGCATCCCGAAGTTCAACAGTAATGTTGGCACCGGTTCCTACGTCTCTAACTGTAGTTGTCCCTGCCTCGACCGTCTTCCTTGCGCTCGAGACCGATTCAATCGCCCATCCTACATTCGAATGCCGAGTCAGTCCGAAGGCAGTGTATGGGTTGTTCTCGTCATACGGGACCATGTGAACATGTGCATCCATTAACCCGGGTAAAATAGATCGATCCACACAGTCAATGACTTCAGTATCGTTGTCGAGAGAGATCTGATCCCTTTCTCCAACAGCCAGAATACGCTTTCCTTGAATAACTACCACCCCTCCAAAGATCGGCATTTTTGCTTTCCCATCATAGATGATGGCACTGATGAGCGCAATTTTCTTTTCAGTCATATATCTCCCTCAAGTCGAAGCCAGTTAATGGGAATCAATTGCGACCTTTATTTCTATTGTTTAAGAAGTGAAGTGTTGCCTACCTAACAATCCGGATTCCGGGCGCCACTTATTTCTCTATCACTTCAAGAAACTCAATTAAGCGAGAGTGCTTCTTGAGTTGCAAGAGAAGTTCGTTGTAAGCTCAATACGCGACCCCGCGTCGATCATGGAATCCTAAAGTTCCCTCAAAACTGCCCGCACGGCAGCAACGCATTCTTCGACATCGCTCTCCGTATGCTGCGTGCAGATGAACAGGTGCTCGTTCTGCTGGGGATGGAAGTAGACTCCCCGTTTCAGGAGCTTCTTGTGCATCTTCATGTATTTCGAAGCATCGCAAGTAAGAGAATCTCTAAAGTTTCGAATCTTTTTCAGATTCGTAAAATACAGCTGGCAACCGCCGGGGCCGACTCCCTGAACTATGGCGGTCGTGTGTGTGTCCTCGACTGCTCTCTCAAGCCCCTCCTGAAGCATGTTACCCAGTTTCGTAAATTTCTGATATGTCCCGGGTCTATCCAGTTCTGTGAGGCTCGCAAACGAGGCTGCAACGCACAGCGGATTGGCATTGTAGGTGCCCGCATGAAAGACCTTTCCCGGAACGAGGTTTTCAAAGATCTCTTTCTTCCCCGCTATTGCGGAGATCGGAAAGCCGCCTCCCAGAGCCTTGGCGTAAGTCGCTACGTCCGCCTTCACGTTGAAGTATTCTTGAGCTCCCCCTCTCGCGAGCCTGAAACCGCTGATCACCTCATCCAGTATGAATACGATGTCGTTGGCGTTGCAAAGCTCCTGGATCGTCTGGAGGAATCCTTCCTCCGGTAGAACCGTCCCAAGATTCATCAGGACCGGTTCCGTGATTATGGCCGCGATTTCATTTGCATGTCTTTTGACAGTCTTTTCCAGTGCGTTGAAATCATTCCAGCGAACCAGCAAAGTATTCGCAAGGGTCTCTTCCGGAATTCCCCACGACGAAGGTATTTTGAAAAGGGAGGTCGGCGGTCCGTTGCCTCCCGATCCCACCAGTACATAGTCGTGCCCTCCATGGTACGCCCCCTCGAACTTGATGATTTTCTTTTTTCCGGTATAGCCTCGAGCCAGTCTGATCGCAGTTTGAGTGGCTTCAGCGCCGCTGTTCGAAAATCTCACCATGTCCAGCTTTGTCATCTCCACCACCTTCTCAGCGAGGTCCACTTCCTTGCTGTGAAGCACGGCGAACATTGTCCCCTTTTCCGCCTGCTCCTGCACTGCTTTGACTAGAGCCGGGTGAGCATGCCCATGGATTAACGGGCCCATCGCGAGAATAAAGTCGAGATACTCGTTCTCGTCAGCGTCCCAGATTCTCGCGCCCTTGCCCCTTTCAAAAGTCAGCGGGTAGGGGTCAAATACTGGAAAGCACTGCCCGTGCGAACTGGCGCCGCCGGGCATGATCTTGGCTGCCCTCTTGTAGATCCCGTATGATTTTCGCGTGTTGAGTCCTTCAGCGTACTCAACGTAGTCGTCGGGATTCGAAGATGAAGATGCCATTCTAACTTAGTTCTAAAGACCCAATCTCAAGCCTTGTTAGATTTTTCTCTCAGTAAAGCGTCGCGAAATATTCCGGACCGACCCCGCCATTGCCGGCCGGGTTGAGAGATGGATTGTAGTAAAAGCCCTGGACATTCGAAGTCATGGTGATGTAGTTGACCGTATTAAAAGTCCACAAATACATCACCATCTGATTTGCAATTATGTTCATCTGGTTGCTGATCTTTATCAGACCGGAGACGTTCCCAGCCGAGTTCGCTTGTTCAGCTTCCTGGAAAAGCGTCGACAGTGCCGAAATATTCCACCCGTCGGGCCCGGTATATGATTGATCTGGCGCATACATCGGTCCCAAGAAGTCCAGGACCCATGGATAGTCTTGCTCGTAGCCTCCATCAATGTACATGTAGCAACTTGTGGGAGTCGAGAATGCCTGCGCAAGGTTTGGAAGCGGCACGACTGACACCGTGAGGCCCATGTTGTACGTCGAGCTGATGTTGTTAATCGTCGTGGCAATCTGGGTAAGAATTGTGCCATCCAGGACATCACCCTCCCGATAGTACAGCGGAATGCTTTGGGGCACCACGGTAGAGCATGCGTCTCCTGGTCCCAAAGTCGCGCAGCCAAACGTGTTATTGAATAACCCGGGAGGAGCCGCGGAACCGTTCGTAAAGGTAAAGTGAGTTATCGGGTGCTGCATAGCCGACAGGAGCAACTGTGCAGCCTTGTCAGGATTGTAGCTGTAAGCCGGAGTAATGCTGGAGTTCCACGACCCTGCCGGGGGAATGCCAGGCGGCACGACGTTCAAAGCGAGCGACCCGAGGTTGTTGTTGACGTTCACGCTAATGTCCGTCATGTTCACGGAATCAGCAAACGCGAGTCTGAAGCGCACGTCTGCAAAGGGCTGGAAGGAATAGAATGCCCCAGTGAAAGCGTTGGTCACGTTAGTAGCGAACGGACCAAAGTACGTTCCGAAATAAGTGTAGGGCCCGTAGATCGAAACGCCCGGAATGATGGACTCTAGCCGGTTATTGTCTAACCACGCGGTCCTATTTGCAACATCGTAGATGTTTGTATTGCTGACGTCGATGGCCATCGCTTGCCCGGAGCTCGCCGCATCTTTAAGATCTAATTCTCTCGTGGTCTGGTCTGGAACGTACTTGAATTCTACATTAGGAATCTTTGGAACTATTTTGCTCCCACCAGGGACGAACTGGTATGGGCCGCCCCAGTAGTTTGGATTCGCTTGCAGGATGACATCGCTTGTGGTTTCACTAAAGCTCTTCAGGATGTATGGGCCCGTCCCCGCAAGCGAGCCGCCGGTGGATTCGTCGAGGTAAGTCTGCGCACAGCCCCCAGGCGTCACTCCGGAGTTGCACGTCGCCGCCTCGTCAACGAAATACTGGTAGATCCTGTTTGTCAAGTTGCCGCTGAGCTTTGCGTACGGCAGAGTGTAGTCATTGCTCGAAACGTTCCACAAGGCCATATCCTGATTCATGACATAATTGGGGGCAATGATGCTTCCCCAGACCCCGGCGAGGAGATATGCAAAGGCTGCGCTCGGGTGCATTACGTTTATCGTGAACGTGAGATCCCCGGTGATTTGAACAAAATTCTGCGCGAGAACCTCGTTGACGTAGGCTTGATTGTAAGTCAGAGCGCAGTTGCAGAAAACGCTACTGAGACTTTCGTTGAGCAGCTGTTGCAAGAGCCAGGAAGCTTCCGTCCCGTGGCTCGTGGGGGTACTGCTGTCTTCCACCAGCAACCTGTTCAAAGAAAAGTAAACGGCCGTTGAATTCAGTGGCTCACCGTCGGCGAAGGTTATCCCGCTCCTAAGAGTAAAGTTGTACTGGGTAAGACTTGGGGAGGCGGTGTAGCTGGAGGCAAGCCAAGGTATAGTGCACGTGGCGCAGCTTCCATTGTAGAAAATCAAAGGTTCGTACACGTTCTGAATAATGTTCAGATCATATTCTCCAAAGGCTACGTCAGGATCCAGGGAATCGGGCGCCTCTGCAGTTTCGTAGGTGAACGTAGAAGGAATGCTCACCGAGGAGGAAGAGGAAGAGCTCGAGGTTGTCATTGATGATGAAGTGGATACCGAGGTGAGCGGGAGAGTAACAGAGGGAGATACACTAGAAACAGTACTTGTACTTAGAGAGGGAATTGAAGTAGAAGAGGATGATGAGGAGGATGAAGTTGTCGTGATCGAGGACGTAGTGGTTTTCTGAAGTGTAAAGTACGCTATACTGGCGCCAAGAATCAAAATTACAATTATCAAAACGGTAGCTATCGCGACCTTGGAAATTCCTGTTTTTCGCAAGCCGG
>JASHPQ010000006.1 GCA_030037995.1 Nitrososphaerales archaeon | reverse complement strand
GACAAGTACTTTGTCACGGCCCTCAGGGCCGCCGGCGCGGAGGGCAACATTGTGCAAAGCACGAAAGAAGCTGAGGATGCGGTGGATTTATTGGTTGCCAATGGAAGTTGCAAAGTGATCATCCTCCCTTACAAGCTAGCAATCGTTCTAGAACGCAAGCGAGACGAACTTTCGAGACGCGGACTGTACTATCCTGTGTTTGTCATCATTCCCGGTATCGATGGAATAGTTGAAGAAAGAACTCACAGGCTGTACGAACTCGTAAGTCAGGCAGTGGGCGCGAAGCTGAAGCTGGGTGAAGAATCCTGATGTCTTCGATCAAAGATCTTTTGCAGGAGGAGGACGAGGCGGAACGTCAGGTCAAAGAGGCAGAACAGAAGGCTGAAGCGCTCATCAGGGACGCCAAGAGCACGGCCAGAGAGATTCTGAAAAGGGCACAGACGGATGATGTGGAGATCGCTCGGCTGAGTGAAGAGTCAAAACAAAGAATTCTTCAACTGAAAACGAAGGAAGACGAAGAATTCCAGGTCCAGTTCGCCGAAACTGAGAATCGATACAAGAAGAATTTGGATGACGCGGCCAGACTCATTATGTCCAAAGTTCTGGGATTTTGAACCTTATGAGTGCCGAGGCTCTTAAGCAGGAAATTCGGAAATCTTCGGAGGATAGAGCCCTTCAAGTGCTTGCTGATGCAAAGAAGAAAGCTGACACAATCATCTCTGAAGCAGAGGGTGAAGCAAAGAATGTTTTGGCGCGAAGAGTGCAAGAAGCAGAGAGACGTCTTGAACAATTAGAGAAATTCGAGGCGGCCAAAGGAAAAATGGAATACACGAGAAAGATACTTCGCTTGCAATCATCATACTACGAACAAGTTTTTCGCGAGGCCGAGTCGCAGATCAGCACTCTTCCCACTAGCGATCCGGATCTGTACAGGAGGGTGCTAACAAGTTTCTTCGCAGAAGCGCTTGAGCGTATAGGGGGCAACGATCTCATCGTGGTGGCAAGGCAAGCAGACAGAAGCCTTCTGGAGCGCATTCTGGACGAGCTCCACGGTCAGATGAAGACAGAGTTGAAGTGTTCGATCTCTCCGTCTGAATCTCTTGACTCAGCCGGCGGCGTTGTCGTTCACTCTAGAAATTTGCGGATCTACTACGTAAATACTTTCGAGTCGCGATTTGCGACAGCTAAGGAGGATTTTAGGGCAGATGTCGTAGAAGCTCTTGAAAAGAGAGGCTAGAAGGGGAACCAAGATTTCTCGATGACAACAGAAGCGGGCTCTCTCAAAAGAGTGGCCGGTTCAATAGTGGTGGGCTCCGGGATAGTCGACATGAAAATGGGTGAGGTGGTTCTAGTAGGAAGGGAGGAGCTGATCGGGGAAGTTGTGAAGCTCACCGAGGACAGCTTTACCGCCCAAGTGTACGAGTCGACGAGTGGTATAGGGCCCGGCGAAAAGATCCTCGGCACTGGAAAGAGACTCGTTGCCGAACTCGGACCCGGCTTGCTGAACAAAGTGTTTGATGGCGTTGCTAGAGATTTGGAACTCCTATTCAAAGAGCGCGGCTCCTTCATCCGGCGTGGCGTGAAGGTAACTAAGCTACGTAGAGATGTCAAATGGGATTTCAAACCATCACTCCTAAGGGGAGCAATGATTAGGGAGGGCGATGTTATTGGAACCGTGGAGGAGACGCCTATGCTTTTGCATCGAATACTCGTTCCTCCCGGCATCAAGACAGGAACTTTGAAGAAAATAGAAGAGGGGAGTTTCGCCGTCGATGAAGTTGTCGCAGTAGTCTCAGACAAGGATTACGAACATAAAATCTCGTTGATGCACGAGTGGCCTGTGAAAGTTCCGCGTCCGTTCAAGGAAGATGGGCGGTTGACGCTCGACCAACCGCTAATCACCGGTCAGCGTGTTATCGATACGTTTTACCCGATAGCAAAAGGAGGCTCCGCCGCAATCCCGGGTGGTTTCGGTACGGGGAAGACGATTATGCTTCAGCAAATTGCAAAATGGAGCGATGCGGATGTTGTCGTCTATATCGGATGCGGAGAGCGAGGGAACGAAATATGCGATGTCCTTACTGAGTTTCCAAAACTCAAAGACCCGAGAAAAGGGCGGCCTCTAATGGAAAGAACTGTGCTTGTGACCAACACGAGTAACATGCCTGTCGCAGCGAGAGAAGCGAGCATCTACATGGGGGCGACGATGGCGGAATATTACAGGGACCAGGGTTACAACGTGGCACTGATGGCCGATTCCACATCTAGATGGGCAGAAGCTCTCAGGGAAATATCCGGCAGATTAGAGGAGTTGCCTGTCGAGCAGGGCTATCCCGCCTACTTGCCAGACAGGATTGCAGAGTTTTATGAAAGGGCGGGCAGAATGGTCGTTCTGGGCGCCCCT
This sequence comes from Nitrososphaerales archaeon, assembly GCA_030037995.1. Lineage (GTDB taxonomy): Archaea > Thermoproteota > Nitrososphaeria > Nitrososphaerales > CADDZS01 > DATLTL01. The sequence continues at coordinate 1,879 of JASHPQ010000006.1, read as the reverse complement.
GAGAGAAGTGGTTCTGTTACGATAATCGGCGCAGTCTCACCTCCAGGTGGTGACTTTAACGAACCCGTGACGATAGCCACGTTGAGGTACGCTGGCGTCTTCTGGGCTCTTGACCCGGAGCTTGCTTTCAGCAGACACTTTCCCGCGGTAAATTGGCTGAAGAGCTACAGCCTATACACGGGGCCTCTCCTCAGTACGTTCACCGAAGCATGGGGAAGTTACTCCGAATACGAAAAAACGTTCAAGTGGTGGCAAGATCTCTCCACGCAGTACATCGAATACAGGTCGAAAGCTCTAGAGTTGCTCAATTCTGCCGCGAGCATAGAATCGATAGCGAGAGTGATAGGAGAAAGCGCGCTCCCTGACGACCAGCAACTAATACTACTGACCGCCGAGATTCTCAAGGAGGGTTTCCTTAGACAGTCCGCGTTCGACGCCGTCGACGCGTACTGCGAGCCTTTGAGGCAGGTTATTCTTCTCAAGATGATAATCGACTTTCATACGGGCGCAATGAAACTTGTGAACAAGAAAGTTCCGATCGATTTGATCAGACGCTTGCCACAGATCCCTCTGATCATGAGAGCAAAGGAGAACCCGGGAAGGATCGAATACGTCAGTCATTTGATGGAAGAAACTTTGGATGCGCTCGAAAAAATCGCGGAAAACTACGGTTTCACGATAAAGGACGAGCAATAGAGTGAAGTGAATATTGACAAGCCGACTGAATCTAGAAGACATTCAGGGGAAAGTCTACAGGGGCGTTTCAGAGATAAAGGGGTCCTTGATGTTCGTGAAGGACGTTGTTGAAGTCAAGTACGACGAGGTCGTGAGACTGCGCGCAACTGACGGGACTGATCGAATGGGAAGGGTGCTGGACGTCAGCGGAGAACTCGCAATTATCCAGATTCTCGGAACTACCTCAGATCTCGAGACAGATATTGCTCTGAAGTTTACCGGCAAAACTTTCAAGATTCCTGTCTCAGACCAAGTCTTGGGAAGGATGTTCAGCGGCCTCTACCGGCCGCTGGACGGGATGCCTCCTATCTCTTCTAGGGACGTGCGGGAAACAGACGGAACGCCAATAAATCCGATTGCGCGCAGTGAACCTGACAATTTCATCCAGACCGGAATTTCGGCAATTGACGGGATGCTCTCGCTGGTCAGAGGTCAAAAACTACCGATCTTTTCCGAGAGCGGCTTACCCCACAACAGACTCGCTGCGCAAATAGCTAAGCAGGCTACGGTAAGAGGCGAAAGAGAAGAATTCGCTCTGGTGTTCGCCGCCATGGGCCTTAAGAGAGACGACGCGACATTCTTCGTAGATCAGTTCAGAAACTCGGACGCAATTGAGAGATCCGTGGTTATCCTTAATCTAGCGGAGGATCCTGCTGTCGAGCGTCTGCTCACTCCTAGAATTGCCTTGACTGTGGCGGAGTACCTTGCCTTCGACTTGCAATTGCACGTCCTCGTCATATTGGATGACATGACACTCTACTGCGAGGCACTCCGGGAAATGAGCGCGGCAAAGGAAGAAGTTCCAGGGCGAGCAGGTTATCCTGGATATCTCTATAGCGACCTTGCGACTATCTACGAAAGGGCTGGAATTGTGTCGGGCCGAAAGGGATCACTCACGCAAATGCCCATGCTGACGATGCCAGGAGGCGATATTCGCCACCCGATCCCCGATCTTACTGGGTACATAACGGAAGGGCAGGTATTCCTTGACAGGGATCTCTATCTTCGCGGGATATACCCTCCAATCAACGTGCTTCCCTCTCTCAGCCGACTTATGAGGAGTGGAATAGGGCCATCCAAGACGAGGGACGATCACAAGGACGTTTCTGACCAGCTTTACGATACTTACGCAAGAGGAGTAAGG
>JASHPQ010000061.1 GCA_030037995.1 Nitrososphaerales archaeon | reverse complement strand
AAGGACACTTGGAGAGGTTAAGACTCAGTTTCTTTCATATGTGGCTCAAATCCAGAGTTATCTCGGCAGCGTGAATGCAAACGTCGATCCATTCAACGCCACAATCGTGAAAAACGGGAATGGACTTACAATAGATTGCGAAGTCAAAGCAGTGGAGGCTAGTATCAAAAAATCTGTATCCGGGCGGAATCAGTTCGCGTCTCTTGAATTCTCTATCGAAAAGTAAAGATCTACATTGTTACCTAACGGAAATCAGGTAGTTTGAAATATTCGATAGTTTGAAAAATGATAGATCTCGAATGGTCGCCGAAAAAGTAATGCACTTCCAGGGAAAGAACAAGGACTTGAGCCAGCTGACTCAACAGATTGTTCAGCAGCTGCAATCCGAAGGATACAAGACTCAGAACGCGACAAAGCCGGTAGGAATCATAATCCAAGCGCAAAAAGCTGGAATTCTCCGGGACATTATTGCGGCAGATAGAGCGTTCACGATCATGATTACCGGGGATCCAAACGACTTTACAATTCACATCGGAATTGGAAAATGGATACAAAACATCGCCGTCACGGCAGCCGAAGCTATCCTGTTGACCTGGCTGTTTCTCGCAGTCGACGTGCCCGAAATGGCGTGGACTGCCCACGTCGAAAACGGACTGGCGAAAGAAATTAAGCTAATAGTCGAAACTGGTTCGCCGATGACCGCTACGACTCCGCACTAGACTTCAGTAGTGTTGGAGAAAGAGAATACCCGGCAATTTTTTTGTCCGGGATCTTTTTCTAGATCCCGTAGCTAACTTTTCTTATCCAAAGCCGCCCAGCACTTTTTAAAATGTTGCCGGGTTTCGCTATCAGTATTTGTGAATAATGAATCTATCAAATTACTATTGCTCGCCCCCGCATGCGTTGCCTCCGAGGGGGCCCTAGGTCAATTACTAAAGCACGCCCGCGCGTTCAAGCTAGCCTAAGGGCCCTCCTTCAATTACTAAAGTACGTAATAGAATGCAAGGAAGATTGCTGGAAGATGAAAATCGCAGACGAAATCCATGGACACCAGTAATCCGTAGAAAAGAGGGACTTGTGATATCCAATTTTGATAGATTCGACAATGCCTAACAGGGAGTTCCTCTCCGGCCCGTGACCGAGTCGAATTTGCCACAGATTCGAGTTGTTGTTGCAACGGCGTACGAGAAGTACCTTATTAGGATGGATCGCAAGTCGGCGCCTCTACAGGAGGACTACGAGTCTCAGGTGCGAGAAGGTGCACTTTGGGTAATAGGTTCCCGGTCGTCGGACTCATTTCTTTGAGCAAGATGAGACAGCTCCCTCTTTATCGAGGACATTGCCGTTCGCCCTTCTGCGCAGGGGATCGGGATCGGACGCAAGCTGATGGAATTTGCCGAAGGGAAAGCTAGAAGGCCCAACATGAAGATTCTAAAACTCTACACGAACGAGGTCATGCTTGAAAACATCGCAATCTATTCCCATCTTGGTTATGTCGAAGTCGATCGAAAAACGGAGGATGACTACAAGCGGATATTTTTGCGCAAGACGTTTCCGACTTCCTCAGATCCGCTGAGCTCATCAACCTAGCCACAGAATTTTTTGCCGGCTATGCCGTTTTTTTCGAGAAAACTCTACTTTTCGCCTTCTAATTCCCGGACAACTGCGAGAACTTTTAATTCACTCCCATCTTCGGGAATAACGCTACCCTTCTTGAATGATACCGAAGGTCCCAGAGAGGAAAGAAAGCTAGCTGCGATCATGTTCACGGACCTGGTCGACTTTACCGTGATGGCCCAGAGGAACGAGGCCACTGCTATGGAGATCCTCGCTAAGCACACTCAGATAGTGCGCTCCATCTTGCAGCGATACGGCGGGAGAGAAATCAAGACCATTGGAGATTCCTTCCTCGTCGAGTTTCCGAACGCGCTCGATGCCGTCCGGTGCGCCGTTAACCTACAAGATGAAAATGTTAGCGCAAACTCTGGTCTGCCGCAAGGAAGGCGGTCATCGATCAGGATCGGAATTCACGTAGGCGATGTGATCCACAACAAGGGAGACATCTTTGGTGATACAGTCAACATAGCGTCCAGAATTGAACCCCTTGCCAGTCCCGGTGGAATCTGCATTTCGGGGCAAGTCTACGATCAGGTACGGAACAAAGTCAAGTTTCGCTTGGTAAAGATGCAGTCTCCAAAGCTCAAAAACGTAAATCTGCCTATTGACATCTATACCGTCGAGATGCCTTGGGACGAGAAGATTGCTGAGAGCGCAGAGCTCGACAAAACGCGAGTGGCCGTGCTTCCACTCAGCAATTTGAGCCCAGATCCAAACGACGAGTATTTCGTCGACGGAATGACCGAAGAGCTGATCATGGCGCTATCGGGAATCAGCGGGCTGACCGTTATTGCCAGGACTTCGGTGATGCCCTACAAGACTGCCCCGAAACGCATCCTGGACATAGGACTGGAGCTTGACGTTGGTACTGTCGTAGAAGGAAGTGTGAGAAAAGCGGGTAACAAAGTCAGGATATCCGTTCAAGTCATTGACGCGAGAAACGAAGGGCATCTCTGGGCGTCTAACTACGATAGAGAACTCAATGACATCTTTGCAATTCAGAGCGAGATTGCGGAGAAGGTGGCTGGAACGCTAAAAGTAACATTACTAGAGTCCGACAAGCAGAAGCTTGCGAAAAGTCTCACCGGAAGCGCTGAAGCGCACACGCTCTATCTGAAGGGTCGTTACTACTGGAATCAGAGAAGCAAAGAGAGTCTGGAGAAAGCGCTGGAATACTTTAAGCTTGCAGTGGAGCAAGATGAAGAATTCGCTGCCGGCTATTCCGGGTTGGCAGAGTGCTACATGGTCATGGGTAGAAACCAGCTTGCCAACCCGATGACGGCCTTTCCCAAGGCGAAGGAGTACATTGCTAGGGCTCTCGATCTCGACCCGAATTTGGTCGAGGCTCGTGCATCCCTAGCGAACATGCTACACTATTACGATCGCAAGTTGAAGCAGGCGGAGGTAGAGTTTAGAAGGGCCATTGAGCTGAATCCGAACTACGCCAGTGGCCACCAGTGGTTCGCACACCTGCTTATGCAGGAAGGGCGTCGCAACGAAGCTTTTGCGGAAATTACCAGAGCTAAAGAGCTCGATCCTCTCTCCCGTGCCATTAATTTGAACATGGGAGATGCTCTCTATTATCTCGGGGAGTACGACAAGGCGATCGAGCAATTCCAGAAGATCGTAGAGCTTGACCCGAAGTTCGCCTTTGTCTATCCTAGTTTGGCAGAAGCTTATCAAAGGAAATCCAAGTATGATGAAGCCCTAACATCTGCTGAAAAGTATGGCGAACTCTCAACGAAACCGCTGGAGACGAAACTCTACAAGGCGGAAATCTTAGCCTCGAAACGTGACACGATAGAGTCCCGCAAGCTTCTCGCGGAGGTCGAGGAAAACTACGCGCGGGAAGTTCTAAGCCCGTTCAAGATTGGCATAGTTCATTTGCTCCTCGGCGAGACCAACCTTTGCTTTGAGTGGCTCAACAAGGCATACAACGAGCATGACCCGAATATCATGTTGATGAACGTGGAACCAGAACTCGAGGCCGTAAAAGGAGATCCTCGGTTTCTTTCGCTTCTTGAAAAAGTGGGCTTAAGCGAGTGGATACACTAGGCCGTATTAGTTTCCTAAACTTCAAGACTTTGAATGATGTGTCCGATGACGAATCGTACAAGTCGATCTAATCAGGAAACGTGAACCATCTCCGGTGATGGTATGTAATGTTGGGAGGGAGCCACCTAGGCTTGATTCCACGCGGCGGTATGCAATTGCTTTGGGTTCGGGTTTCCGAATATGTCCGGATGGCTGGAAACACGAAACCTGTACATTACCTTTTTTTGACCGAGGGGAGTATTTTTCCAGACTCGTCCAGTACTCCCTCCTCGTCCGGGCTATACCAATCTATAAGGAGAGTCTACGCTGGCAAACAAACTCAGAGTATCCTTTGGCAGATTAGGGCAATTGCGAAAATGAAGATCGTGAGAGTGAGGGCTTTGAGAGACTTTTCTGCCGGCGATATCAGGTCGCTCGCACTTACCTGGATCTCCTCCCCGTTTTCGAGCTTCAACGCTCTAATCGGTGAATCTATGTTTCTCCTCACAGCTCTTGCCTGAAGGCTCTGTGTCCTTTGAACGTAAGTGAGGAGGCCGATTGCGAGAGACGTGAGCAGTGCACCCAAGCTCACGGAGAGCGAGTTGACGAAATAACCAGTAAGGAACGGTAACACGCCCCAGGATATCGAAAAGACAATCGTGTTGTGAAATCTCTTGTTGAAGGTCTCCAAGTTGTACGCGAGCGCAAAAAAAACTTCAACGAGG
>JASHPQ010000060.1 GCA_030037995.1 Nitrososphaerales archaeon | reverse complement strand
GGGGCCCTCTCACCGGGAGCTTTGACGTATTTTGGAACCTACACCTCCCTAGTGGTCGTAGTCATCGCGATGCTCGTTCCAACCCTCCTCATGGCAGCGTACTTTTATCGCCGCGGCTGGTTCTAGACAACCTAGGGTCCGCTGCACACTTAGGCGCGACTAGCAGCTTCTCTAAGAAGTGAGCTCAACCTCAAAACCCACGCCCTCCTCTTTCGTCCGCTCTGCCTCTGTGGACAATTTAGTTGCTAAAAAACCCAGATCCAGAGAGATCGGTGGCACGGAGTGTATCACACCCAGTGAATTCCTGCCAAATCCCACATCCCATGCTTGGAATTATTCTGTAAATGGATTTTATAGTAAAGGATTCTGCCGAGGCAGACTTGAGAAACGAAAAAACCACATATAGCAAGCTAGATGACCTCTGAATTTCAGAGCTTCCTTGTCATCAAAGGATACGATCCTTCGCCTGATTGATTACGATCGTCGGACGTTCGAAGCATATGAACGCGGAATTCGGCGACTGGGCTGGAAAGAAGCTGTGAAAAATCGCGAGACAGGTCTTCTCTCGTTCAAAGATACCCTCGTACACGTCTTGAATGTTCACGAGTCTCTGCTGATAGCAGTGGCGCAGGACAGGCCCGAAATTTGGAAGGATCCCATACGAAAGCGCGAGAACATACGCTCTTGGAGCGATTTACACAGTTATCGCAACCGGGTCTGGAAGGGCATCGACGAGTTGATACCCAAGATCAATGAAAAGAGTCTTCGCAACGCTGCGAAGATTCCTTGGTTTCGTGGAAGCTACACGCTCGAGGACGTAATCTTTCAGGCTTCGTTCGAGCAAGCTCACCACTTGGGCGAAATAATCGGTGCTTACTGGCAGATGGATAAGGCGCCGCCTCAGATGATGTTCATACCAACCATGACAAGAATTCGGGCTTCAGTTCGATAGAAGGCTAGAGTACCATCCTCCCCAGCGAGTTGGATTCTCATGAAGGATTTTTTTACTTGTAAATTCGTGCGTGTGTGATACGCTTGGCAGGAAAACCTCCCGGGATTTAGGGCATTTTCGCATCTGAAAGATGCGAAGGAACAAGAATTGAGCCTTTGGGCGATCGGATCGCAGTTCATATGATTACAAATGAACGACCGATCTGTTTGGGCTGCCTTTGGGTGTTAATCAATCTCCATTACTTCCTGGTCACCGGTACCCTCCGTTTGTATTCGGACTCAGCAAAGAAGTAGGAAAGTCAATTCTGTGCGAGCAGCTCTGGAGAAGGGACCAGACAAAATCGGTGGGGGCAGAGAACTAATCAGCTTACGTCAGGAAAACCAATTTTCTTCAGCAAAGCCTTGAATCTGGGTTCGGAGCGCAGATTGTCAAAAGTAAAATCGTTGAAGATGGAAACCAAGTATCCAGAATGTTCTTCATAAGCCCTCTCCAACCATTCGAGTGACTTGTCGATCTCGCCCAGGTTCGCGTATATCCCTGCAATAGCCGTCGCAGCACGAGGTTCTTTGTCCTTTTCCCGCATTTCTAGTAATTCCGTTAGGATATCTCTTGCTTCTTTCAATCTCCCTGCCTTTACGTAGGCGTAGGCTAGATCGTTTTCCTTGGTTGGGGCAATTCCTTTGGATTGTTCGATGCCTTTCTTAATCTCCGCAATTCCGGCTTCGAGTATCCCTTTTTGAACGTAAGTAAGCCCAAGATTACCGTGTGCGAAAGCGCTATCTGGATTGATTTCTAGCGCAGCTTGAAAGTGCTGAACAGCCTCATCATATTTCCCCGCATACAGAAATACAGTACCTGCCATTGCAAGCACCGAAGGAGATTTCGGGTCGAGCTGAAGAGCCTTCCGTGTCTCCGAGATTGCCTCATCGTACTTTCCGCTTATCATAAGTCCACCCGAAAGAGCGTAGTGGACAATCGCAAGATTTGGATTGAGGTCTACAGCACTTCTCAATTCAGCCTCCGCCTCGGCTAATTTCCAAGAATTCCTAAGTACTCTTGAAATCACGATATGTGCCTCGGGGAGCAGAGGATCGAGTGCGAGAGCTTTCTCCGCGTAGGCTTGTGCCTTGTAATATGCTTCTATCGACGGATGCATTTCAAAGAAACCCAAAAATGAGTAGCAAGTAGCCATTTCTCCATAAGCTAGGGCGTAGTTTCGATCCTTCTCAATAGCCTTCTCAAAACATCGTATCGCTAGCTCGTATCCTTCTTTGGTCACTCTTTCACGAAAGAACATACCCCTCAGACACAGATCGTGAGCCTCGACGCTTGAGGTCGGAATTTTCTCTATTCTTTCCCTTTCTCTTGCAAGTAGTTTTACTTTAAGAGACTCCGCCACGCTGTGCGCGATTTCACTCTGAATCATAAAAATATCTTCCAGACTTGCGTCGTAACTGTGCGACCAAAGATGTCTATCGCTTTCAACTTCAATAAGCTGAACCGCCACACGAACGCGATTGCCAGCTTTGCGAGCACTACCTTCAATCAGACATCCAACGTTCAGCTCTCTCCCAATGTCAGCTACGTGTTTAGTTGCATCCTTCTTGTATTGCATAACAGAAGTACGCGAAATAACAGCGAGATCGCTAATTTCGGAAATGGTGGAGATCAATTCTTCGGTCATACCATCGGCAAAATATTCGTCATTAGGATCGGAGCTGATATTGGTAAAAGGAAGAACCGCGATTCTCTTTCTGTCCGGTTCAATCATTTTTGTCTCTCCGTTGTCTGTGACACTATCCCAAGGCATCACTATTCTGTAAACCTCGACCGGGACACTTACATTCTTCAACGATTGCTTCCCGATGCTCTTCAAGGGAAGCTCGAACTTGTTACGAACGTGATCGAATACTTGTTGGGTCAGACATACTCCTCCCCCATGTGCAAGAGATTGAATTCTGGATGCTACGTTTACCGCATCGCCCACAATATCTCCTTCGCTATCTTCTATTACATCTCCGAGGTGTATGCCAATCCGCAATACCATTCTTTTCTCCCGAGGTAAAGAAAGATTGAACTCTCTTGACTTTCTCTGAATGTCATAGGCGCATCTTACAGCATCCAGGGCGCTGTAAAATTCAACCAAAAAAGCGTCGCCGATTGTTTTGATCTCTTTACCATTGTGAGCAGTGAAAGTCGGTCTAAGCATTTTCCTGCTTTCGTCAAGCATTGCTAGAGAAAGGGATTCGTCCCGTTGAGCGAGAGCTGTGTAGTTTACGATGTCAGTGAACATTATTGCAGCCAGTCTACGCTCGCCCTCTGGCAAGCCACTTCCCCTAGAAGGCTCGAGCCTGCCTAAAGATAAAACGATTTGCCTCCACGGCTGTCCACCAGTAACACGATAGTTGGAAAGTTCAATCTTGTCAAGGTCGCGTACTAAGTTAATAGCTCATATTGGACTTTGCTTCCAACTCGATGAACGCGACTCACATGGAAATTCATAAGGAGAACTATTATGATTTTAGATCCTTTGGTTCTATCAGATTGAACGGGAGTTTATTTATTGTCTCGCGACAGTAGAGCACCGCAGGTAAGGAGAATTTTTAGTCCAGCTAACAGCTGGCTCTCGCCGCATACTCTTTTTCTAACGCTTCTAAATAATGGTCCCAAATGTTGTTTACAAAATCTTCCACATCTTTCGCTGTGTGATCTCCAATTTTCGTAGTTTCAGTGAAAACCAGACTCAGTTCTGTCTTACTTCGACCTAATTTGGTAATCGTATAATCTCCAATTTCGTCGCATTCTTCTCCAAAATAGTCCAGATGCCAAGATTTGTAAGGTTTCAAGGTAACGATGTTTACTCCAACCATTGGCATACCATTATCACCTGGGGAGAGTTTTGCGTATATCGCGCGATTTTTTGTTTTCTCCAGAATGATCCTCCTATTCTTTGACCCAATGATTTGCATATCAGTATCCCTGTAATCCGTCCACCAATCGTACGTGAAACGCAGCGGAGCGTTGATGATTCTCGAGATCCGCACGGTGCGTTTGGACATTGCGTGTTCGAACAGCAGACTGATGCTATTAAGTTTTGGAAATTCCAGAAAACCGGGCACATAGTTCCTTTGTCCTGAGGTGTTCGATAGCACCCTGAATTTACCCATTTATAATATACAAGATAGACTATGTTTCTGTATCAAGTCAGATGACTACTACCATTGTAGTGAAGGAGACAACTGTTGACAAGCTTAAGAGAATCATGAAAGCCCGGGGTGTAAAGAATCTCGACAAAACGATAAACTCTCTGATAGAGAGTGCCGAAGGAGTACCGTCGAACATGTTTGGAATCGACAAACGCAAGCACATTCGGCATACAAGCCGTGAGCATGAAGAGTTCCAAAGGTGAACATACATCGTCGTAATCGATACCTTCGCCCGGATCGAGTGCTTTGCCGGCTCAATAAGGGGTGAGAAGGCTGAACCGTACATTGAAGGCGGGGAAGCAGTTCCTTCGTCCCTCCAAAGGGATGGCACAGATTTTAGCATAACGTGGAAAGGAAACTAGAGGATAACGGTGCTTTCGATATTTCTATTTTGCCCGAATTTCCTGCTTGAAGCTGTAAAGCGGAACGACGGCCCTCGCACTGCGGTAAAGGAAATACGCCGAGAGCAAAAGGAGCGCGAACTGAATGCCAGAAGGGATGAATGCGTTATCGTCGAGTGCGTCTCCTACCCAAAACAGCGAAACCATTCCGAGACCTAGCATGATCGCCGCTAGAGCGAACCACTTCAAGTGACTGCGGAAAGTAACGTCACTTGACCTCTTCCACGCGAAGGGTAGCAATATTGCGGCAGAGGCCAAAGGGATTCCCCAGATTGCAAGTGTTGCGAGTACGACCAAAAGCATAGGCCCCATGATCTCGGACTGTGATGGTGCGAGTCTATATGAGACGATGTCGTCGATCGTCAATCCGATTAAAGAAATCAAGAGTACTGTCCAGATGATTCTTCGTACTTTGATCCAATGAAATTGGTCCCTTTCGAGAGGATCGGATTGCCTTGCAGCTTGCATTGATTGATCTGTCCAGTAGAAAAGTGGCAACGTCGCGAAGAACAATAATCCGAAGCCTATGTCGTTTCCTAGGTTACCCAATAATGTAGTAACAAAATCCAGTAACTTGTCGAAAGCGAAACTAAAGTATGCTAGACCAATACTTACTAGCCCAATCCCAAGAGCCTGATTTCGATAGAGGTTCACGGTCAGTCCTTTTCTGATATTGAAGGCCCAGAATGCGGCGTAGCCATACGCCGCAAGTACGGCTAGACCCCCGATCAAAACTTCGATGTCATAGCTACTTGGCATAGGCACTCACCTGCATTCCGGAAGAAGAGAATGTGAAATTGTAATAACCGGGCTGGGTCTGAACTCCTAACATCTTTCTTATTCTTAGAAGAGGTGTTACTCGCAGGCCTTCTTCGTAGAGCCTGAACTCCACGACGCCGTCGAAGAGCTCCTGCATCGCGACGATGGTTTGCGGTGGATGCATTCCATCTTCTATAGTACTCACCAAAACCGCATCATATTTTTTCACCTCGTCGAAAAGATTGTTCAGAAAATTGTAGATGGTCTCTGAAGCGTTGAGCATTAGCAAAGCTGAGAGTGCATCAATGACGATCCTGATCCTTCGGTTGGTGTTTTTCTTCAGAACATCTTTGATGTTGAAAGAAAGCGATGTCAAGTCTTTCAGGTCGCATTTAAGCTGACCTCCATCGCGCGCTATCCAAAACGGAACTTTCGATCCAAAGTCAACACCGAATGCCTTTGCGTCCTTTAGAATTTCCCTCGTCGAACGCTTCGTGACGTACAGGCAGAATTCTTGTTGGATCAATCCAGAATGCGTGAACCAATAGCTCAGCGCCTCTTTTCCAAGACCTGGAGCGCCCACAATTAGGACAGCCGACCTCTCTGGATAACCTTCACTGCCAATTAATTGGTCAAGCGATGAAAGTCCAGTGGAAGCCAAGAGCGAAAAGCTTTGGCTTTAGATTTTGAATCACTTAGAGATAAATCTATAGAGATTTATCCTATGCCGATTATCCTTCTCCAGTTCGCCGTAGAGCTGCCAGTCTATGGTAGACCGACAGCTTTCCTCGTGAACCTCGTCCTCCCGTTTCATAAAGCGTCCGGCGACGGTTGCAGTGTCCCCGAAAAAGAGTACATCCAAAACTCCAAGACCCTGCGAAGGTGAGCACACAATTTGACTGGAGCATGCTCAATCATCCAGCACTTCGTCGAAGAAATGACAAAATCTCGAGAGATTGGTCGTCCGCTTGAATGCAATCGGATTGTCGACAAAGATCAAATCTTGCTCCTGCGCGTCTGAAAGACGCCAAAATGCCCTAAATCTCGAGAGGTTTTCCTGCCGAGCGTATCACATACCTTATAAATTCGTGCGTGTGCGAGCAATATTTAGTTCTTGTAGAAGCTTTAATCGCTGAACCCGTCGGAGAGCCAAGTATCAAGGAGTAAAGAGTAGATAATTCGCACAAATATGGAATAGGAGATGTCTTTTGATTTTGTTTCTCAATCAAGTTTGATGAAATCTAATGCGGAACAATCTATGCATGTCATAGAGAGACACTAACAAAGAATGCTTATTTATCCAACATAACAGGGCCCTCTTCTGGATTGAAACCCATCGGAAATTCTCGATATGCCATTGAAAGAACCGTAATAGCCGTCATAGTTATCATTCTGATAATTATCCTAGGTGTTGGCATCTACGCGATATCTGTTAGCCATGTAAGTTCATCAACCACTACGACCACAACAAGCTCCGTGTCTTCATCCAGCTCAGCTGTCTCCTCGTCCACATCCACCTCTACTTCTTCGTCTGTTGCCTCTAGTTCGACTTCCTCTTCTATTTCGTCAATCTCAACCAGTAGCTCTTCGACCACATCTTCGAGTGTTCCTTCAACACTCGTGGTTGACGAAGCATCCAGCCCGGGCCCAGTAGATCCGGGCACGGCCTATGACAATAACGCGGGAGAAATCGCTCAGAACACCAATCTTCCTCTCGTCTTTTACAACGGTTCCAGTACGACGACGATCGTCCCCA
>JASHPQ010000059.1 GCA_030037995.1 Nitrososphaerales archaeon | reverse complement strand
TCATGCCAGAGCTTTCAAGCGGGGATAGCTGCTTTCGTCCGACGTCCGACTTTGAGTAGGGTTTTACTTTACTCATGGATTCGTCAAAGTCTTTCTTCGTTATCTGCAGCTCCTTCAGCTTCGCTTTGATCACGTCGCTGCCCTTGTACTTGTCGACGTACGCCCTGATCGCCAGCATAGCGGCAGTATCCACGACCGCCTCGATGTCCGCTCCGCTGTACCCGTCGGTCCTCCTGGCTAGTTCATCTACGCTGATGTCCGGGCCAAGGGGTCGATCCCGGATGTGGATCTTGAAGATCTCCTTCCTCGCTTCCAGATCGGGAACCGGCACGTAGAGCAGTTTGTCGAATCTCCCCGGTCTCAGTAGCGCCTGGTCGATCATGTCCGGTCTGTTGGTAGCTCCGATGATCACAACATCTCGCAGCTCCTCCAATCCGTCCAGTTCTGTCAGGATTTGGCTGATGACGCGCTCCGTCACCTGGTTGTCTGCAAACCCGGCGCCTCTGGTCGGGACGATCGAATCGATTTCGTCCATGAAGATGACGCATGGCGCAGCGAGCCTCGCCTTGTGGAAGATTTCGCGCACTCCCCTCTCGGACTCCCCGACCCACTTTGAAAGCAATTCGGGGCCCTTGATGCTGATGAAGTTAGCTTCGCTTTCGTTAGCGACGGCCTTTGCCAGTAGAGTCTTTCCAGTGCCCGGCGGCCCATACAACAGAATTCCCTTCGGGGGGCTCGTCTTGGCGTAGTCGAAGACGTCCCTGTACTTCATGGGCCACTCGACGGACTCTTGCAGCTCCCTCTTTACGGAAGCCAGTCCCCCGACCTGTGACCAGTGAACGTTCGGGACCTCCACCAAAACTTCCCTCAACGCGGAGGGCTCCACCTCTGTGAGCGCATCCAGAAAGTCACTCATGCGCACGATGATCTTGTTTAGTGTCTCTGCCGGGATCGATTTCTTTTCGAGATCGATCGATGGTAAGACGCGTCTCAACGCGCGAATCGCGGCCTCTTTTGCGAGAGCTTCGAGATCTGCCCCGACGAATCCGTGGGACGAGGAGGCCAGCTTCTGCAGATCTACGTCTTCTGCAAGAGGCATTCCCCTCGTATGAATCTGTAAGACCTCCAGCCTTCCCTGTTGGTCAGGTACACCAATCTCGATCTCTCTGTCGAAACGTCCCGGTCTTCTCAGCGCCGGATCAAGCGCATCCGGTCTGTTGGTGGCCGCGATCACGACAACCTTGCCACGTGCTTGCATCCCATCCATCAGGGAGAGCAGCTGAGCGACGACGCGCTTTTCCACTTCCCCAGTGACTTCTTCCCTCTTAGGCGCGATGCTGTCTATCTCGTCGATGAATATGATGCTCGGGGCGTTCTTCTCAGCTTCCTCGAAGATCTGGCGAAGTCTTTCCTCGCTCTCTCCGTAGTATTTGCCCATGATTTCAGGGCCAGAGATGCTGATAAAGTGGGCGTTGGTCTCGTTCGCAACCGCTTTGGCAAGTAGAGTCTTGCCCGTCCCCGGAGGACCATGCAGTAGCACTCCCTTCGGTGCTTCGATCCCCAGCCTCTCGAAGAGCTCCGGATGTTTCATCGGGAGCTCGATCATTTCTCGGACTTTGGTGACCTCGTTTCTGAGGCCACCAATGTCCTCGTAAGTGATCCGCGGCAGATTCCTCTGCGGCTTTGCTACTTCTTCACTGATGACGACCCGAGTGTTGTCGCTCACGATTACCGCACCGGAATCAGGTTCGACACGAGTCACGACCAGATCGATCCTTCTGTTCATCACCTGAATCGAAATCATGTCGCCCTTTCCCACGACGCGGCCGTCGAGTAGCTGCCCCAAATATTCCTCGCCGCCAGTGATCCTCAGAGGCTCCGTCGGCGCCAGCACGATTACGTCGGCGTAGGCTGATCGAGCCTTTCGGATGACCACCTTGTCATCGATTCCGATCCCGGCGTTGTTTCTCGTGGCGCCATCTATTCTGATGAGAGCTTGACCAGCGTCGTTCTGTGGGCCTTGCCAGAGCAGTGCGTAGGTCTTTTTCCTGCCCTCGATCTCTATCACGTCGCCGCTGACCCATCCCATTTTTGAAACAATATCGGGATCGATCCTGGCGATACCCCTGCCTACATCCCTCGTTAGGGCTTCGGCAATTCTTACTTCAACTTCATCTTTGTTACTATCTTTTTGCTGTTTTACCATTTTTCAATTCCACCTCTCCAACTTTCTGATGTCTCAGAAGGAAGTATTTCCGGCTTTATCGCTAGTAATTAAAGCCGGCGGAGAATCCTCCTAGTCTATTCTACCTTGATGTCAGTACCCTTCGGCTTGGGCAGTTCCTTCATTTTTAGCACAACCTCCAACACACCGTTCCTGTAGGAAGCCTTTGCGCTGCTTTGATCTACCGAAGTGGTCAGCGGAACGCTTGTCTCGTAGTTCCGGTCGTTGTTCTTTGCCTTGATCGTCAGCGAGTCCTCCGTCGCTTGCAGCTGGATGTCCTCCTTCTGCACGCCAGGCATCTCGGCAACGACCTTCAAGGTCATATCCTTGTCATTCGTTACTACATCCACGAACGGTTCCCTCGAACCCAGCTCCATGGTGCCTCGCCGGCTGGGCTTTACGTTTCCGAATTCCCTGACGTGCGGCCTGCCGTCAGGCCCTACATTTACCTGATAACCGTAAAAAATACTGTTAGGATCTGACGCTGGTCCGAGCGACTCCGCGGTCTTGAACATGCTGTCTATAAGCTGGTCAATGTCTTGGAATCCCGTCCTGAACCCGAAGCCGAAAGGATCCTGAGAAAAGTCCTCACGGTCATTTTCTTCGTCGTCGTCCCTGTTCTGCCTTCTCCTATTGTATCTCCAACTCATGGTCTGTTCACTCCAAAGGGTTAGTAACTATTAGAGAGTAACTTGCTAATATAAAAGCCTTGTGTGATTCTGGTTCTTGTTCGGAGCGAGTGCTTCTGGCAACGCTAAAAAAAGACGGTTAGGTCTATTGAGCGGAAGTAAGAAGAAATGCCTCTCACCACAGGACTGCAAAATCAAAGAGTTTTGGTCACGGCCGCCAGCCAAGGAATCGGCTTCGGGGTAGCTCGTGCCTTTCTGGAGGAGGGCGCCAGAGTGGTGATCAACTCCTCGAACGAGCAAAAGCTCAGGAAGGCGGAGGAGGAGCTCTCCAAGTCCGGCGAGGTGCACCGAATTACGGGGGACCTGAGTTCGAAGGAAGACCTTGACAGGCTGGTCTCGGGGACGGCTAGAGTTTTGGGGGGTATAGACACCCTGGCTTACATAACCGGCTCTCCCGCGCCAGGCACGGTAATGGAGAAAGACTACGAAGACTGGGATCGGGCTGCTAGACTCCTCACCGTTAGCCCTACCTACCTCGCCCGCAAAGTGGCGCAGGTCATGATCGATGGTAAAACGAAGGGGAGGATGGTTTTTTCGGCATCGCTCGTCGTGCGAGAACCCTCTCCCAGCTTGGCCCTATCCGACATCTGCAGGGTCTCCATCCTCGGCCTTGTGAGGACTCTGGCCAGAGAGCTCGCTCCGACCGGAATCAGGGTGAACGCGATACTGCCGGGATACATCAAGACCGCGAGGATTGATCAAATCGTGCGAAACGCAGCAAAGAGCAAGGGCATTTCGGAAACACATGCCCTAAATGAGATCGTCTCCCAGATTCCCCTCGGTTACATCGGCTCGACGGAAGAAATTGCGAGATCCTTCCTTTTCTTGGGAAGCGACATGTCATCTTATGTGAGCGGAGCTGCCCTGCCGGTGGATGGTGCGACCCTCCGGTCGATCGGCTAGCCGATCTTCTTTGCGAGGACGCTCATTCCCTCGTAGATCAGGTTCGCCGCGAGCATGCTGGTCAGCTCGCTGACGTCGTAGGGAGGGGATACTTCCACGACCTCCATTCCCGCGAGGTCTAGGTCTAGTCCTCTCACGATCTCCATCACTTCTAGGCTGGAGACTCCACCCACTTCCGGGGTCCCGGTGCCAGGAGCGAAAGCCGGGTCCGTAACGTCAATGTCGAGCGAGATGTACGTTTTTCCCTTTAACGACTTTACATGTGTCAAAATCTTGGCGGTCTCTTTCCTCGTAATATTCGTAGTGTAGTAAGCAATACCTAACTTTTTGGCGTCCTCGATGTCATCCTTGGAGTAGAGCGATCCCCTTATTCCGATCTGGATGACTTCGTTCAGCAGGTTTTCTTCCCGGGCGCGCCTCAGCCACGTTCCGTGCGTGTACTTCTTCCCCCAATAACTGTCCCAAAAGTCGTAGTGCGAATCGAGATGCACGAGGTTCACCTTGCCGTGGATTTGGTGCATCGCTCTCAGGATGGGCAGGGCGATCGAGTGATCCCCTCCTCCCGTGAATGGAATCGAGCTGGATGCGATCTGCTTCATTTCCTTCTCCACGATATGCATGGTGTCCTCAATGTACCCGGGGATCGCGTTGATGTCACCGTAGTCGCAGGAGTTGAGCGACTCAAACGGATACGTATCCACGAAGGGATTGTAAGCCCGGAGAAGCCGGGAACCCTGTCTTATGGCGCTGGGGCCGAACCTCGCACCGGTCCGATACGTCGTCCCGTCGTCAAAGGGGACTCCAACATACGCTGCTTTCACTCCGGCGAGATCCTGCAAGTGAGGGAGCCTGCCGAAGGTAGAGATCTGGGCGAACCTCGGCGAGTCTCTCGCGTCAATCTGTCTCATGGCGAGAATTAACTCGCACGTGAGCCCGATTAAATGTATGGCGCTTCAGGAAGCGAGCTGAGGCCGCGAGTCGCTTAGTACTACTTGGGCCGCATTGTACCCCGGGGCACCGGTGACTCCGCCGCCGGGGTGTGTCCCCGAGCCGCAAAGGTAGAGGCCCTTGATCGGCGTCCGGTAGGCGGCCCACCCGGCGACCGGCCTGAAGAAAAACATCTGGTCCGGAGTAATTTCCATGTGGAAGATGTTGCCGCGGGGCAGGCTGAACTCTCTTTCCATGTCGAGGGGAGTGATTACTTCTCTGTGGATGACGGATTTCTTGAGATTGGGCGCGTACTCGTTCAAGGTATCAATTATGTTGTCTCCAACCTCCTCTTTGATTTCGTCCCAGTTTCCGGCGGCAAGGTCGTACGGGAAGTACTGAGAGAAGATCGACATCGTATGCTTTCCCGGAGGCGCCAGATCTGGATCGTTGGCGGAATGGTACACCACGCGCAGGAAGGGATGCTTGGAGGGCCTCCCGTACTTCGCGTCATCAAAGGCCTCTTCGCAGTAATCCACGGAAGGGCCGATGCTCGTGATCCCGCGATGTTGCAGACCCAGTTTCTTTCCAGGGAGTGCTTTGTAATCGGGGAGTTCATCCAGTGCGGCGTTCAGTTTCAGCACGCACCCCTCGTCCTTTATTTTCTCTACCTGCTTTACAAACGAGCCATCCATGTGATCGCGGCCCACGAGTTTCAGAAACGTCTGCTTGGGATCCGCATTGGAGACGATGTACTTTGCCCTAATCTTGGTCCCGTCGGCTAGCTCTACTCCACTTGCCACCGAATCCTGAACCGAGATTTTGGTTACCGGGGATTTGGTGATGATCTCCGCGCCAAACGAGACAGCGCTTGCGGCGATGGCGTCACTGAGGGCTCCCATGCCTCCCTTCAAGTAGCCCCAGACTCCGGTTTCTCCCGTTGATCCTCCGACGACGTGATGCCCCAAGACGTAAGCGCTTCCCGCAGACTTTGGGCCGACCATGGTGCCGATCAACCCTCTTGGACAGATCGCGGCCTTCACGTACTCCGACTCGAAGTATTCGTTTAGCAGCTCGGAGACGCTGCCGAACATCAAAACCTTGAGACCTTCGAGGGACTCGGGCGTCTGAAATACGGAGACAAAATCTTCCAGAGGAGGAGGAGGGCTGAGCATCATGGATCCCAGAAGCTCGCTCACTCCCTTCCAGAACTCCAGGTACTCCAAGTATCTCTTCGCATCTCTCTTGGAAAATTTCTCAAAGCCCTCGGCAGTCTTTTTCGCATCTTCCCAGATGAAGGCGTACTTCCCGTCGGGGAAAGGTACGAAAAGATCCGGGTCGGTGGAGACCACCTTCAGGCCGTGCTCGACTAGTTTTAGATCCTTCACGATTTGAGGATCAAAGAGGCTATAGGCATACGAAAGCCTGCTGACAATGTAGCCTTTCCACACTTCTTCCGTGATGGCAGCGCCGCCCACGATCCCTCGTTTTTCCAAAACTGCAACATCCAGCCCCTCCTTTGCTAGGTAGGCGGCTGAGACGAGCCCGTTGTGCCCTCCCCCAATGATCACAGCGTCATACTGTTCTTTCATTGCAAAACTCTGAAACCCGATGCTTCTTTCTCACTATTTTACTTTTGAGTCTGGAGGAAGGTTCTCAGCGACATGATAAAGGCATAACTCC
>JASHPQ010000058.1 GCA_030037995.1 Nitrososphaerales archaeon | reverse complement strand
AAAGGGATTGTGAGTTCTCACCTTCCGGCCGCTGGGGTCGTCGTCAGCAGGGAGATTGCAAATTTCTTCGATAAGTACAGATGGTGGCATGCTGTCACTTTCTCCTCACATCCCGTCTCGATGGCAGCGGTTGTGGCGAACCTTCAATTCATGATGGATGTAGATCTTCCGAAACGAGCTGAAAAAAGTGGCTTGTACTTAGAAAAAAGACTCAGGGAGCTTTCGCCCTCGCACAAATCCGTGGGCCACGTCAGCGGAATGGGACTATTTTGGGGGATAGAAATCGTGAGAAACAGAGAAACACATGAACCTTTCATCAAGGAAGATAGAGATGTCACGGGAGCTGGAGATATTTCAAAGTGGCCGATTACTGTGGTTCAACAAAGAGCCCTTGAGAGGGGAGTCCTCATGGGAGGCCTCGTCCCCAACTGCCTCAGGCTGGGGCCTGCCCTAACTGTAACGGAAGAAGAAATAGACAGAGCTATAGATGCGCTTGACTATGCCTTGAGACCTCTAGATGCAGAGTGCGTTTAGAGAGACGATTATAACGCAGGTCTTCCTTTCAATGAAGACGGGAGTCCTGCATGAGTTCTCGCCTCGGCGCGTTGGAAGGCCCCTCCATCGCCTGCGCGAGGTCATCGATCAAGTCCTCCGTTGATTCGATTCCTACCGAGAACCGGATCAATCCGTCGCTGATGCCCAGTCTTAGCCTGTCTTCCCGTGACATGCCGACGTGCGACGTCGTCGCGGGAATTGTTACCAGGCTCTCCACACCTCCGAGGCTCGGTGCCGCGATCGGGATGGTGACGCTCTTCAGGAAGCGGTTTGCGGCTTCTTGTCCGCCCACAAGCTCGAAACTCATCATCCCGCTGAAGCCATCAAATAGTTCTCTGGCTCTCGCGTGCTGGGGATGACTCTCGAGACCGGGATAGTTAACCCGTTCAACAGCGGGATTTTGCTCTAAAAACCGCGCTATCTTTAGAGCACTTTCGTTGTGCTGCCGCATCCGCAGCGCGAGGGTCTTCACGCCCCTGTGGAGGAGGAAGCAGGCGTGAGGATCCAGGCTACCGCCAAGGTGGTTCAGCCGGTGCTTCACTTTCTCGACAAGCTCCGAGCTGCCGATTACCGCGCCGGCGACGATGTCAGAGTGCCCGTTGAGATATTTGGTACCGCTGTGCAGCGACAGGTCGAAGCCGAGTTCCACCGGGCGGAAGTTGATCGGGCTTGCAAAAGTATTGTCAATTATCGAAACGAGGTCATTTGATTTGGCAAACTCGACCACGCTCTTGTGATCTGCGACCTGAAGCAGCGGGTTCGTCATAGTCTCGACGTAGATTGCTTTCGTGTTCGGACGGACCTTTTTCTCCCAGGAAGCGGGATCGTTTCCGTTGATGAAATCGTAGGAGATCCCAAATTCTTCGAGATCCCTCGTGACGAAATCGTGCGTCCCGCCATAAAGGCAGTCCTGAGCAAGGAAGTGATCCCCCTTCGAGAGGAATGCGAGGAGAGTGGTAGAAATTGCCGCCATGCCACTCGCAGTCACGAGTGCATCTTCCGCGCCCTCAAGAGCGGCGAGCTTTTCGTGCAGGGCCTGGCTGTTGGGGGTGTTGTTTAGCCGGATATACCTTACATTATTGTAATTTTTTTCGCCCAACGTCTCGAACATGGCCGACTGGAAGATCGGCATGCTAACGGCACCCAGGATTCGCGGCGCAGGCTCGCCGGAGTGGATCAGCTTTGTCTCGATGTGTTTGTACTCTCTTTTGGTCAAATCGAGTTTGAATCTATCAAAAGAGAACTATTATGCCTTGCCTAGCGTGCGGTTCTCTGAAAAAACATCGAATCCCTAGTTCCTATATTTCTTTGAATAGTACAGAGGGACCAGCGCGCGATCGATTATTACAAATTCGAGCTCATCATCACCGAGTTGACCGGGCGAATAGGAGTTTTTTCTATTCTGATCTTTCTAATCGGTTGATTACTGCTTGATTTTCTTCAGCAATCAATGATATC
Organism: Nitrososphaerales archaeon; assembly: GCA_030037995.1. Taxonomy (GTDB): domain Archaea; phylum Thermoproteota; class Nitrososphaeria; order Nitrososphaerales; family CADDZS01; genus DATLTL01. The sequence goes on along the minus strand of JASHPQ010000058.1, from coordinate 7,384 downwards.
TTAGAACCCTCACCTAACTGCCAGTTGTCTCGAAGCAGGTGAGGAAGTGTAATCTGACCATTCTTTCTCAACCCTGATGCGGAATGTTCCCAACGACAATTCTGGTAAGCTACAATTGATAAAGGGTTATTGATTCACTATTACTTCCGCGAATCCTCCGCTATAGTCGCAAGCGCCTTTTCTGTTACTTCTGAGATATTGTCTTTGACAAAGCCTTGCGCAAACCCGGGTATTCCTTTGAGCTCGAACTGCCAGCTCGCATCGATCTTTGTTTTCTTTCCTCCATCGGTCGAGCTGAGAATTATCTTTCGGGTCCCGAGCATGGGTCCCTTTGTCATTCTGAGAGTGCTCGATCTTTGCTTGGGATCGATGGAAAGGATTTGGAGACTTGTTGCTTCTCCCATCGGCCCGCGCTGGATAGTCGCTTCCCTTTCGACAGAGTTGTCCTTCCTAGACAAGATTTTGACGTTTCTTAGGACAGGCCAATATTTTTGCTCGTTCTCGAGATCTCCTACGAGTTGCCATACTTTTTCAACCGGTGAAGCGGCTTCCTGACTTTTGCTGATCTCTATCATTTGTTTCTTACCTGCATCCTACTAGCTGAATCTCGAAGTCTATTATCCGTGGTGTTACCCCTGAGGTCACATTGGATTTCTCTTCAGCTGAACGACCAGGTACCCGTCGTCCTGCCGCCATCGATCGGGATCACTGCGCCAGTTACGAAAGTCGAAAGATCAGAGCATAGCCAAGCAACAACGGATCCGACTTCCTCCCTGTTTCCAACTCTACCGAGCGGAACCGCCTGAGCAGCTTGATCACGAAAGCGGGCAACCCTCTCCGTGTATATCGGTCCCGGGGTAACCACGTTGATCCTTACATTCTGTCTAGCATAGTCTAAAGCTGCCGTGCGAGTGAGTCCGATCACGCCGTGCTTGCCAGCAACATAACCGGCAATTCCCTTGACGCCCTCCACTCCGGCGGTTGATGACATGTTAACAATGGAACCGCCACCAACCTTCAGCATCTCCGGGATTTCAAATTTCAGGCAGAGAAACGTCCCGACGATGTTGGTCCGAATTGCTCGCTCAAAGTCGTCGAGAGTTACATCAGCCAGCGGAGCCGGCATGTGGCCATCGCCCGCATTATTGAAGGCAAAGTCCAGTCGCCCGTACGTCGAGACCGTTTCACGAACGAGTTTTTGGACCGAATTGGGATCTGTCACATCAGTCTGTATCGCTCTAGTAGCCTCCGCGCCGTACTGGGAGTTGATCGATTCTGATACGGAATCCAGTTTTCCCGAATCTCTTGCAGCGAGCATCACTTTCGCCCCGGCTCCGACAAAGGAAAAAGCGGCGGCCGCGCCAATCCCCCGACTTGCCCCGGTTACTATTCCGATCTTATCTGTCAATAATCCCCTCAACGACTTTGGAAAAGAAAGAGCGAGTAGCTCCTCCGTTTTGGAAACTGACTGCATTTCTTCTTTAACTCTCTGTTTTTCCTTCAGTGCTATTCCAAATTTTTCGTCATTTGGTCAAACTGATCCTTAGTTATTTCGCCGCGTGCGAACCTCTCTTTCAGGATTTCTAGTGCGGGATCATAGTACCGTCCGTAATACCATCCGCCTCCCCACCCTCCCCAGAAGATCCACCTGAACGTGAAAAAGACGAGGAAAATCACCGGGATGATGAAGAAAAACCCCGGGAACGGGAACCACCATCCATACCAAGGATATGCCCCAACTGGCGGCGCATGGAAAAAGAAGGCCGCGGCTATGCCAACAACGACGACGAGGCCGATTACCGGGATTAGCAACCAGGCTCTCGATGGCGAATTTTGCTTTCTTGCACCTAACATGGTGAACACGTGAGTAAAAGCAGGAAGTTGAAAATCTAATAACTATAGTGTTACCATAGGGGTAACATTAGAAATTATGAGTGACGTTCCATCTTCCGTTGAGCATTTGGCTAAACTGGGCCTGAATACGAACGAAGCAAAGGCCCTTGATGCTCTCATCGCCCTCGGCCCGGTCGGGGCTTCCGACGTTCACCGGTTTGCGGAGATCCCCCGAAACAAGGCCTACGAGTCTTTGGAGAAGCTCGCCGCGAGGGGGATAGTGGAGGTCCAGAAGGGAAGACCAACACTGTACAGGGCAATCGGAGCAAAGGGCGTGATCGACCACTTGCTTGAGACTTATGAAAAGGAGGCAAAGCAAGCGCTGACAGTACTTGAGAAAAAGCAGGAAGAGCAGGCGCGCGAAGACAGTGAAGAGATCGACGGCTCGGAGGCGTATGCTTGGATGGTGCACGGCGAGCAGGGAGTGCATCGGCGTCTCGCCGAACTCATCTATTCCGCCAAGTCGGATTTTTTCGCCATAGGAGGGTACCCACCAACGTACCTCCTGGCGGCCAAGACTGCCCTAAAAGCTGCGTCTCGAAGGGGAGTGAAGGTGAGGCCGGTGTGCATGATCAGGCCCACCCTATCTTTGAGCGATCTATCCCCCGAAGACGAGAGATCCATTATAGAGTACAGGACGATCAAGGCGATCCCCACTCTCCAGTCGCGAATGCAGCCGCACGACGAAAAGATCATGATGGGCTTCAGGGGTACCTCGGGCCTCGGCGCTATGGTGATCATCGATGAGGAGGTCGCATTTGACATCCTCGATCCCGGGAAGGATCCCCGCAGGGTCTCCGGACTGCTCATCAAGGCACCGGGCATACCGAGGATTCAGAAGGCCACTGCCGAGAGAATTCTCACCCTGTACACTAGGAAAATCTAGGCTTTGCCACTTTCTGACTTTTTCCGTTTTCTGGGCAGCGGGGAGCAACAGACCCTCGAGCGCATCCTAGGATTGCTGGACATGTCAATCGAGTCCAGCGAGCACCTTCTTTCCCTTGTAGGGTACCTCAAGAAGTATGATTACGAGGCGGTTGACCGAGAGTTTCAAGTGATTGAAGATCTCAAGAATAGGTCCGTCGGGGAGTACCAGAGTCTCGTCAGGTTGCTATGCGAGGGTTCTTTCTTCGGCGGGATTAGGGAGGATCTCCTCTCGCTCTTGGGACTCATTGACAACATTTCCCATGCGTCAAAGCACTCCTCCATGATCTTCCACGACATGAAACTGCCAACGGAGGTAATCGACTACTTTTTTCAAGACGATATCGGGTCTTTCATCTCCACATGCATCGCGGCTGCTCAGTTGTTCAAGGAAGACGTTAAGGCACTGGGTGAGAACAAGGATGCGGTGCTCTCATTGGCCGAAAAGGTAGTGGAGAAGGAAGCGGAGGCGGATAAAAAACACCATGCCATCGTTCGACACCTTTACAGGAACGAGATTAACGCAAAATCTCTCGACATCATAACATTGAGCGACTTTCTCCACCTTGCAGATGACATCGCAGACAATTCGAAGAGAGGATCAGATGTTCTTACAGTACTCGTGGCGAAGGGGTATTCGTAGCTGGTGCCAGTCCTTCCGCTTTTCTTCCTCCTAGTTTTATTCGCGTTCGTGTTTGGCTGGAACAACTCTGGGCTGACGACAGGCAATCTCTCAAACCTTGTGTCCTTTAACCTCGCGCTCTTTCTGACCCTCGCAGGGATGTTCGCCGGTTTTTTCATCGCAGGGGGAACCATGGCGCACTCTATTCTTGGGAAACTTGTTCCGAATAGCCTTCCCACTCCCGAGCTCTTCTCAGCGGTTGCGGTATCCGTCGCAATGCTCCTTGTTTTGACTTTAGTCAAGTTGCCGGTGAGCCTTTCAAACTGCACGGTCGGAGCTTTTGTTGGTGCGGCGCTCGCCAGGGGTACCGAAGTCAAAGTTTCATCTCTTGTCGAGATCGTCGGCTCATGGATTGTAGTACCGTTTGCCTGCGCAGTCATAAGTTTCGCGGTCTACGCGGTCGCGATGAGGGTAGAACGCTCACGATCTCTCGTTTCAATCGTTAGGGCAAACCGCCTCGTGCTCGCCTTGGTGGTATTCCTCGTGGCCTTCATGCTGGGCGCAAACAACCTAGGCCTGATTCAATCCCTCGGGGTGCTCGGCACAAAGAGCTCCCTGGTGTTGGATCTTCTGGAGCTCGTCCTCTTTGGATCCGCGGCTCTTGGCGTGGTCTTGTTTGGGAAAATGCTGGCACAGGTCGTCAGCGACAAGATCGTGGGGTTGAGCCAGATCAGGACCTTCGCCGCGATGCTCGCGGCGGCGATCGTCATTCTGATCCTCACTGCATTATCGATCCCAGTGTCGCTTACGCAGGTCATAATTGGCGGAATGCTCGGCGCAGGCATCTCGCGCAGGCCGTGGGCGGTGAACACAAGGGAGATCACCGTTCTCATAGCCGGCTGGGCGCTGGTAACTATAGTTTGCGCGGGCCTGGGATATTTCCTGTCAATTGCAGTCTAGCCCCGAACTTTCTCCAGAAGGTAAGGCAGCACTTTCTCCCCGAGCAGGTTGATACTCTCGATGTCTTGCTCGCCACGACCGAATCCAAAGTTTATCCTGTCCGCGCCCCTTCCTGAGTCCAGCATCCTCAGCGTCTTGTCTATGATTTCGTCCGGCGTGCCCCACAATTTGAAAGAATCTACCGCCTTGTCGGACACCAGAGCGGCCGCCATCACAAGGTCATTTCGCCAAAGAGCTTCCCTGACGGATTCTATCTCGTCTCGTTTCACCCCGACATAGTCCGTCATCGGCTCCAGATATGGCAGGTATACAGCACTCGCCGTTCTTGCAAGCTCCCGCGCAGCATCCCTGTCCTTAGAGATTATCGTTCCCGGAACGCACCCGATTTCGATTTCATCCGCGCTTCGTGAAATGGAGTCAGCTCCAGCGCGGACACGTTCCCGAATGTGCGCAAGATAGCTCCCACTTGTAATGCTGCTGACCATGATTCCCGAAACCTGTTTCATCCTCCCCGCGAGCTCCGCCATCTTGGGCCCCCAGCCGCCTATCCAGATTTGCGGCAGATTGGGCGCAATGTAGTCCCAGTGGAAACGCACCTCGGGCTTTGCCCTAAAGATCTCCCCATCATACTTCACCGAAGACCCTGAGAGCAGACCGTGAATAATTTCGATCGCTTCCCTCGTCGCTGCGATCGGCTTTGGGGTTTTTATCTCAAAGAGGTCGTGGAAGGCACCCCTGCCGATCATCAGAAAAGAGTCACCATCCATCTCCTCATTCAAAGAGGCAACGTGGGCCGCTATTAGGGCAGGATGCATGTGAAACGGGTTTACGACACCGGGCCCCAGCTTTATACCACTTCCCCGCAGCTCTGGTGCCATGGCAAAGAGGATTGGCCAAGCCGGTTTGAAGAGCAGGTCGTCATAGACCTGTACCATGTCAAATCCGTACTTCTTTGCAAGTTTGGCGCATCTTACGTAATGGTCTAGAGGCTGGCTTGCTTGGAATGCGAGACCAAACCTTGCCGTACCAGGGTGATAGTCATAGTGCTTCCTCGTCTTCAAAGAGGAAGGACCGTCTAGGGAAAAGAAAAGTCCCTCAGAGTTTCAGATGGGAGGCAATGTAAAACACCGTTGCCCATCTTCTGACTCTGCTCCCGCTCTGTCTCTTTTTCTCGATATAAACTCAGCTTGATGTTTCTGCGGACACTTGCCGATCTGTTCAAAAATACAGGATTGTTTTAGACCAATTTCAAAGCGAGAATTTCTTTGCATTACGATAATCACAGCCACATTATCCTAGCCAGCATAGAGTCAATGGTGGCGGCCGCGAAAAAAACCCAGGTGAGCCGCCTCTCCGTGACAGAGCACATTTCCCAATTTACTTTCGCGCGGCAAGCTGTAAAATTCGGGTCGGTGCACGAATCCGGTCGCATGTTCTCATCTTTCGACGACTACCTGAAAGAGTTCGAAAAGGTAAGGAACATCGACGGCGTTCAGGTGAGGCGGGGACTGGAGGTGGACTATATCCGCGACTTCAAGTCTGAGATCCACGACGCGGTTTCGATGAAGAAATGGGATGTTCTGCTTTGCTCTATTCACGAATTGCGCGGTGGGATCGATCTAGAAGAGAAAAAATTGCCCCAGGACAAAAAGAGCGCAGAGGAAAGGTGGAGGGAATACATCGAGATCCAGAAGGAAGCGCTAAAGAGTGATTTTATTCCCTTCGACGTACTGACTCATCCCGAAAGGCTCGCAGTGGGTACTCCAACCGTCCCCGAAGATCTAGAGGAGCTCATGGTCGAACTGGCAAAAGTGGCGAAGGAACACGGCAAGGCGTTGGAGCTAAACGGGGCCGATCTTTCGAGGACTCCAGATCTCGTAAGAAAAGTGGCTTCTGCTTGTGGGAGGACCAGATGCAAGGTAAGCTACGGATCCGACTCGCATTATCCCGATCAGGTTTCGAGGAATTTCGATCTCGCAATCGGATTGATCGAGAAATACCAAATTGAAGTAATCTGAACTATGGTCCCAAGTATTTGAGATTAAGAAGCTTCTTGCAAGCGGGCTGATAGAGGAGTTGGTCTATGAATTATATTTACCCCTGATCCATTTGACCGAGGTAAAAATGTGATCGCAATTCTCTTTGACTTCGGGCGGACATTCTAAATCTCGCAACAGAAAAGTTCGTAGAAAAGTTATGGGACACAGTTCGGGCGCATCTAAATAGCTCTTCCCTGCTTCTGCATGAACCGAGGTCGACTTGGATAAATTGAGCGAAAACACCTCAGATAAAAGAAGCGGAGCAGGGAGAAAAGCCGGAGAGGTTTCGAAGGATGCGGAGCTGAAGGAAGGCGACGAGGACAGAACAAAGAATATGGAAAGTATGTCTGAAACAGAGGACGAAGAAGAGTAGGGTTACCATCCCTGTCTTACAAAGCTAAAGATGGTGGGAGCCAGAACACTGGTTCCTTTTTTCTTCCACAATAGAAGGCTCCTTTTTGGAAAAACCGGCCAAAACCTAGCCCCAAATTTGAGGCGGTTCCACTTTTGGAGACGGCACGAGAGCAATCACTCTCGGGTTTCGTATGGAAGATTCTTAGCTAACAGCCTAGCCTAAAGAAGAAAGAATAGTAACTAGCCTAAGAAGTAGTAAGCAAGAGAGAGCAAGAGCAAGAAGAGGGGAAGCATACCTCAACGAGCACGCTCTCAACGCACACGCTCTCAACGCACACGCCGCGCGCACGCGCGACACACGCACACGGCGCGACGCTACTTCGTTTTACTCTTTTTGCGTAATAATGCGATAAGCACCGAGAATCCTAAAAGCCACAGCCACATCCATTCATAGGTTATAGAAAACGGCGCGCCAGACGCAATTAAATAAACGATACCGAGCGCCGAAATAACCAAAATTACTATGACTATCTTAAACCAAGTTTCTCTGTCGAACCCAAGTGGATTCCATTCATCGTCCGAAGCAGTATTA
>JASHPQ010000057.1 GCA_030037995.1 Nitrososphaerales archaeon | reverse complement strand
TATGATGCCGAGGATCTCGTCGGGATCGGTGAGAGGATAGTGGACATCTGATAGAACCAAGATTTTTGCTTTGGTCACTTGGTTTGCATGCCTCACGCTATTTCTCTTGTTCGCAACACTTTCTCTCGCCGGCTCATTTCTGAATTTTCACGCCGTACGTTTATCAGAAAAGCTCACCAACTGTGGGAGTTCCCATTTCTGGGGAAACGCGCTTTGCTCCTTGAGCAAAAAATACGAAGAATGAGAGTGAGATCGCAATTTTCTACAACAGCGTCCTTAGTAGAGCTGAATAATTTCTATTCCAGATTGGACAAAAGTGCAAGAAAATTAAGTACGAATCCAGAGTTCATATCTGTTAAGTACCAAACTCACGTATTACCGCATCGGTTGGATTGCGGGAAAGACGCTCCCGTTAGTCCGCGTGCAACAATAAAATTTAGTCCTCTTACAAATGTCGTCGTCTGCTCCGCCCGAAGTACCGGTTGAGACAGGGTCGCACTCAGACTTCAAAGTCTGGGACATTAACTCCATGGCAGAGCCGATCATGCGGGTGTGGCAGCTGTCTGAAGCCTTGTCGAGGATGGCAAAGCGCATTCAGAAGAGGTACCCGGACGAAGCCAAAATCCTGAGGACCTCCAGCGAAGACATCATCCATCATTTCTTTTTGGACATGCGAGAGCGCCAGTCCGAATTTGTGGAGAATGCCAAGACAAACGAAACTAATTCCCTGAAAGAGCAAGATGAAAAGCAGCGAAAGGCCAGGCAAGAAAAATTGAGCCCCATAGAGGTGGAACCCGAAGCTGCTCCAGCAACTACGACACCGGTAACCGTGACCGAGCCACAGGGTGCGACCGGCCCAGAAGTTAGAAGGGCGCACTCCCCAGAACGCCTGGACGACGACTTGACCTCCTATTCCGGCACGGACAGCGGTAACTCCCGATGAGCGATCCCTTCAACTCTCGGTACAATCCGAAGGATTCCGGAAGAGAACATTCCTGTTTTGGAAAAGTAAAAGCGATCATGGAGCGCACCGGAGTGCTTTTGACGCACGACGAGATCACGTACATCTGCGAGTACCTGTGGCACTGCTCGGGTGCGGAGGAATTTTACAGAACCATGGACTCGATGAGCGATGACGAGCTGAAGAAAGTAGCCCTGGGAGCAAAATTTCGAAAAAAGCCCAGACTAACGGCTTACGAGTCTTTGCTGTATGCATGAAAAAACACTAGGTGTCTGTCGTCGCCGGACGTGTTCTGTAAACGTAAATTCGAGCTTCTTGGTCAGACCTTATCACTTCCCACCCTTTGAATCGGAAAACGACCGAGACCACCCTGCAATTTGGCTTCGTGAGTTCCATTTCGAGTTTATACTGCAGTTTGTCAAGCGTTTCTTGCAGCAGGTACACGATAACTACGTCAGCATCTCGTAGATCGATGTTGAAGAAGTTACTTCTGATAATTTTCGCTTTACCGCTAAGGCGGAGCTGCGATATTCTAAGACGGGAGTAAAGTACTCGGAACGGATCGATTTCGATCCCCACGGCTCTGGCGCCAAAGTCTCTGGCCGCAGCTATGACCAGTCTTCCATCTCCGGAGCCGAGGTCGTACAGCGTTTCAGCCGGTTTGAGTTCCGAGATCGACAGTATCTTGTTCACTAGCTCCTTCGACGTGGGAACCCAGGGCGCCCCAAGGAATTGTGGCAGCATGATAGAAGAAATTGTCACGGTTACGACAAGCAGCGCTATACTTGAGGAAATAAGTGGCAGCAAGAAACCTTTCGTAGACGTCAGGAGTAGGAAGATCGTAACAGCGCCCAATCCCATGACCAGATAGAAGAGGATCATCGGGATTATTCTGGATTGCAAATTCGCTTTTGGCACGAAGGGTTGATCTTCTTACTAATCAGTAAAAGGGAGCTCGGGCCACCCGTGAGGACAAGGCATCGGGATCGAAGCCTTCTGTTTTCCGATTTTCTAAAAGTTTTGCATTGGAACGTACCTGAAGCTTGCGTCGAAAATCATATGGTCCGGTACTTCGTCCTTCTTGATCACTTCGATTTGTTCGTTTTCCTTTCTCGACCCCTCCCGATATCTTTGACGATCTGCTCATTTGTAAGTTTGCAAAGATTCGCGTTTTTCAGCAAGGCTTGCAGACGTTCAAACTTCTTTTCTCGTCGAGCTTTTTCCAGCCTACTACCAATAGTCTCCGAGACGCTCACTGCGGATTTCTCGACCCATGATATCTTGGACAACAGCCGTAGTTTAAATCCGGTAATACTGACAGATGGGTGTCTCAAGATTCATGAAAAAGTTTTCAGACACGTATTATTACCAGTTCCACATAATTGAATACAAAAAAGGTGAAATGATTAAAAGGAAAAAGAAGGAATAGGGTCTTTCGACCCAAATGGTTCAACTAACTGCTAAATCTTGTATCTACTTCTGTTGCAGCTTGCTGGCGCGGTAGCTCTCTAGAGCAGCCTCCCATCTTCTCAAAACGGGAGTGGTGTACATCCTGAGTGCCTTCTCGCTTTCGATTCCGGTGCCGTATTCCATTATTCGATCGATTACCTTCTCTCTTTCGTCGTACTCGTGCTCCAGACGGTCGATCTGCACAGTCAGTTTCCCCGTGTCCTTCCCGTAATCCTCGAAGGGGAGAGCTCCTTCAAGCGTCTCCTCCTCGCTTACCATTTCTTCCTCCGGCGGAACATCTTCCATATCTTGTGCTGCCATTTTCTAATCCCTGTCCCTTCACAGATTTAGCTGGGAGCCTCCTATTTAGGACGAGTAGACGATCTCCAGAGTTGATAACAGATTGCGAATCCCCTGCTCGTATCTCGGCTCACATGCACGGAAGAAAATCCGATTTGACTACGAATGGATCTAAGGTTCTGTTTCGGACATTTGCATACAGTTCCAATATTCATGGAAGAAAAAGCAGCAACTTGTCCAGAGGTTCTTGTGACAGCTCGTAGTTTGATCGCGGCCCTATTTCTCTGAAGATAAGTTACGCAACATTACCTCAAATGGCACTTGCTTTGCAAAAAATACCGCGCGCTCAAGGAATCCCTTGCTTTATATGCCACTGTCTACGTTTCAGAAAATCCCGTGACAAATAGTTGAGCCGCATAGCTGGAATAAAGAAAGCCAAAGTCGGAGTAATCGGTCTCGGACTCATGGGATCCGCTATTGCCTCCAATCTTCTCACTAGGGGATACGAACTTCACGCGTACAATCGCACTTTAGAGAAGGCAAAGCCCATAGGAGAAAAAGGTGGGGTCATCCACTCGACTGCCAAAGAACTGGCTTCGGCGGTGGACATCGTGATCACCTCCCTTACGGACGAAAACGCCGTGAAACAGGTGGCATTTGGAAGCGAGGGATTCGTTTCCAGCCTCGACAAGAAGGGGGTATGGATAGAAATGAGCACGATCGACCCCGACGCGTCGGTCGAGATTGAACAAGAGGCCAGGACTCTCGGAGTAACGAAATTAGGGGTGCCCATCGTCGGGGCCCCAGAAATGGAGATGCAGGGGAAGGTAATACTGCTAGCAGGTGGTCCGAAAGAAGCCTTCGAGAAGTACGAGCCGTTTCTAAGTGAACTTGGAAATCCCGTAATGTACCTTGGAGCAGACGGGGCAGGCAATAAAATGAAGCTTGTCGTGAACCTGTATCTTGGGTTGATGGCCGAATCTTTCTCCGAAGCCTTCACCTTTTCTGAGAAACTTGGATTTGATCCTGACACATTTGTGAAAGTCCTGAACAACACTGCCCACAAGAACTTCGTTAGTCAGGTGAAGGGTCCAAAGATGGCGTCGGGCAACTTTGAGCCGTCGTTCTCGATGAACAACCTGTTGAAAGATCTGCGCCTTGCTCGGAAACAAGAAGAGAAAGTAAACGCTATACTTCCGGTATCTAATTTGATGATAGACGAATTCACCAAGGCAGTCGAACTTGGGGAAGGAACGAAGGACTTTAGCGCCGTGGCTCTGCAGATCGAACGATTGAACGGACTGCTGGGACAAGGCGCGGGAAACAATTCTCAGAACACTTGATCAGCTGAAATTTATCGATTCTCCGTTGCCACTCTCTTCTTGGTCTCTCATCTCAGCAGCTAGCGGCGGTTGCTGCAATGATGGAAGCTAATGGGCCGAGAGCGGAAAAACCAGAGGATAGAAGGAAAACTTTGGGAATGATATCATTAGAACAATTGAGATGACAGGTCTACCGTGGAGGGATGCGAACTACGACCGAATCGGGACATTTAGCAAGGGATTTCACCAAGATAGAAAAATCAGCATTCAATCCCGCCATTGGGGTCAGGGTGGCTTTCTTTGTTGCCGCACCGATAGCTGTAGGCGTTCTAGTCCACCAAAGCTATCTGCTGTTCATGACCCTCGGCGCGTTCTTCCTCGCGATGACCGAGGGCCAGTTCCAGCCCTCGGCAACATCCGGCCGGCCCCTCGTATACGCTTGCTTCACAGAGGCGTGCGCTGTCGGGATCGGAACCGTTGTCGCCACTACCGGAACTATTCTTTCACCTATCCTGCTCGGAATCGCGTTGTTCGTCATATTCCCGGTGCGGGGGAGGCCCAGGTTATCCTTGCTCGGGACTTTTACTGCGATTGCTTTTGCGTTTGGCGTGGGCATTCCGGGCGCATCACTGGAGGCCGCAGAAGTTAGGGCATCCTTCGTATTTCTTGGGTGTCTGTGGGCCCTCCTTGGCTTCGAACTCCATCGTCTTGTTATAAGACGCCGGAAGGGACCTTCTGCATTAGTTGCGCCACCGCCGGTCGCCCAACCTCTGTCTACAGCAGAAGCGCTAAGAAGTGCCTTCCTAGTTGCGATTGCATGTGCAATAGGGTATTCTATTGGATTTGCGCTGGGCTTGCCTAGGGATTACTGGGTTGTTGCGACGATCATCTTCACGGTGAGGCCCAGCATCAGCTTGACAACCACTTTTACGGCGTTGATGTCGGTCGGTACGATTATCGGTGCTTTGATCGCTGCGGCAATAACCCTCACATTAGGGAGAGACGCCTACGCTCTCGTTGCCATTTTGTTTCCGGTTGGATTTTTGCTCTTCTCATCAAGAGGAGTAAATTTTGGACTCACGCAGATCTTCGTGTCGTCTTTTATTATAACGCTGCTTAACATAGCGTTTCCGGGTGAATGGTATCTGGCACTTTATCGAATCGTAAACGTTGGCATAGGATTAGTTATTTCGCTCGTTGTCGTCGAATTGCTTGGAGCTTTGAAAAAGGACATCAAAGTGCCATAATGGATTTCCTGATTTTTTCGAATCAAAGTCTCCGGTGGTCGCTTTCGCCCTTCTTTGTCCCGGAGAGCTACTTGCTACTCACGAATCCCGGCGCTTTGCTCGATTGAGGGGCTAGGGAAGCAGTGTCGGTACCATCTTACAGTTGAGCAAGGTTTCAACGACGTCGGTGATTAGTTTCTTGATTTTCACAAGAGTTTCCTGGTCAGATAGCTTACCTTGTTTGTCGAATTTTTGCGGCGCAAGCTGTACAAGCACCGGCTCTCCGACCATCTTCGCATCCAAGTAGTCAATAATTAAGGTAAGATGATTCAAGACTGAAAAACCTCCCCTCCTTCCGGAAACTGCTATCACCACCGCCACAGGTTTTCCTTCGAACGAGCTATCGCCATGAGGTCGTGAGGCCCAATCCAGCGCGTCTTTCAGGACACCGCTCACCGACCCGTTGTACTCGGGGGCAGCTATCAAAATCGCGTCCGCGTCTCTCACCTTCCGTTTGAATTCCTTGACTATCTCAGGGATTTCGGAATCTTCCACATCCTGATTGTAATGAGGGATATTTTCAATATCAAATACCTCGAACTTGACCCAGTTCGGGAATAAACTCGCCGCGGCATTTAGCAAAGATCTATTGAGTGAGCTACCTCGCAAGCTGCCAACGATCCCGAGCACCTTCGCACTTCCGCTTTTCATGTCGAAATCATTCAATGAATTCTCGTGACCTCTTTTTTCTAAGCCCAAGTATTGGGCACGATCCAGAATATAAGCCTAGTAGTTATCGCTTACTTAGTAAGTAAATGGCACTTCAATAACTAAAGCGGGCCTGACTGGCTACTTGAGCAGATTGAATATAGGGGCGTAAAACGAAAGGGAGCAAGAGACGGAAAATGAGCGGCAGTATCAATGATTGGAATGCGCACACGATTGCCGAGTTTCGCCAAAATCACGGAAAGGTAGGTGGTCAGTTCGAGGGCGCGCCTCTGTTACTTATCCATCACGTAGGTGCCCGTACCCGCGAGGCCCGGGTCAATCCGGTTATGTATCTCAAGGATGGTGATCGCTACCTGGTTTTCGCGTCGAAGGGAGGAGCGGATACCAATCCTGACTGGTACCACAACCTCAAGGCACACCCAGATGAAGTCCAGATCGAAGTCGGGGATAAAACGATCGAGGCGCGCGGAAGAAATCAAAGGTCCAGAGCGTGACAGACTCTACGGCCGTCAAGGTTCCCTGTATCCGCAGTTCGCAAATTATCAGAAACAGACCAAGCGGATCATCCCGGTAATAGCACTAACACCAAAAACTACCACACCCACGAAATGAACGTGGGTCAAAAGTGCAGTCCCTTAAAAATGCGGGGGTGGATCCGCCTCTCTAATAAGAGTCCTCCGATTCGATAGCTAGTTAGTGAGTTAGGCAGTGCTATTGCAATAGTATACCCCCCAGTATACCAAAGTATGTTGTCATTATAGTAAAATAACAACTCTATTCTTCTGGAATTCGGCAAACTTTACTGCCGATACTGCCACTTTCTGTAGAGGTTGTGCTTACCCAAAAGGGTTGATACTGCCAGTTTTACAGTAGATACCGTTGATTTGCGTGACCCCTTGTATTTTTCACAAACTATTGATGCTCTGAAATTTTGTCATGATGACATTGGAACCGTCCTCAATGCAAGGGTCAAGACTCTCCTACGCATCCTTTGATGGGTCATCTCCTCATCTGTCTGGCACGCTAAAGGTCTATGTTGCCACATGGGGAAAGGACACGAAAGAGATTACTTCGTTTATTGTTCGCTATTCTTCCCATCCCCATTTTCGAGGACTGGTCGCGCTGGCGGACAAAGAGGTAGTGGGCTTAGGCTTTGGTCACAAGGCGTTCCAAGGGAACTGGTGGTTCGATTGCCTCGTCCGCTATCTAGGTGAGAACCATCCCATGCTTCAAAATGCGTGGATAACTTGTGTCATCGCGAAATTCAACTCACTCTTTAACAATGATTTGTAACTTTCCATTTCGGGAAATTGGGGGTGAAAGTTCACAGTGAAAGGAAGAATCAACTAGCTTTTCTGTACTTTCGAAAGTCTCTGATATGGTTTCGCAAACCCCTGTTCAACAGATCTGGAGAGATCCTGTAGAGGCGCCAGATCCATCGGACGGAAGCTGGAAAGATAATTATCGAATGATTTCGAGCTACCCCTTTCAGAATGATCTGAGCGGCGTCTGTAGCCTCCACTTCTTTTCGCCGGTAAACAGAAGAAAGAAATTCCTCAAGACGCACGTTTACAACTGTCATGTTCTGATACATTGAAGTTCGCACGTTGCCTGGGCATACGACGCTCACCCTGACTCCCAGATCAGCCCCTTCATAACGCAGTGATAGTGATAACCCGACGACTCCAAACTTGCTGGTACAATACGGGGCATTTCCTGGTTGTGGTACCAATCCGGTTGCTGAGGATGTGTTTACGATGTGTCCAAAACCCTGTTTCACCATGATCGAATAGGATGCAAGCGTTCCGTAGATGACACCTTGCAAGTCAACGTCTAGCATATGTTGCCACTGATCCATGCTCAGGTCACGAGCATCACCTCCTATCGCTATTCCTGCGTTGTTGAACATGTAGTCAAGATGGCCGTATTCGTGGACTGTTGAGTCTACAAGATCAAAGACCTCTTCTTTGTTGGAGACATCGAGTCTTGATGCGCGAGCTTTGCCGTCTCTCGATGTTATGGTCTCAGCTGCTCTACTTGCTGCCTGAAAGTCAATATCTGCAATGATTACCTTGGCTCCTAGGGCCGCAAGCTCCGTAGACAAGGCAAGCCCTAAACCCATTCCGGCTCCGGTAACTATGGCTATTTTATTATCAAAAGCCTTCTTCAGATTCATTTTGTAATCTACTTGGGGATACTTTCTGAAGCAAATGTGGTCTATCGAGCTGATTAGGCTTGTAGCTACCATGTCAGCTAAAATACTGATTTCCAGCTTTCGGCAGAAGTACTTACAGCGGAGTTTGGGTTCCAAGACCTGGGAGTAGGCTGACGTTGCGAAATGTAATATCAATGGCGACGGGCATTGTAATCTTCATTGCCGGATTGGTCATAATTGTATTCAGTAGACCGGGGACAATGTTGACTGCAATTACAGGCGGATCGTACAATTATCCCTACACACTTCTAGCACCCATTCTCGGTCGCTATGCGAAGAAAAATTTCGGGGTGACTTGAACAATATCAAAGAAATTTTAGAGAGACCTGTCTCATCACGCCCAATCTAAAAATAGTTCGGAAGCAGGATCCTATTGCTTTTTTAGCACTTCAGATATGAGGCGGTTCTCTGCTTTTATCCGGTGAACTGACAAGGTTGAGTGGCGCATTCCAAGTTTTTCGGCAATTTTTCGCGAACTAGTTCGCTTTGGCAAATCGTAGTAACCTAGGTTGTACGCTGTGATCAAGACTCGCCTCTGTTTTTCGGTTAATTTACTGAGAGGTGAGTCGAG
>JASHPQ010000056.1 GCA_030037995.1 Nitrososphaerales archaeon | reverse complement strand
GCGTCCTTCACGATTTTTCGGATATTTCGGGGAGTGATGTTGCTTTCTACGACTTGTTGTAAAGTCCCTAAGGCCTTCTGAACTTTCTCTTCATTCTCGATTCTGCGCTTCTCTCGCTTTTCAGCAGCTGTCGACACGGTGTAAATGACATCTCCGAATAGGACGATAGCCTCCATGTTTTTCCAAGCTTTTTAATCTTACAGTCACGGGGTTCTGCGCCAAGCCCTGATCGTCTCGTACCAAGTTATCACGAGCCCTACTACGGCAAAAATGTACGCCCAGATGCTGGTCCGCGAGATCTCAAGTCTTGCGAACAGCAAGAAGTACGTAAACAGGATAGTAAGCATCATGGAATAGAGTACAAAACGCGGGATGATGTACGTCCCGATCTTCAGGAATTGTTCCAGGGCCTCTATCTTGACTTCCTTTGCGAGGACATAGTTACCCAGCTCATCCTTCTGCGCGAGGCCCAGCTCCACCAGCTTGTCGAGGTGGTACTGGGCCAAGGAGGCACTCTTGAAACCAAGCGACCGCTGGGCCTCTCGAATTCCAGACTTGCGCACCTTGAAGAGGTATGTGTACACGCGAAGGGTATTTCCCTTCAAGTCCTCTCCATGGTGGCCGGCAGCCATGATCCAAATCCCACGAATCGAAAAGTTTGTCTTAAACGTAATGGATTTGCGAGGCGATCTACTCTAATAATACGAAGGCTTAACTAAAACTATCTGTCATTTTCATCCGACGAACAAACGCTGTAACGAACCGTGTACCTCGAAGGCCTGTATAACTCTCTCTGGTTTAAACTTGGCGTACGCGTCTCCCTCGCCCTGAACGAGAAGTGACTCTCTTTTTTGGGTCGATAAAAGCCATTAGGAAGTTAAGATTTGCGCACGCGAGATCGGAATGAAGGAGGTGGAACAAACAGTTCTCAGCGGCCAAATTTCGGTAACAAACCTTTTTACAGCTGCTCAAACTCGCAGAATTTCATGCCTACGGAAGAACTACTAGAGCTCCACTGTGATATTTGCGGAATCTCTGCCAGAAGTACTGCTCAGATTCTTTTCTCAAAGGGGTGGCTATGGGCTGAGGTAAATGGAGAATCGCTGACGAGATGTCCGGGACACTGGGGAGATGCTGAAATCCGCGCGAGAGAGATGCTGCGAGAGGCTGGCATCAGGCGTTAGGCGATCTTGTTAGCTTCTTGGTCAATCTTCGCAACTGCTGCGTAAACGCATGCGCAGATCTGTCTGACCTTTTCATACAGAGGAGAAACATCATTAGAGATCCACTCTGACTGTCCCTCTATCCCCTTCGTATTACTGCCCCTTTTAACGATGTCCGAAAACTCCGTCTTTAGCTCGCCTGCAACCGGTTCTGAGCTTATTTCCTTTATGAGATCTATGTAGAGGTCAATGCTCTCGAGAATCGTACCTAGATAGCTGTTACCGATTCTCTGAAAGTTCTCGTAATCCGAAGATTTCTGAGCTTCATCGAGTCTCTTCGCGAGGTCTTGACGCCTTACGTCAAGCTTCGCAAGCCTCTTGCTGATGAAGTCCATGTTTTCATCTCGCTCCACACCTCCCTTGTCGGCGCGCAGCGATGAGGCAGTGGAATCCCGGACAATCCGCGTTCTAGATCCCCTACCACTGCTATCTCTTTTTGATTTAGGGGTCTCTTTTTCCGACATTTACACACCGTGTGGGGCTAGGAGAAAAATTATGCGCTGACGTAATACGGTTTTAGATATGTTAACCTTTTCTGTTAGGTCCACTAGAACTAACGTTCAGCCACCCACCGTTTATCGATGAATATAAACTGTAAGTACGTCTGATCCTAAACAACAAAATATTCGCAAATAATAATTACAATCAAATAGATCGAAAATGGAAAATCAGGCTGTCAGCTTCTCCGGCATCGAATGTAAAGAGATCGTTTATTGTTCGTGGATCTAAATTTCGCAAACCGAATTGCGAAGGTGCTGTACCAATTACGAAAACGATCGATGATTAGAGCGGTATGAACGTGAGAGGAGGAGTTTTATGACGGAGACGAGGTTGGTCACTTGACGGTTGAAAACGGGTAAAATATTTTCAGAATTCGCTAATGCGAGACTGGACCATATTTAGGGCATCCATATTCAGGGTGCCAGCCAGTTCTGCAGGCTTCGAACAAGGAGCGGCGAAACGACTACCTTTGCCCTTGTATTCCATCAATGAGTAGATAGCCAGTTACTTTAACAACCTTTTTCAATTTTGAAGAGGGCGTAAAAGACTGGGAGGTTTTTTTGGCCGTAGGTTACTCGGTGTGTCGTGCTCAAAGAAAAGATTCCCGGGGCATACTCGAATTGCTGATGGCGCTCGCGGATTTCGAACATCTCGATCCTCCTGACTCTGCAGCGAAGAGGCGTATTATCCGAGACATCTTTTCAAAAAAGAAATCTTTGAGACTGTTTGTCGCAGCCGACGCGATCTCTGGAAAGCTAATCGGGTACGCGCTGTACTTCTACACCTACTCGTCGTTTTTGGCGCGCCCCACGCTTTACCTGGAAGACATTTTTGTCCTCGAGAAACACCGCCGACGGGGAATCGGCCGAGACCTCTTCATGACTTGCGTCTCAGAAGCCCAGCGAACCAACTGCGGCAGAATGGAATGGTCGGTTCTCACATGGAATGAACACGCGATTGAATTCTACGAGAAGCTGGGGGCCAAAAGATTGGAAGAATGGAGACAGTTCCGATTGACTAGAGAAAGCATCAAAGAGCTCTCCAAAAGCTCTAGAAAACACAAGTAAAGACTAAAACCGTCTGGACTCGGCCTTGTAGTTTCCCGATCGCATTGCCTTCAAAATGGAGATCTTAATCAAAGCTTGACTCTCCAGCAACACAAAACGACGGCCGATGCGGGAACAAGCTCTGACGCAATCTCCGTAGAAAGTCTATCTCACAGCTACAACGGCAAGGACTTTGTGGTGAACGACGTTACCTTTCACGTGAAAACTGGTGAGGTATTCGGATTGCTGGGAAAAAACGGCGCGGGCAAGAGCACAACAATCAAGGTTCTCACTACCCTGCTTCGGCCTTCTAAAGGGAAGATTTCAGTTTTAGGGCACGACGTGATTAGCGAAGGGCAGGAAATTAGAAAACGAATAGGCGTCGTCCAACAGGAGGTTTCTTTCGAGTTCTCTACCGTCAGAGAGAATTTTGACCTCTACGGATTCTTGTGGCGCGTGCCCAAAGAGATCAGAGAAAAGAGGCGTGAAGAGCTCGTAAAGATTTTCGGTCTCGAAGACCTGCAAAAGACCATGGCGATGGAGCTGTCGGGCGGACAGAAGAGGAGGGTTCAGGTCGCAAGGGAATTCATACACGACATGGATCTCCTTTTTCTCGATGAGCCCACGATCGGCCTCGATCCAGTGATGCGCCGACGTATTCTGGATCTTCTGAAGGACAAAGCGAAGAACGAAAATCTGACCATTTTTTTCACGACGCACAATCTGGAGGAGGCCGATTACCTTTGCGATCGAATCGCGATCATGGACAAGGGCCGTCTTCTGGCGTTGGACACAGCCGAGAATTTGAAACGGATTTATGGAGAGGCGAAAGCAGTCGAGCTCATACTTTCACCGGGACCTGGAGGACAGCTGCCTCCCTACGAGAATTTCTTCATGCAATTGAAGCGTCTCTATCCGGATCTGGAGGTATCAAAGCAACCTGGCGCAACAACCACTGACAACGATCCGGCAATCGTCATATCGAAGAATCCTGAGATGGTGATTCAAAGTATGATCGAGCTCACCTCGAGTCTCCACATCAAGGTCGAGTGGCTGAATGTCAGGAAGAGCACGCTGGAAGATGTGTTCATCCAGACCGTCTCGAAAGATGACGATGGAGAAAATTCGTTTTGAGCCAGCTGCCGAACTCTGTACGCCTCGCGTGGCGAAACTTGAAGGTCAACATGGATCCCGCAAGCCTCGTTGTCATCATCGGACTGCCAGCCATGTACTTGGTGTTTCTCGGATCCATGTTTGTCTCAATCGTTTCGGACTTTACGGTCAACGGTGTCACGTTCAACTATGCCTCCTACCTTGCTCCGGGGATCGTAGCTTTCAACACGGTCATGGCGGGAACCATCGGGGGGAGCATGCTTTGGCTTGACCGGCGGTTCGGGATGTTTTCCCAGATCCTCTCGGGTCCGTTTACCAGAGGACAGTACCTTCTCGGCATAATGCTGGCAACCACCACAGCGTCCCTCGTTGGAGCCTGCGTCATGATCGCAATCTCGATTCCGCTGGGCACGCACTTCTTTTTCTCCCTTGAGGGACTGGGCCTTGTTTTGTTGAACCTGATCGTTGGAGCGACCTTCTTTTGCTCCACCATGTTGTACATAGCTGCGAAAGTCAAGACAAATCAAGCGTACAACTCGATCCAGATAATTATCCTGTTTGTCATCAACTTCGTCTCGGATGTCTTTTATCCGATCACATCCGCCACACCGTATCCGTTGCGGATTCTCTCTTACGTCAACCCGCTTACGTACGTCAGTGACGGAATCAGAGCGGGTCTGGGAAACCCTGCCCTTTTGCTCAATACTTGGAAGCCCCTTGAGACTCTCGTTCTGATCGTGGAGACCGTTGCAATGTTTTCCCTGGC
>JASHPQ010000055.1 GCA_030037995.1 Nitrososphaerales archaeon | reverse complement strand
ACGAAGTTCTCTGCCTCAGCTATTCAAGCTGTCGAATCAAGCATCATAGAAAACCGAAATAAGCGTCAAAGACAGAAACTGCCCTTGGTTTAAATTTCGTGACGAGAAAATCGCACCTCTACCAATTCCACAAAGAGAACGCCAAGATCACAGAGTTCTCCGGTTTCGACATGCCCTTGTGGTACAAGGGAATCATAGAGGAACACATGGCGGTCCGGAATGCCGCCGGCTTGTTCGATGTGTCGCACATGGGTCGAATCTGGATCAGCGGCAAACAAGCGACGGATTTCCTATCCTATGTGCTCCCCACAAATTCCCATCTAATCAAGGATAACAGAGCCTTTTACTCCACTATTTGCGACCAAGACGGCGGCATCGTCGACGACGTGATCACAAACAAATTCTCTAACGAGAAGTGCATTATGATAGTCAATGCTGGCAACAGGGAGAAGGATTTTCGATGGCTGAACAGCCACTGTTCCAAATTCGAAGTCGAGCTGAATGATTTCTCAGATAACTCTGCGCTGCTTGCATTTCAAGGGCCTCTCGCGAGTGGGATTCTGCAGCAAATGACTGATCTGGAGCTATCGACAGTTAGGCGGTTTGCGTTCAAAGAAGGTCGAGTCGATGGGGAAGAATGTCTCATCTCCAGAACAGGATATACTGGCGAGGACGGATTTGAGATCACCATTTTCAATACCCCTTTGGACAGCCCCGAAAAAGCTCTAAAGGTCTGGAACGAGCTTCTGCGCCGCGGCGCAAATTATGGCGTATTGCCTTGCGGTTTGGGGGCGAGAGACTCTCTGCGATTGGAAGCGGGAATGTGCCTTTACGGTCAGGACATCGACGATGCCACTACTCCAGTTGAAGCTGCTCTTGAGTACGTAATCAACGAAGATGAACGGGAATTCATAGGAAAGGAAAAGCTCGTTGCGCAGCTAAAGTCGGGGACGGACAGAAAGAGGATTGCCTTCTCGATGGCAGAGGCAGGGATCCCTAGGCATGGATTCAATCTAACCTTCTCAGAGAAGCCCGTGGGGACAGTGACCTCTGGATCTTTTTCCCCTATTTTGAAGAAGGGCATAGGCATGGGGTACGTAAAGTCCCCGCTAACGACTCTTGGTGAAAGAATTTCAGTGGACATAAGAGGCTCGGAAAAGAGCGCCGTCGTGGTCCGCACTCCCTTCTATGACACTTCAAATTACGGTTTCAAAAGAAAAAACGTCCCGAGTTCCTAGATTCGTTTTTATCTATTCACGGAGACGTTCCGTCTACGAGCCGTAAAGGAAAATGAGTGATTCAGACTCCTACAAAGTGCCGGACGGATATTCCTACACCAAGGATCATGAGTGGATAAAGTCGGCAAGCGGATCCTATCTGGTAGGAATTACTGATTATGCGGTAAAGATGCTTAATGATATTGTCTACGTTAATTTGCCAAAGGAAGGCGATTCGTTGAAACAGAAGGATGTTTTCGGGCAGGTCGAATCGGTGAAGACTGTATCAGATTTGTACATGCCAGTTTCCGGATCCGTGGTGAAAACAAACATGAAGCTTACCCAAACGCCGGAGCTTATTTCGAACTCCCCATACGATGACGGATGGATGCTTGAGATTAGAGCAGAAAGATATTTGGATGAGTCACAGGATCTACTGGACGCCAAAGCTTATCGTGAGTTCATTTCAGCTCTAAAAGATTCCGCGTGAGATTTCGAGGAAAGCTTATACAGCCTTTTCCTGCAAGTGGGTTTTTGCAAATGAGTTTACGGGAGCAGCTTTCGAAACTCTCTGGCATTTTTTATCGCCCCACGATGACGCGGCGAAGTGCGACGATATTTCTTGCAATGTCCTTGGTTTTCATCATTGCAATAATAATGAGAGTTTATCCAGCAGTGTATGGCTGGTACCTGAACGAATTCGATCCCTACTTTGACTATTATGCTTCGTACCACGTGGTCGTTCTGGCGCAGCAGCACGGATTGCTTTACGCGCTCTTCAATAACCCCGCAAACTGTCCAGCATCAGTCCTGACGAGCTGTCACACTCAGCAGGGATATTTCTACTGGCACGACATACAAACGTGGTATCCCTACGGTCGAAACGTGGCGGCAACGAGTCAGGTGGGGTTGCAGCTTACAGGAGCGATCTCCTATCTTTTTATCCACTCGGTCCTCGGTGTCCCCGTGGGCTACTACGATTATCTGGTTGCCTTTCCTGTCTTCATCGGTTCGCTTACCATAATTCCCCTCTACTATCTCGTGAAGAAAATCACAAACAGTGCAGGTGGAATTTTTGCCGCGCTCGTTTTTGCAGTGTCTCCACCGATCCTTGAGAGGGGCAACTTGGGGTGGTTCAAGTCAGAGCCTCTTTCTCTCTTTGCTTCTGCAATTGGTGCTTACTTCTTCCTCACCATGTACAGCTCAAAGAACAGCCTAAGAGACGTTCTCCTCCGCGGCCTCATTGCAGGGGTAATGTTTGGTTATGCAATAATAGATTGGGGTGGCGGGGAAGAGTATGTCCTGATCTTAGGCCTCCTATTCTTGGTTGCCCCGTTCGTCAAGAGCATCGACTTGCAAAAGACGGTACAGGGAGGCGCGGTAGCGATTGGATCTCTTTTGCTAATTTGTGCCGTCACGCCGAGGCCTGGCCCTTCTGTAATTACAAACCTCGTCGGACTGCCACTCATGGGCAGCTGGGTGTTTGCCTTCGTCGCTTACGCGGTGAAGAGATACGGAGATCCCGTTGCTTACACTCGCAATTTGATCAAGGTACTTTTGATTTTTATTTTCGGAGGACTGATCGCCGTCTCCTTCGGGGCTATCGGGAGTGTATCTGGGAGGTACCTTACCGTGCTTTACTCACAATACAGGACTGGTGATCCGTTGGTTCAATCAGTCGCTGAACAGGCCATTCCCACCGGGAGCCAGTTCTTTTCAGACTATGCTGCAATCATTTTTTTGGCAGGTTTTGGCGCGTACATTGCTATCAGGAGGCGTTCGGTTGAGGGAATCTTCGCACTGATCCTGGCGATTACAGGGGTCTATATCGCTTCTTCGTTCTCAAGGCTGGCGGTTTACTCTACGCTCGGCCTTGCGGTGCTGGGGGCTATTGGATTGATCGAATTGTCAGAGTCGATTCTGAGACCGACGGTCTCTACCATAAGCAGAAAGAAAACGAGAATTTACGAGTCCAGAAGTGAGGTAAAGGTAGTGTTCACGGTCTTGATGGTCGCACTCATTGCGATTCCAATATTCATACCGACTAACTCCAGCCAAGGGTACTCCTTGTCGCACTCTGGCTGGATCGCCAGCGCCAATGTCCCTACAAGCGTTGCAAACGGGGGCACGGCTTTTACTACTTCCAGTACTGACTGGTTGCAGGCCTTTGCTTGGATGAGGACTCTTGGATCAAACGCCACGATTGCAGCGTGGTGGGATTATGGATACTGGATCGCCGTTATGGGGAATATCACTTCGCTTGCTGACAATGCGACCATTAATGAAACGCAGATTTCGCTGATCGGGCAGGCCCTCATGGTGCCGCCTCAGAATTCGGTTCAGGTGTTGAAAAATGAACTGCATAAACCGGATTACATTCTCATATTCATAGCCGGATACAGATTCCAGCCTAGCTCGTCCTCTGGGCAGTCAAGCGGACTTTATTACATGCTGTCGGTTCCGACGCCCTATCCGCAACCTGCGGGCGGGGATGAATCGAAGAAGCAGTGGTTCATCCTAATTGGGAACGAGACCTGTGGATGCTTGCAGGAGACCCTAGGCCCGCGTGCGCTGATGTATAACGATGATTTTACCCCTACTCCGTACTTCTGGGCGAACTCTACTTTTGGGAAGCTGATTCCGTTCCAGTCTCAGCAGTTGTACTACAACCCGGTGACCGGTGCAACCGCAAACGGGTACAATGAAACGGTCTCGTCCACGACTGGCGCTTCTGGAATCTCCAACGGGTACACCGAGATCTACACGTATGGGGTGAACTATCCCACGGGCAATACGAGCAATCCCTTCCAGCTGGCGTTTGAATCGTCCAGTCTACCAGGGACTGGAGCGGGTTTGTTCACGTGCATATTGGTCTACAAGATCAATTACAACTACAAGTCTAAATCCTGAGGAACCGTTTGCCCGTTGAGATCCGGGCATAGTGTGTGCTGATTGGTGTCTTTTAGGGCAGGAAAATTAACGGAAGTCGCCCGGGACTCCTTTGCGCTCATATGTAGCGAGGATGATTCCCCGAGAGGAGGCTTCGCTGCAAACCAGGGATTCGTGCTGCTGGAGAACTCTGTGTTAGTTATTGACTCTGGCTTCTCACTACCTCAAGCTCGGAATCTTGACAAAGCGATCGGAAGCGTGACGGACAAAAAGATCAGGTATTTGATCAATAGCCACGATCACTCCGATCACGTATTCGGAAACTCTTTCTTCTGGAAAAAGTATGCCGGAACCG
>JASHPQ010000054.1 GCA_030037995.1 Nitrososphaerales archaeon | reverse complement strand
TTATGGAGGAATAAGTACCATACCCATTTTGAACACGATAACCTTTACCAGTTGACGCCTCTTTTAGAGGAAGGTCGAAATTTCTCGCTCCCTAATATTTCGAGATCTCCTTCGTTATATGCCGAGGCATGAAGGAATCGGCTAACTTTATCGCTAATTTTTTCGGGTGACGCCCAAGGGATTCACGATGGACTCATGTCGCAGTTCATGGATGGAGATCAAATCCATCAATTCATAGCTCACTATTCTAGCTTGGTCTAGTTTACTAAGCTCGAACAGTACCAAAACAACTTGGTTTCTATTGTCCCGGGGATGGAAAATCCTTCGATGCGTTCTCCAGTAGAAACACCCAATCGCCCTCCGTCGGAGGGGAATGCTCGGTAACCTCTTTGGCAGAGAATTCACCTTCAGAAGAAGCTTTTCCAGTTCCAGGGTTGTACCACCACGCGCTAACTTTCGTACCGCTTAGCTTGCTATGATCTACTGAGATAGTGCGCGCGGTGGGCATGTAGGCAATCAATGTACTGAAGTCATTTGTACATGCAGCCGATAGGTAATCGAGGCCGCGAAACTCTCCCAATCCTCCAGTCACGAGCTCGTGCTTTTGGTCTGGGATCAGAGCATACCATTTGCGAGATCTAAATAGCTTCCCCCAATTCTGCATGCTGAGAGCGCCGGGCGTATCCATACTGGACTGCCATCCCTTGGCCGAAACGTCAACCGGAAAATTTCCAAACACATGGCCGAACCCGCCGCAGAGAACCGACCAGTATGCCTGCCGCCGTATCTGGGCTTGCGAGGAGTTGTGCTCCCCTTCGTACGTGGATTCGATGAGGAAAATTGGTTTTACCGGCTTTCGGTTATACTCAGCGAGCAGTTTACGATGCACGATTCCATAGGTATAGACTGCGTTGAAATCCACCCAACCCCCACTCGAAAACTGGTCCATTGACGAGAATTCGGGCTCACACTGGGCCGTCATTAGATGGCGTTTGTCATGATGTTTGATCCCGAGGGCAATGGCATCTATTCGTTCAAGAAGACCGGGCTGGGTTGGATTCCGATCAGCTCCCATGGACCACAAGATATTCTGAAACCCGGCATACCTTTCACCTAAGTACGTCCCATAATCGAAGCACTGACCAAGGGACGCGCCAAGAATCTCTTTGAACCAACCCTCGTCGGTCCCTGGATATCCTAGATACATTGGAGCGAGCAGCAGCTGGATGTTGTGCTCTGCAGCTTTTCTAATTACCCAATCAGCATGTTCAAAATACCTTTCATTAGGCAAAGAGAAATCGCCAGGTGTCGTAAAGGGTTCGTCCCCATAGATATTCTTCGGCGGTTTCTCGGCAAACCAGTGTTCTATGAGATTAACTAGAATAGTGTTATACCCCTTCTGGCTTCGGTTTCTCAGATAGAGCTCTACGTCTTCCTTAGTCGATCTGGCAATTAGAGACCATGCAGCGTCTCCCTGCAAAAGTATTGGTGAATTTTCTTGATCCACCAAGTATCTCGAGTTAGTACTGATCTTGAGAGGATATTTTACATCTGGCATTTTCCGATTTCGATCTCAAATTATAGATTTGAAGCATTCGGAGGCCTCAAAACTTTCTTCAAACTTTAAGAATTAAAAAGAAAAAACTGGCTAGAAACTGAAAGAATACGGTGTTCAAGGATGATGAAAATTGAAGTCAGTACCGTCGCGTTCATCCCATATTATGATCTACTGGATGCAATCAATGCGGGTGCCAGCCTTGGCTTCGAGTTTTTCGAACTACCCGGCGACAGACCGCATGCGTGGCCAAAAGACCTGAGACGCCCAAAGCGACGCACGATAAGGAATTTTCTCGACGATAAGAAACTTCAAGCCGAGATAATTAGCATCGACGGTTCGTATCTCTTGGGTCCAGGAATGTGCAGTGAGGATTCAGACATCAGACGCGACACTTTTTCCTATATTCAAGACTTGATCGAACTCGGCTATGATCTGGGCTGTTCAAAATTTATCATGGTTCCCGGCCGCCCCCTAATCACGACGCCCGAGGCTAGAGGACGAGAGCTTGCTGTTAGAGCGTTGGGAGAATGTTCTGATTTCGCAAAGGGTTTTGATATGGTAGTGTGCATAGAGAATGCCCCGTTTCCCTCCGGATTTCTGGATACACCGGAAAAGATGGAGCGCATGCTCAGGGATGTCTCTGCAACAAATCTTTCTGTCAGGCTGGATCCCTGCCACTGTAACGTATCGAAGGCAGATTTTCGGAATTTCTGTACCTCGTTAAGAGGGAAAATTGCAAGCGTGGGTCTGCACGATAACAAAGGTGATGCCGATTCCCACCTTCCCATAGGGTGGGGGACGGTGAACCACGGTGCAGCCCTTGAGTGTCTCAAGGAGGTGGGTTACAATGAAAGCCTGACCATAGAGATCCTGCCCTTCGAAGGATGGCAGGTTCATCAAGTAGAGTCGTACTTGAAGGAGAGCAAGAAAATTGTCGAAGAATTACTCTCGTCTTCAAATAAGCCCGGTCCCGGAAGTTAGCAAGACCGTCGCGAGCCACGCAATCTCCAAGATAATTCAAAATAATTTCTGTGCTCACTTTTAGCTGACGAACTGTTTACGATTTTCAGCTTTCTATTTTCGGAATTTTTGAATACTTTATACAAACAGATCCCAAAAGTGAAATTATGAAGATTACCGTGGGAGAGCTTTACGGCGAGTAAACCGCTGTCAGACTGATCGTAGCACTGCCGCTGGGAACAACGACAGTTTCAGGACCTGTAGCTCCGTTATTTTGCCAGTAACTGAAGGTCTCGGAGCCGTAGCTCTCGGCAACAACCTGGTAGGTCTGTCCATTGTTTACCGTGAAGGAACACTGCGAGTAGCAGCTGTTGATTAACGCTCCGTTCTGGTACAGGCCGATATAGTAGCCAGAGATCGAAGTCCCTGTAGAGTTGACCGTCGTTACACTGATAACAGAATCTCCAAGCGGAGTGGAAGGTGGCGGGCAGCTCCCTGTGCAGTACACAGCGGTCAGAGTTTCGCTAGTACTGGGAGTGATGCTTATGGTCGGATTTGTCGATCCCGATGCCAACCAGTAATCGAAGTAGTAATTCCCGTAATTGTCAACGGTTACACTGTACGTCTCATCGTTAGTTACAGAGAACCCGATCGGAGTAAAACCCGAAGAGACCGTCTGGCTGCCCTGCGAGAGAACGGTGTACATTCCGGTCAGTGAAGAACCAGTGGTAAGCTCCGAGTTCACTGTAAGCGTTGAGGTGCTGCTGCTCGTAGACGTAACGGTCGTAGTAGTACTTGTCGTCATAGTCGTCGTGGTCGTACTAGTGGTTGATGTGGTCGTACTTGTGGTGGAAGGGCTTGTTGTAGTTGTAACCGTACTGCTCGTGGTAGTGCTCAGTCCGTTAAATTGGTACACGTCGCCTCCCCATATGGTAGTTTTACTGGTGGTCGAAGCCAGAACAGTGCTCCCTGAAAGCACTTTGATGGAAGCAGATAGCGGTAGATCATATTTTGCTATCGGCAGAGATACTGTTGCCGAGCTGCTGGCGGTGTTAGTACTGCTTGCAAGTACCGTGCCGCTGCCGCTGACTATCTCCACGGTGTCCCCTGACGGCACATTCTCCACGGAGAGAGTAGGGCCGGCCGTATCATAGAAATCCAGATACTTGCCGTAGAGCATGGTCTGAGATGTTGTCTCCACTTCCAGGTATACGTTGAAGGGCGCTGGTATCTGAAGGTTAGCGCTTTCGCTGGAATACACTAAATTGCCGTTCATGTAGAGTTGGAGCAAATTATTCCCATTAGTCACTATGGTGCAATTCTGCACAAGATCCGCAGTATTTGATATGGGGTATGATTGTGACCACAAAGTCGTGAAAGTTGTAGCTTCCTCGGTACTTCCGGTTGAATATTCCAGTCCCCAAGTATAAGTTGGCGATGATGAGGAGGTCTCACCGAAGCACGTCACATAGTTGATCGATCCATTTGAAGTCTGCACATACATTCCAGTATCGAAGTAATTGCTGGGTGAGCTGGCAGGGAGTGAGGGATACAGCAAAGTCAACTGGGTGTGAAATAGAAGCACAGGAGTGTCTGGGGATGCGGCATAGAAACCAGCCCAGGTATTCGGAGCAGGTGACGCCACGCCAATATACAGTCCCGAAGAATTCTCGTTATATGAATACGTTCCTCCTTCCTCTGGCGCATCGCCATCGAACGTCCAGTAAGAGGTGTTTGGACCTTTTGAGGAGTTTAGCGGATCATAGTGAGTTAGTCCGGAGGACACTTTACTCAGTGTACCAGTTGCATCACGTGCGGCACTTGAACCCTGGACGGCCAAATTCGACCAGCACAGGATGATAATAGAAGCTACAAACACGGTTATTACGATTCCAGCCACTGTCGTGTGTGCCGCTCGGTGATTTGCTTGGGCCATTTTGTGCCAAAAGAATTAGCATAACGATAATACCTTAGAGGAAGTTCGTTGAGTACTAATTACTCTGTACTTAGTTCTCTTTCGAATCCCGTCATATTCAGCTCAACCTTCCTACACGGAGTACCCGGCCCTTCTATGAAATCTGTCTGAAAGATAACAGTGGTAATAGCTAATTGGCTTACGCTCGTATGAGTGTAGACGGCGATTTTTTCGAAAAAGACGGAATTTTTGCCTCGACTTCTATTATAATAGTAGCAATCATCGTCCCCTACCATTAACCCAGCGCATTCGAGCTCACTGCTTCAACGACATCTCAAAATACGATCCTTGTTGAAAAAGGGAATAGACAGAAATGCCGAGCAGAGTCATTCCGAAATACAAGCTTCTAGAAGAAAGACATCTAACGTACTACTAAAAGAACCGTATTCGACTATTTCTTCGTCGTCTGATGGAAAATATCGGCTCACTGAACTACCGATATTCGATAGTATGAGTATTTATGCTCCATATCAGAATTCCATAGTCTATGTCTATAACATTGAGTGACGAGGAGAAAACTAGGGTAAAACAGTACGTCAAGAAATCTACGGTCGGAATGAAGTACCGTAGCGAGCTAGAGATTATCGCCTGTATGCTGGAAGTGAGTCAGCCGGGAACAACGCGTACGAGGATAATGTTCCACTCGTACATTTCGTATGTGCAGCTCAAGAGTTACCTTGCTCTTTGCCTGGAAGGCGGTCTTCTTGAGAGGAAGGGAGAGCTCTACTTCACGACGATAAAGGGCGCGACATTTTTGAACACATGGCGTGAGCTGTGCCACTATCTTCCAGCACTGGTTCACGAAGCGACCAGCTTCGCGAAGAGTTGAAGATCTTTCCTGCAACTAATGAAAGATTGAATTTCATTGGGCTCTTAACACAATGTCGGCGAAAAATGTGGCAGTATCTATACCGCCCTAATATTGTTTCGAGCTATATTCTGTCTGATGTCCAACCCAGAGCTTTAGCATCCTGTTCCGTGGGTATACGGAACCGCCATCAAGCATCGATCTGAATAGCGCCGAAAGGCCTTTGATTTCCCGGTCCCCTCACTTGATTGTGGACAGCTTCTTCGTGATGATGCATCAGATCGGGACGCATTCCGCATGAAAAAGAAAGGGTCGCCGCTCTACAATGAACGGAACTTGGGGGTTTGCTTGTTTCGCGATGATTACATCATTGACCTGGCTCAGCGAGAAATTTTGAGTAAACAACGGAATAATAATGCCGGTATTTAGGGCATTTCCTCCACTAAATATTGTCATATCGAAGTTGGGAAATTCTGCATAAATGGTGGAGACCAACAAAACTACCAGCAACACGATCGGCATCAGCTGAACAGATCGGCGTCTCAGTATTTTCCCTGTCTTCTCCAGCGCACCCATCTCCCTGAATTCCGGGCGAACCTTCCGGAAGCTCTGGCCTGCAAATTTTCAAGAACACGTTTCTCTTTATTATCAACTAATGAGAAAATCTCCGGTAGAATTTACAGATATTTCTTACTTGCGTCTGCAGTAGCTCGGGGGGCCGCTTCTAAAGTGGAGCTTTGAGCTTCGATAAAGGATATGAATAGTAGATATGGTTCATTCTTCTGATAAAGAATTCAATGACTGGTAAATATGTTCTAAAAGAACAGACTTTTGCATTGCCTTGCGGAGTCAGAAACGTTCATCTTCCCTCTCAGGAATGTTTCCGATAATAGCAGTTGCAGTGGTCATAATTTTCGCCTCGCTCATGTTTACGACCTTTTACTCTCAGACCTCACTACCGACTCCTACAAACAGCATAGTGGTCTCTAGCACCATGTTGAATGGAACAAATTTTTCGGGTGTACAGGTGGATCTGAGGATTAACGGAACTACGATCAAGACCGGCTATACGCCCGCGACATTCTCGGGTCTTACGCCAGGTGTGCAATACGACGTGGTAGTGTACTGGCTCAATAACATCTACTTTAGACACTTTTCTGACGGAAACCTTGAGCGGTATGCGGTCGTCACGCTTAACGGAACAAAGTACGCCAGCCTTGACGCCGAGTTTCAGTACGTTCCACCGCAAGATGCGGCCGCTCTAAATATAATGGCAGAATTTCCCAACGGAACGCAAATCGGTACTTCTCATGACGCCAACGGGAGTGACTCCCACACTCCGGGTATGTGGGTACAGATTGTCCCGCCAGGATCAACCCAGGCCTATACCGGAACTTTTACTGGTGGCAGCATCCTCCCTTTCATCTTCTTTAATCACGAGACTTACACCATCCAGATGAGCTCCAGTTACGGCAACTTGCAGTTCCTTTACTGGAAGGACAATATGAGCAATAGCCCGACAAGAAGTGTTATTCTGGACGGAAATGAAACGTACGTCGCGGTATTCGAAGAACAAAGTTAGCAATCGAATCCACCTCCGCTCCTTTTAGTGCGGTGGATAGAGAAATATGGGGTGGTCCTTTTTGCAGGCGGGGAGTTTTTCAGTATGACGACCTAGGCGTGCTTCTTCGCCGATTCTTGGAGTAGCTCAGCACTAGAGATAACGCGAGAGCCACGACGACTACCGGGATCAGGAGATAAAGAAAGGAAGGATCTGACACAACATTTACGACCGAACCTACTTGTTGCTGAATGGTACCCTTTCCGCTGTAGATGTCGCCGCCCATCAGCTCCACGGGCCTCGGAGTTGACGCAATCACACTTCCGTTCGAATCATAGTCCTTGATATAGGCCGAAAGCGGGAAATCATATTGAGCAATTTTGATCAGCGCTGATCCATTTACGACGGCCGCCGATCCGAGTACAGTACCACTCTGACTCACTATCGATACGTTAGCCGATTCCGCCGGAAGGTTAATTGCCTCCACACTGTCGGTTTGAGTTGCGTAGAAGTCGCGCCACGACCCCGAGAATGGTTGTCCCGGGTACGACGACTCCACGCCAAGATAGGCCTCCACGGGTTCTTGTATGCCGAGTGAAAGACCGCTGTTTTGATACACGAGCGCCCCACCGAGATAGACCGCAAGGTAGTTGTTTCCATTGGTGACTATCGTGCAATCTCCAGTTGAGGACTGGCTGGTCGCATTATCGATCCAGAGATAATCGAAGTTTGTTGCCTCCACCGAATTTCCAGTCCCGTGAATTATTTCCCAGTTCGTTCCTGTTGAACTTGAAACTGAGGCGCAGGCGATGTAGTTTGTGTCTCCACTCGCAGCGCGGACATAGAGACCAATTTGAAGGAAGCCGACCGGAATCGAGCTATATGGTGAAGTGATACTTGCGTGGAACAACTCCGCGTCAGAAGGGGACGAGATGGCGTAAAATCCCGTATATGATCCACTCGCAACCGCCTGCACGGTTATGGCGAGACCTGTTCCACTTTCAGAAAAAGCGACAATTGCATCGTAGTTCGTGTCGTTCGCCGAGTACTGCCAGTTCTGTCCGACATAGTTGATGTGATAGGAGTCATAATGTCCTCCAAAGGACCAGATACCACCCGTCTGTGACTGCAGCTGGCTCTGGCTCAGGCTGGCATTCAGCGGATCTTCCAAAACAATTCCCGATTGCGCACGCGAAAGCGAAACTTCGGAAGCTGCCGACACCACCTTCACACCAAGGTGTCCAAGCACGGGCAGCCCCGAGATCGCGAGGAGCAGAATGACAAAGACCGCAAAACAAGCCATTACGTGGGAGAATCTTCGCAATTCAATTCTAGATAGGTGTTCCAAATGTTAAATTCACTTTGGATTCAAACTACTGATCTAAGACTCAGAGAAAAAGTGCAGGAACAATCTGCCATAAAAAACGAAGGAGAGAACGCACTATCGTACCGTCACGCACTTTGCAAGATTCCTCGGATAGTCAGGATCGACCTTCTTTTGAATGGAGGTATAGAACGCAAGCAGCTGAAGCGGGACGCTTTCGAGGATCGGAAACATGGCGTCATGCACTGTTGGAATTTCGATCCAGCTGTCGTAGATATCATTGTACACATTCGAGATTCCAATTACCTTTCCTCCGCGGGCCTTGATCTCGTGTGCGCCTGTAAGCGTGTCCGAGTGGGTGCAATCGTCCGGGTTCACCAAGATGACGGACACGTCCTTATGCATGAGCGCGAGTGGACCGTGTTTCAGCTCCCCACCCGGAAGACCCTCGGCGTGGATGTAGGATATTTCTTTTATTTTTAGAGAACCCTCCAGGGCAATCGGGAAATGGATGCCGCGTCCGAGCACATAAACGTCTGAAACCGCCTCTAGATCGTGTGCGATCTCTCTTATTTTGGCTGAATTCGAAAGTACCTTAGAAACCGCGGCCGAGACCTCCTTGAAATCCGGATCGATTTTCCGTCCAGACAGCTGTGAAGCCAGTCTGTACATGGCAACCAGTTGCGAAGTAAAGCTCTTCGTCGCTGCAACCCCAATTTCAGGTCCACAATGAAGGCCTATCGAGTAAGAAGATTCCCGGAAAAGTGAGGAGGTCGGCGAGTTCACGACCGATACAATTTCCGCGCCTCCTTCCTTTGCGAGATTTACCGCTCCTAGAATGTCTGCGCTCTCTCCGCTCTGAGAAATTGCGATCAAGACAGCTTCATCATCGAGAAAGTGTGGCAAAAATTGCACTTCGCTTGCAATCATGGGCTCCGCTCTTTTTTTGGCGTACTTCGAAAGCAAGTACGATCCGATTTGTGCTGCGTGATAGCTCGTCCCGCTTCCCGTAAGGTAGAGGTTTTTGCAACTACTCAACCGATCTAGCATTTTTTTGGAATCATACCAGGGTGCTTCGGCCGTGCGAAGGATCGTGGATTTTTGTTCGAATATCTCCTTCAGGGTGAAGTGGGAAAATTCGCCCTTTTGCACTGTCGTTAGCTCATGCTCGATCTTTGTAATCGTCGGCTGTATGGGCTCGCCGTCAAAGTTGAGTATCTCCATTCCTGAGGGGCCGATGAGTACCATCTCCTTGTCCCCAAGAAAGATTGCGTCTTCCGTGTGGTCAGAAAAGCCCAGCACATCACTTGAAAGATAGTACGCAGACTGCCCGAGACCAATGATCAGAGGCTCCTTATAACGAGCTGCCGCAATAGTTCCGCTCTCGAAAATCGCGATGAATGCGTAGCTCCCCTCGAGTCTGGAGAGTGTCCTTAAAATTGATTCGCGTATGCTGCCGGTGAGTTCCAGATTCCTCTGGAGGAGGTTTGCAATCACCTCGCTGTCGGTCTGGCTTTTGAAGACGTACCCTTCTCCCCGCAGTTGTTGCCTGATGGACTGATAATTCTCGATAATTCCATTGTGTACTATAGAGATCTTCATCGAATTCGAGCAGTGCGGATGTGCGTTCACGCTGTTCACTCCACCATGGGTCGCCCACCTCGTGTGTCCTATACCAATAGTTCCTGACATCGCGCTCAAATGTAACGATTTGTCCACTTCCGCGACCTTTCCGACACCCTTCCTCGTTTCGATCCGGTCACCGTACAGCGTGGAGACACCGACGCTGTCGTATCCCCTGTACTCCATCTTCCTCAAACCGTTGACAATGATTCTAGCGGCTGGTCTAGATCCCCGGTATCCAATGATGGAGCACAATTGCGAATCTTAACTTCGAAGTCGTAAATTGCTATTATGAATGGTAGAACCTTCCACTGAACGAAAGTTCTTGATCAAGATCACTGTGGCTTTAATTCAGGAATTGCAGCTCTTTGGTTTGTTTCCCCGCTTGAAAGTTAGGACTTGGATGGATTCGCTCACCGACGAGCGGAACTTATGGTTTAATGCCGTTAGGTTGGAAGATTCTCACGATTACTCTTCTGCTGCTCTTGCTTATCTCGAGGACGCGAGCCGCTGCCTTAGCAGGGGTTTTCACGTTCGCGCTGCAATGAGCTCTGCCGCCGCGGCCGGATGTCTTGCTAATATGGCAGATACAGCAGATGCTGTAGATTTGTACTCAGCCACCGCGTCACTTTACGAGTTAAATGCGGACATCAGTATGGAGAAATCCATTAGGGAGTCCCTTTGGTCTCTCTTGCACTCTTTCGAGTACTTCACGCTCGTGTCGGATCACGTCAACGCTGAAAGAGCTTCAAAGAAGTACGCAGATCTTGCGAGAAGGGTAGACCGATTCGAAACTCGTTCTGTCTTTGAAGCTTTGAAAACGCGAAGAGAGAATGTGCTGGACGCGCGCTCGAGCCTCAGCTTGCAGCCCGCAATCCGCGTGAAAGATATTCCAAACATTAACAGAATCCAGCGCTCAACTAGGGCATTTCTCCAGCAAGTTCAGACAGCCACTTTGGCCCTGGCGGACTCGGGGGCACTAGAGCAAGAAGAAGAGGAAACAGCAGGAAAATTAGAGCGGGAGAGCGTGGAAGAAGCGGGTCTAGTTTACGAATCAGAGCCTGAGATCAATGAAAGACGTTTTGTTAGTTAACTGGGACTGTTACCCCAACTTTGCTTCCGGAGGGGTGTACACCTGGGAAAAAACTCTGATCGAAAGGATGTCGGACTGGAGATTCACGATCATGAATTTCCTGTCCAACTCGAACAGCAATGGAAACTATTCCGTCCCCCGCAACGTAAGGTCGGTCATCGAGTTCCCGATGTATGGGACTAACAGATACGAAGAATTTTACAACGACCACTCAAATCTGTTGCCAAAGATCGTTCGCACAAGCAAATCCGTCATTCAACAGCAGTTTCTCCCGAGATTCAAAGACTATCTCTCAAACATGATTTCACCGAATTTCGATCCCGAAAAGTTCTCTGACCAGATGTCCCGGCTTCACAATTTCTTCCAAGTGTATGATGCAAAAAAGTGTCTAGAACATATTTCGAGTTGGGAAGTCTTTTCCGAGTGCATCAGAGTAGATCCAATTTACCGACACATGCCAATGAGATCGGCATTAGCCACATTTCAGATGTTCCAACGCAGCACACAGCTGCTCTCGATCGATGTTCCCAAAGTCGACATTATCCACTGCTCGCTGGCCTGGTTACCTTCACTCGTGGGTATCGTCGGAAAGGCGGAGCAGAATTGTCCGTTAATTGTAACGGAGCACGGTGTAGCTTTCCGGGAGCTAATGCTTTATTCAAGCAGCTACCTTTACGACGAACCCTCCAAGGTCTTTTCAAAGATAATGACGCAAAACGTCGTGAAGGCGCTCTATTCCAAAGCTGACATTATCGCGCCAGTATGCAACGCGAACACCGTCTGGGAAAAAATGCTCGGGGCGGACGAATCAAAAATTCGCGTGATCTACAATGGCGTTGATACGAACAGGTTCCGGCCTCTGCCACTTCCCGAACCACCGAGGAATCCAATGGTGGTCTTCGTAGGACGCGTTGATGGTTTCAAAGATATCGTGTGCTTGGTCACAGCGATAAGCATGGCTAAAAAAGAGCTGCCCGCCCTGAGCTGTCTC
>JASHPQ010000053.1 GCA_030037995.1 Nitrososphaerales archaeon | reverse complement strand
GACCCGCCTTTTCGGGGCAGTGTCGAGCACAGTGCTGTCCAAATCGAATAGGGCAATCGTGGAATTTCTGGGGATCGTCTCTATGAGAAATGGGTTGCACCGCTCGATGTACGAGCAGCGCTCGCACTGTGTATAGTCGCGGATCAGCGAGGCCTCTTTTTGGGGTAGGCCGCCGGTCTTGAGAGCATCATGGAGTTCTAGAACTCGTTCCCTCAGAACCGATTGCATGACTTCATCTTTCGCGATCGTGAAGCCTCTGACCTTGCCTTCCCTCTTTGCCCAGTAGAGCAAAACCCCAAAGGGATAGTCCTGGGCGAGAAGATATGTCGAAAGCTGATAGTAGTGAGACTGTCGCGGCTCGTCTGGGATGGAGGAAGCACTCTTTATTTCAAGCGGTATGAAAAGTTTGAAGTTGTCTCCGGCCTCGCTGATCCTGATCAGCAATAGGTCGTCGATCCTGCCATGCAGCTTTGCCTCCTCTTCAAATCTTAGATTAATCTCGACTTCGCTCCCTTCGACGGAGATCAGTCCGGACCTCCGGAGCGCGAGCGCAATTAATTCATGGATCGCCTTCCCCTCTCCAAAGATTGCAAGCTCCTCCGGTGTCGGCGGCTGAGGCGAAAGGTACGAGTAAGCCTGCGCCCGCAGACATTTCTCTATCATGCTCGGATAGTAGGATCCCAGTTTGAATTTGTGGTTCGCGGATTCGGATTCCCACTCTGAGAACATGCCCTCCTTCAGAGCATTCTCGATCGTTATGGCAATTGACGCTGGATCCGATAAGACCTTGCTTACCCAAGCTTCAAACTTTTGTTTATCTTCTCTGGTTGGCGGACTCCCTTGTCCTGAACGATCATGCAGATAATTATCGAGGGACATTTTTCATGTGGCTTCGCAGGAAAAGAGGAGCTCTCCTTAAGCTCCCGAGGGCTTCGCTTCGGTCGGCCCCGATTCTTTTTTAGTATGAGTAAGGACGTGGGCTACAATGTCTTCGAGCAGAAAAGCTTTCGAGCATTTCGGGCAAATGACCAGCTGAATTCCTTTTTTCAATTCTAAGAGAATAACGCCGCTTTTTAAGTTAAAAACTCTGGGGCGAAGCGTCAGTCTCCAAAAAATCTAGCTTCCTGCGAACTCCATCGCCAGTTTTGCAAGAGAGAGGGCTCCAAATTTTAGCACGTCCTCATCTACCTTGAATTTGGAACTGTGATTAGGATAGACACATCCCTTTTTTTCATTTTTCGTCCCCACGTAGTAGAAGGTTCCTGGAGTCTCTAGGAGGAATCGTGAGAAATCTTCTGCACCGAGCTTCACTTCGACTTCCCTAGTCTTGGTGCCGGGGATCGTCTTCAACACTTCCACCGTCCTTTTAGTGACCTCTTCGTTGTTGTACGTCACGGGATACGCGTCCTCCTTGAAGTGAAGCTCGTACTTTGCCCCGTAGGCTTCGCAGATTGACTTTGTGACTTGGGCAATGTCCCGCTTTGCCAGCTTGCGCGTTTTTTCATTTAAAGTACGAACCGTACCAAGCAGCTCTGCGTCATCCGGAATGATGTTGTCTTTGGTACCGGAGTGAATGCTGCACACCGAAATCACAAACGGCTCAACTTGATTGATCAAACGGCTTGAAATTCCTTGAAGCGCCACGATCAATTCTGCCGAGACGAATATGGGATCGATGGTTTCGTGCGGCGTCGAGCCATGGCCACTCTTGCCTATGACTCTGATTTTGAAGGCGTCAGGCGCGGCCATGAAGGGGCCCGGTTTCGTTCCGAAAGTTCCGGAAGGATAGTCTCCCCCGATGTGTAGTCCAAAAACATAGTCGACTTTGGGATTCTCCATGACACCAGCCTCAATCATCGGTTTTGCTCCTCCTCTTCCGCCGTCTTCTTCGGCGGGCTGGAAGAAGAATTTCACAGTGCCCGAGAGCTCTTCCCTATGCCATGAAAGAAGCTCCGCGGCACCGAGAAGCATCGCCACGTGAGTATCGTGCCCGCAGGCATGCATCACTCCGGGATTTCTGGATTTGAATGGGAGATCGACATCTTCGGTTACGGGGAGGGCATCCATGTCCGCTCGCAACCCGACTACCTTACCCTTCTTTCCACCTTTTAGAATTCCTAGAACGCCGTACGTGCCGCCAATATTAGTCTTGACCTCGATGCCGAGCTGCTTCAGTCGTTCCGCAACTAGCTTAGCTGTGCGCTGTTCCATGTAGCTGAGCTCTGGATTTTCGTGCAGATCTCTCCTCGTGGCAATGATTGCGGGCTCTAGCTTCTTGACTTCAAGCTCAAGTTCTGCTGTTGACATGCTTTCTACGTCTATCCACTCTGAAAATTGTAAATAAAATGTGCTGATATCGTTCGGCCGGGCATTCCTCAGCCGGATAAAGCTGCGAAGTCTCCAGTCGTGGACAAAAATCGCAAACGGTTCCGCATTACTAATTCGGCAAACTATCTTATTACTCATCTTGAAAGGATTGAATTTCCAATGCACAACGTTCCCAATAAGCCAGCGCAGAATCTCGATCCACTAGTATCATCTCCCACCAGTGAATCAAAGGGCAGGTTCAACAGAGCGATAAGGCTGACCAAAAATAGCTGCCCCTTATGCAGCTTCGTTCAGAGTGAAATAGAAAAAGGGAATCCGATGCCCGTGGAAGAGTGGATTTACCTCGCCCATCTCAAGAACATCCACGGCATCGAACCATAGACTTCTTCCCAAAAATTCTGTAGTATTCTCTATTTCAGCGGTTCATCAGGTTCGAGACCGAGAGCTGACATGATCTTGTCCGCAGTCTCCAGGACCTCTCGGCCCCGATCGGTCGTTACCATTGCGAAGAGCCCCATTTCGGAAGAAATGGCTCTGAGCAGCCCCCTTTTCATGCAATGCCCGGTGAAGCGCCTGTACTTTATACCGTCGATCCCGCAGTAATTCATTATCTGTGCAGGCAGCTTCGGCTCCTCGCAGTACCACAGCATTCGGATGATGATATCCGAGTCGCTCATTTCGCCGAGGTCTTCAGAGGACATATTTCTTTCTGGTCTACTGGGAGGGAATCTTCTCGCCGCCGAACTCTCGAAGGGTTCCGAGAGCCGGAACGCTGGAGAAAATAGGCGTCGTCTCGTAGTAATTAGTATAACGATAGTTCCCCACAAATCGAAAATGAGGTTGTATGCCTGGTTCTAGAAGAATTCTCCATGGTCGGAAAATTCTGCGGGACTAACTTTAGCCGCTAATTCGACGTATCGCGTTTAGTGAGTTTAATGACCAGCGAGTTCGTCTTCCCGTCAAACCGGTCGCCTTGCAAAGACATCGGGCGACTGAAAATCTCTTCGATCATTCCCTGTATCATGCCGACGAGAAATCTGCTTTCGCTATCGTGCTCTGAATCTAATCCGAATACGGGATCTTTCATGATGAATGTGATGTCACCTTTCTCATTTTCTTTGCACTCCCCGATCCCCCAACCAGTCACTTTCAAGCTCTGGATCATAATGTCAGTATCCCTTTCTCCCGTTTTTCTTTCATGCAGGAGCTTGGCAAACGAATGCCCGTAGCTTCTTCCTCCTTCAAGGATAGTAATTGTTTGTTCCTGTTTGGCATCCTCGGCAAGCCCATTCATCAGTAATTGCGGTTGGACGACTACCCCTCTTTCCCCGGGCAAAATGACGATCGGGAACCGAAAACTCGCGAACTTTCTTCCCTTCAGCGGCGAGAACTCTACGCTCGAAACGACCTTGGTGTCCATCAGCTTTTCAACGAGAGTGAGCGTTTCGGAATCAGAGTTGTTCTTTAGCTCCAAAACCAAAGTCGCGGCAAAAGCTGCGTTGTCGGATTCGTAGGAGCAGCTCAGTACTCCGATTCCCCGGGATTCGAATATCGCCAGGAGTCTGACAAGCATCCCTCTCTGCGACCTGCCTCTGACCAGGCACTCGCAGTATCTCTCGTCTAAGGAAGCCTCTCTTGCAAGTACCAATGGAAAGTTGGCTGTATCAGCACCGTCGCTTACTAGCAAAGGAGGCTTACGGAAAGAAACAGCGCTCTCTCTGGAATAATCATCATTCTGCTTTGGTGGTACCTACGCCCGATCTTTAGCGCTAGTCTAAAAACTCGGGAATTCCCGCACGCGGGATTGTGCTTTTGCCATGAAAAGCGTATATCCTGAGGGGTTCAGAACGGAGGTGGGCGCCTCAATTGTCCACAACGCGTGACTTCTTAATCTATGCGGCGATAGGGGCAGCATTTCTCGTGTCTTCGCTCGCCTCTGCCTTTTCCTCGGTTTCGCTTGTGCAATTCGGCTTAGGTCCATTCATCCTAAGGTATAACCCGTACCTAGAGCTTCTCGCTGTCGTTTTTATGGCCGCAGGAGGATTTTTCATGTTCAAGGCTGGCCAGGCAAAGCCCCCCAGCTCTGTTTTGAGAAAGTCACTCGCAGAACAGGTAAAATCCGTAAAAGAAAATCAGTGACTGAACTTATCACTTCGTGAAAAGTTCCCGGGAAGATTCCTGTCTCATTACCGTCAGTTAACGCAATTGTGATAAAGGACGAGAAAACTTCCAGTCAAAATAGCTTTCTCTAGTTCCCGAGCCCCCTCGCGAGCATGTTGAAGCTCAGAGCTTCGTGAATCAGCTTCGCGAAAAAGAGGATCTGCAAAGCTGCTCAGGCGTAGTAGAATCCGCCGATCAGGACAAGCCTCTTCATCCGCTGATGAAAGTGCTCGTCGCAGTCGCTGAATTGTACCCTCGCAAGGTTCGGCGAGGCACGCTCGCTCTTCTGACAGGTCTTACAAAATGCGGGATTATACTTCATTACGGTTTTCAAATTTTCTCTCTCTTTTTTCTCGCGCATCACGCAGAACATTGGAAGCGATGGGGGCTCGCCAAAAGATCGAGCCCCCAACGGCACGACAGGGATAGACACTACAACTATCCGCGTGAAGACGCGGTACTGATCCCGGATCCAGATCCAGATAAAACAGATACTTTGGGTATCGATATGATTTGTTTCGATATTGGTTCCAATATAAATAACGGTACCGCCTAAATGGGAAAACGAAAGAGTGGTTGGAGCCTAAAAAAATCTCGTTACTCGCTGAGTCAATAAAGAGTAGGATAGGGCCGCTCTCGCATGCCATAAATTACAACGGCCGACACGTGTCAGACCGCCTAGTACTGGCCGAACTGGAAAACCTTGTCAGGATCTCTAACTCCACCTTTCCCGGTCACTCTGATTATTTCTCCGAAGTGGAGCAGGAGATTACGGGCGGTAATATTCCACTAACGAAGGTAGTTGGGGTTCTGGATTACATAACAGAGCTAGTATTTCGAAGTGCCAAGATTCAGACTGCCATATAGCGGATTTATGAGCCAGTAGCAACTTTTCAATGCTTAGCTAAGCTTCCACTCTATCAATCATTTTAATCGATGGCAGTTCAAACAGGAAGGTGAGCAAATCCCTGACTCGGTGTCTTAAAGCTTGGAGATAGTCGTACTCGTTGGTGTCCCGGGGAGCGGCAAGACCACGCTCGCGCTCAATTCATTCCCGAATTACAGACGGATTAATCTGGATACCTTGCACACTAGAAGTAAGGAGGATGAAGAGATTACAAACTCATTGGCGAACGGCCGCGATATTATCATCGACAACACAAACACGACGAAAAGATCGAGATCTAAATATATCAAAATGGCAAAGCTCTTCGGAGTTCCCGTTAGGGCAATCTTCCTCAACTCTCCGTTAGAGCTAGCTCTTGAGAGAAACGCAACGCGGCAGGGAAAAGGCAGAGTTCCCGACAGAGCGGTTAGGTTCTACAGTAAGATTCTGGAGCCGCCATCAGTGGAAGAAGGGTTCGACCGAGTCGAAGTTCTGGATGTAAACGCTGAGGAATCGAAGGACAAACTGAATATAAAATAGTATAATCATGAATAGAAATAAGTGGGAAGGGTTTCTCAATCCATTTACCCTAAATGGAAATCGCACTGCAATTGCCTTTCAATAGGAAGTACCTTTGCTTCACAAAGAGAAAGTACCATTAGATTTTGTCGCCACTTGGAACGTCGGTCGAAAGGCCCTTGAACTGCGATCCTCACGTCACAAAGAGAGAATAACTTGTTATTGAATCGTTGGATCCCTGTGGCAATAAATACAGGGTGTAAACCCCATTTCCATATTGTTGAACAAAGGAAGAAAGGGAAAACTGAGCGTCAAATGACGAACCGGATATTTTCCATATGCTAGCGAACGTGGCTGTCCCTCCTCCCTCCAGCTGGCTGGAACACTCATATCTCGGTGGGCATGGACCAAAAATCTCCGCAACAAAGGTGCCCGGGCCGTATCCGCCCCAGTAGCTGCAGTTAGCCGTCTCATTGAGTTCGCTATGCGAGGCACACTCCTGATACCTTTGACACGAGTCACCCTCGCTGAAACAGCTAACTGCTGGAAGAGAACTAATTTCTGATGGAGTTGGATCGTAATAGACAACGACAAAAGATCCGCTCGAAATAGAGTTATTGGGATAGTGAATCCAAGGAGTCAGACTGATATTTGTGCTGTCAATGTTCGCATCCATGCTCACAATATCGTTCTGAAATGACAATGAATTAAATCCCAAATAATAGTTCTCGAAATCTTCAACAAAGAAGACGACGCTCGAAGACGTGTTATAGGCAATCCCAATGGAAACTCTGTTGTGAAGTGGTTGCAGTATGTCATCCCTATGACCATTACCACAACAGATAGAATCGTTGTTCATCATGGCCCATTCGGATTGGTTCAACGAATTTTCTATAGTTTGAATGGAGCATGAAACTACACTGGTCTCCGAAGGATCACTGGTCCCACGACAGTAATTGAGAGCTATATTTTCAGCCACAGAACCAGTTCCGCCTAACAATGTATACCTCATGTAGGGCTTGTATCCCTGAACATCCCAGTGACTGTATGTCCCGTAATAATCCATCGAATCTGCGTGTTGCTGGGCGGAAGATATAGGACTCAAGGTAAGATTTGACAGGCCGTTGTCGCTTCGATCCGTATTGATCAAATTTAGAGCATAATCAGTGAGAATGGTGTAGTTTGCAGGATAATCAACAGTTGCCGATCCATTTTGAATATCTGGGTTCACGGGTTGAAAATTATTTAGAGCTGACACAGTTGACTCTGAGGCCGAACTTGATGCTGTGCTTCGTAGACCGGTTTTCGAAGTATTAGATTGAGATACCGAACTAGTGTTTTGTCTCCTAAAAGAAGTCGTTGATAGAAAAGTCGCCGATGAAGAATTCGCACTCACCTTGGATGGAGAGAGTGAGATCCAGGATGGATAATAAGTAACAATAGCAAAAAGTAGCAAGAGAATGAGGATCGCTGCGGTAACGACTATGCCTTTATTGCGGTTACCATGATTCGGTAGATCAGGATTCCTACGACCA
Organism: Nitrososphaerales archaeon; assembly: GCA_030037995.1. Classification (GTDB taxonomy): domain Archaea; phylum Thermoproteota; class Nitrososphaeria; order Nitrososphaerales; family CADDZS01; genus DATLTL01. The sequence goes on along the minus strand of JASHPQ010000053.1, from coordinate 10,723 downwards.
GTATCGGGCGTACTCGGTGTAGGATCCGATAATGATCTTGCTGCAGCTACTGGAAGTGGCGGTGAAACGAGGATGCGAGTCAGGATTCGTTCACATTTGATCGACGCAACGGGAAAACAATGATTACAGGTGTTCTTCTCTTATAGTAAGTTGACGATGAAGCCTAAGGCGAATCCTATGAAGATGCCAGCGTACGCGATTTTTTGCTTGGTCAGGTCAGTCTCTCGTAAAAGAACCTTCAGCATTGGAAGAATAACGTACAAGATTGCTCCGATAGCCAGACCGTCGAAAAACACATCAAAGATTTTCGAGTTGTAATAGAATCCGACTGCTCCGCCAAGTATCGTGGGGAGGCCACCCACGAGAAAGAGTCCAAGCAACACGGCCATCCTCCAGTCCATTCGCCCCAAAAACGGGGATACGATCGGAAACCCCTCCGTTACGTTCTGGAAAGTGAACCCGATGAGCACGACCAGTGTTACGCCGGTAAGTCCCATCGCTACGCCCAAGGAGCCGAAGACCAGACCCTCCGTGAGATTTTGCAAGCCGATTCCCAATGCGATCAGCAGTGACAGCTGCACGGGCGTAAGACCAGTTCTTGATCTACCTTCTATGTAGAATAGCGCGAAGAATCCCAAAATAAGCGCTACTGTAAACACCGCATCGAAGAAAAAGGATGAACCATAGCCGTACAGAGAGCCGTTATACAGATCAGGAGTGACATCGGTGAAGACATCCCCCATCAAAAAGACGAGTATGCCGATTGCGATCGCGAGCAACATCTTTTTGGCGGAATCACTCATTTGCTTCTTGAGAACAACTGGCAGCGATAGGAAGATAGACAAACCCATGATTGCGGAAAAAAGCAGTGTCTCTAAGAAGTCGACCATTTGTTAATAATATGCCATACGGCATATTTAACAATCACGATGTTAACTAAACAGATAACACTGTTATTAACATGAGGCTGACACTGGAACGGGAGGATGGTGTGATTTTCAAGTGAAAGTCAGCGAAATCAAAAACGAGGAACGTCTAATACCCTTGATAAGGGCTCATTTGGCAGAAAGATTGGCAAGGGAAGGCTTTCATGTAAAAGACATCGCGGAGCGGTTGAATGTCACCCGACCAGCAATTACTCAGTATCTCAAAGGAAAGAGGGGTGGCGACTCTCATGAGCTCAATCGTGTTGATGAGATCGTCAGCCCAATTGCAGAGAAGCTTGCCAGGAGGATCAGATCTGGTCTCCCTGGAGGACTGGAAACGGCGGAGCTCCTCGAGACGGCACGTCAATTAATGATCATAAATAAAGGTGGAGTCGCGACGGTTTCGGGGGGAGCAGGTGAAGCGGAGGGGAACACGGAGTCCATGAAACTGCTGAGGGAAAGATTACAGCTTGAGCTAACAGCAGCGGAAAAATATCTGGAGCTTGCTAACAAAACGTCAGATGAGCACACAAAACTCCTCCTGAGACTCATTGCGTCAGACAGTATCAAGCACGGAGACATCGTTTCGCAAATCATATCATGGATAGAATTAGGAAACGGAAGCGGGCAGAGAAGATTTCAGGCTCCGGATCGTAGCGTACTTGAACAAATGATCAGTCTGGAAGACTCGGCGAGCGAAGTAAACCTGAGGAGGAACGTGAGGACTGCGCACCCCGTAGCACGGCTTCTCCTCGAATGGATCGATACAGATGAGGAGAAACACGAAAAAATAGTTGGTAAGATCTTGCGATTAGCCTAGCATCTCGAGTCGCATTACTTTTCCTGAATGTGTGCCGCCTCAACTTCTGTCTGAACCCGACGACACTCCCCGGAGTTTGTGCCTTTTTTTTATATGTACTGAGAAGTCAGTAACACTTTTCGCAACCAAACAGATCCCTTTGACACGTGAATTTAGTCACGCGTTTTTCTACTGGAAGTGGTCTTCATGAGCGAAATCATGCGGTGCCGCTCCGGCACTCCGCCACCTCTTTGGAGCCTGTCCAAAATGAGCCTGTAGTACGTTTCGTCGATCTCTGCCGAGACGTAATGCCGGTTCAACGCTAGACACTGCGAAATCTCCGAGCCGCTACCGCCGAACAAAATTAAGACAAGATCTTTCGGCTGGGTGCTCGCTTTTATCAGCGTCCCGGAGAGGCCTTCAGGGATCTGGCAGGAGTGAAAGGTCTTTGTGATTCCAATATTTTTCACGAGGTTGAAGTACAGCCAGCTGTACGGCATCCGCCCCGGGAGGCCGTTTTTGATCAGTTGCTTTATCCTGCGATCCGTCGGGTTCTCGTAGGCTTGCGCGACATTTTCCTTGTAGAACCGGTTTTCCTTGGATTTGGTGCAGTGTAATATCGATCTGTGCGCAGTGGTAAATCGTCTCGGGCTGTGGCCGATGTTGGTGTTGTAGACCCAGACGTACTCGTTTACTTCGAAAAAAGCCCCGTCCAGATACCTTGTCCTGAGATAGGCGTTGTTCTTTGGATAGTTGATGATGAAAAAATTTCCATCGTTCTTCAGTACTCTGCGACTCTCGCGGCTCCAAGAAACGCACCAGTCAATGTAATCGTCGAATTTTTTCGTGTAGGAAACGTCGTTGTACTTTATGCCCACGTTGTAATCCGGATCGGCGTAAACGCAATCCACAGATGCGTCGGGGAGCTTTCGCAGCAGCTCCAAAACGTCCTCGTTGAACACCCTGTCGACGAACTGAGCGATACTGCTTTTGCTACCCATCAAGGATTCGTCCTATAGTAGCTCATTTCAAAGCCCCTGAATGAAATATTCAAGATCTGAAAACTCTCCGAAGTTTGCTAATTCTTTAGCGTGACGGGCGTCTCCGTGGCGTTGCCCCACTCGTACCAGGATCCAAGATAGTTTTGGACGTTTTCAAAACCCAGCAATTTCAGAACGAGCCAAGAGTGGGCTGCGCGGTAGCCGCTCTGGCAGTAAGTGGTGGTTTCTAACTTCGGATTCAAGGGAGCGTACAATTTCAAAAGCTCTCCCGCCGCTTTTAAGGTGCCGTCTCTTCGCAGTGCCATTTTCCACTCAAGATTTACGGCTCCCGGAACGTGTCCCGATTTTCGTGCCCTGTGAAAGGTGGAATTGAACTCTCCCTCGCTTCGCACGTCCAGTACCTGCGAGGATTTTGCTGCTATCGAAGAAAGCAGTGATGCTTTGGTGGCCACCAGGGATTCGTCGATCCTGGTTTCAAAGCTGGGATTCTCCGCGCGTGGCTTCGGATCCGTCTTGCTCATTGCCAACCGCTTCCTCTTCCACAGATTCAATCCACCATCCAGCAGTCCTGTTTTATTGTGTCCCAAGAAGTTCAGGAGCCACACCCCGCGAGCTGCGTCATAACCGCTGATGTTCTGATAAAACACGACCGTGTTTCTAGGGCCGATTCCGAGCGATCCGAATAACATTCCCATCTCTCTTGCAAACGCCTCGATCCCTTCCTTCGAAGTATCCATCCAGTGAAAGGCATACAGCTCAAGGTTGAAGGCCCCCGGTATGTGGCCCTTTGCGTACTTCCAGTAATTTCTGGTATCGATGAAAATGACGTCAGGCTCGCTCATCAGCTTGCGGGCTTCCTCCACCGAAATGACTAGGGATGGATTTGCGTAGCCCTTGTAGTTAGGCAATTCGACACTCAGGCTTTCTTTCTCGCCTGAATATTGAGCTTTACTTCCTTGTCGGTGTCTTTGTGTCGCCAGAGGTACAGCGACGCGATGGAGCAGTACGGATGCCAGTTTTTCGCAAACTGTTCGATTTCCACCTTCCCCGGGATCTCGGGAAGCGAGTAGACCTTCTGGACGGCCTTGCGGATCCCCAGATCGTCCACCGGTAACACGTCCGGCCGCCCCAGAGTGAAGATCATCAGCATGTGGATGGTCCAGGGCCCGATTCCCAATACTTCATCTAAAGCTTCCAGCAGTACCCCGTCCTCCTTTTCTTTCAGGGCTTCCAAGTCGAGCTTCCCCTTGTAGACCCGCCTGGAGAAGTCCTTGAGATAGCGGATCTTCTGGGGAGAAACCCCTGCCTTCCTCAACTTCCCCGAGGGAGTGGCGTAGAGTGCCGCCGCTTCTATCACTCCTCCTGAATAGAGAGCCTTCACCCGCTCTATGATCGCCGAAGCCGCGGGCCACGCGAGCTGCTGCGTAAGGATGGACTCCACGAGCGACTCGAACATCTCCCCTTCGGGTTTGAATGGAATAACGCCGTGCCTCTCAATCAGGCTCGCCAAGAGGGGGTCCTTTTGCTTGAGATGCCCCAACCCTTCCCTGAAGACTCTGGGGTTTCCAATCGATTTTGAAACGAATTGTGAAACCATGGCGAGCCAGAGGTCAGTTTCTTTGAGAGCTTTTTGTCAATTGTGCTTGAGCTGGGAGTATTAGAAACGAAAACCACTCTCAACGGCTAATGTCGTTCGCAGTCCAGGTTTGCGCCGAGTGCAAGCACAATCACGAAAACCAGTCCTCAATCCGGGTAGACGGCCTGGTCTATCACATCGTCTGTCCTTGCCCCTGCCATACCACCGTTCGGGCCTGGTATTGAGGCAAGCGGAAAAGTAGCAAAAAGAGCTCGGAGTAGAGTTTCTGCTCTACTCTTCCTCATCTTCCTTTTCCAGATGCTTTGATGAAGGAGGATTCTTCAGTATCTTGATGGGCTTCTTGTCCGGAGGATCAGTAATCCCACCCTCGACCACCATGAAGTTCGTGTCGCCGTACGGATGCATGGGGCTGTCGATCATTATCGCCTTGCGCTCCTGACCGGCCTTGCGCAGGTAGATTCTATAGGTCGAAGCGTGCCCAATGATATTGCCCCCCGCAGCCTTCGTAGGGTCGCCGAAGAAGGTATCCGGCGTGGACTGGACCTGGTTTGTGATGACCACCGCCACGTTGTAAATCTCTGCAACTCTCTTCAGCCGGTGCATTATGGCGTTGAGCTTTTGTTGCCTCTCGGAGAGAGTACCTCTCCCGACGAATTCTGCCCGGTGCAGGCTGATTATGCTGTCTACGATTACGAGTCTGACGTTGTTTTGCTGGATCAGCCCGCCCATTGCCCTGACGATTAGCTCCAGATGGCTGGCGTTATAGATCTTCGCAATGTGGATGTTGTTCAGGACGCTTTCTATATCCTGATCCCTGGCCCGAGCGATCTGGGCAATTCTTTCCGGCCTGAACGTGGATTCGGTGTCAATGTACAGCGCCGAACCTTCCAGTCCGTGCTGATCTACGGGAAGCTGCGCAGAAACGCAAAGAGTGTGACAGATCTGAGTCTTGCCGGATCCGAACTCACCGTAAAATTCCGTGACCGATTGCGTCTCGATTCCCCCTGCCAGCAGGTCATCGAGGTTCGCGGAGTATGTAGTGCATCTGAGCATCTTTGCCCTCCTTGCAAACAGCTCGTTCGCCGAGACAAGATCCTTCTCAAGATAGCCCTTCTCTCTAAGGAGCTTTTGCGCCTCATACACCAAGTTGTGCGCCGTCTCCTCGGTGAGATTCATATTATCTACCAGCTCGTTCGTCGTGGAGGCAGCGAGATCCAAGATGGTGGTTATTCCGCCACTTTCAAGTTTAGCCCTCGTAGCTGGACCAACACCCGGCAGGTCCCCAATATCCACTTCTATAGCTTCGCTCATTGCTTCTTTCACTTTTCTGGTTTTTTCTCTGTCTTCTCCAAATTTGGATTAAACAGTATGACTACAGCACTATTACTGTAATCTAATATAGTTTGCGGACGAATGGACGTCTCTACTAATTTACCGCCCGACATCATTCATCAATTCAGAATCCAGCTGGCTTTTCGCAATGGGTTCAATTGGATAATCACGGCATCTTCACCGGTTTGCCATCCCTTCTTATTTTTCATGTGCTCTGTGAGTAGCTCAGCTTTCTTTCCCCTCAGAATCTTTGTCACGCACTCCAGCATGATCCCGCTCTCCCTTTTCTCCTCGTCTATGACAATCGTGGCATTCCTATTCCTTGCGAGATTCTTCACCTTCTTCGAATTATTGCTGGCAGGAATGTAGAATAGATCCTCGATGAACACATAACCCACGGGAACGCAGTGCGGCCATCCGTTGTCAAAGTTTATCGTAGATAGCCGACAAATATCGTTGGAATTGATGAGAATTTTTTCTTTACCGGTAAGTTTCAATTTCAGACTCGAAGAACCGAAGCTCTCAATGCGTCGCGGGAGGAGGTTGAGCTTGTTGTTTGAAGGTATAGTTCTTTGCAGCTACGCTTATCACGGCAATAAGCACCGCCAGCGCAATTCCGATGACGAAGATGATATTGAAGGCGGTAGAAGAAGGAAGCTGGGCTACCGGAACGCTCACACCGGCAATCTTTTCATAAAGTGGCGTAGTATAACTCGCCATTATCGTAGTCGCAAGTACCGGCCCGATGGCTCCTCCCAAATTGCGCAGCATGGTGTTAATCCCGAGTCCCACCGCCACGTTATCCCTCGGCAGAGAAATCGCAAGCATGTTCACGAGCGGCACGAGAATGCAGATCACCCCGAACAGCGCAACGAAAAGATCGGCGGCGACAAAAGTGGAACTGGATCTATTGATGAGGAAAAAGAGCTCTCCGACTCCCAGAATGGCTGATCCCAGCATGAGGACGGGCTTGGGCCCGATCCTCGCCAAGAACCTTCCAATAACTACTCCCCCGATGAGCATCCCAAGAGTAGAGGGGGCAAGGGTCAATCCGGCTGCGATAATATCCAGATTCAGACCGAATGGCTTCAGCAGCTGAGAATAATAGACGAGCGCAAAGAAGAGCATAAACATGATCATTCCGGAAACCAAGCCAACGAGATTTGCTACAAGTACGTTCCTTATGCGAAACAGGCTGAGGCGCATTAACGGATTTTCTCGCTTCCTTTCAAACACGAAGAAAATGAAGGTCAGGAAAGCCCCGGGTACGAGAAGCAAAAGTTCATCGACACTCAGCCAGCCTAGGGTCGGGCCTTCCGTCACGTAAAGAAGGATGAGGGTCACGCCGGCCATGAGGATGGCCGCCCCCGCGTAATCCACGGCCTTGCTCACGGCTTTCACGATGTCTTTCTGCAGGATCTTCGCCGCAACCGCAAAGAGCACGAGGCTCAGTACCAGGGCGGTATGAAACGCGTACTGCCATCCAAGGTCTTGCACTACGTACGAGCCAATAATCAGCCCAGCGGCAGCGCCAATCGCGAAAGTGCCGCTGATTATCCCCTGCGCCACCGCGACTCTCTCCCTGGGGAACACGTCGGTGATGATCGCGATGCTGAGCGGGATTATGGCAAAGCCAATTCCCTGCAGTGCCCTAGCAAATATGAGAAAGTAAATCGAAGGGGAGAACCCCGCCACGCCCACGCCGACGATGTAGAAAACGAGCGAGATGAGAAACATTCTCTTCTTGCCGTAAATGTCCCCTAGCTTCCCAAAAAGAGGGGAGACTGCGCTTCCCACGATCAGATAGGCGGAGGTGATCCACGAGGCAATGGTAGCAGTAGTGGCAAAGTCCTTCTGGATTGTGGGAACTCCAGGGATCACCATCGTTTCGACATAGTTCACGAGGAGCGCCACACCCGTGAGCACCAGCAGAATCCTGGTGGCATGCGAAGACCCGGCGCCGCGAAACTCTTGCGGAGCTGCAGTCCCTTCGAGATTTTTTTCCTCTGTCATACTTTCAAACAGATCCGCAATGCCGGGAAATCCACCCTAGGTCGCCGGCGGAGATCTGGCTAGTGTATTATCCGGCTTGATATTATTTGCCGTAGAAAGTTCCCGACTTCACGACTGTTCCTTAAATAACTCGGGAGTCGCCGTCATTTTTGTGAAGATCAAGAAAATCGACCCAATAATTCTCCATGCTCAAGATACGGGTTCGCACGAGTCAGAGCTCAACGTCGGCGGGTACGCCGGTTTCCAGGTCGTCGTCCACGTCGAAACCGACGAAGGGTTTGATGGCTGGGGCGAGTGCTGCACAGGCGGGGAGTACGGCGAGTCGGCACTGGCGGTTAAGACCCTGATTGAAAGGGGTTTTGTTCCCAGGATCAAAGACGAAGACCCGCGAGACTATCGAAAGATCTGGGAGAAACTCTACACAGACACCTCCTGGTTCGGCCGCCGCGGTCTCACCACTTTCGCCCAGAGCGGGATCGACACGGCCCTAGTGGACATCGCGGCGAAGTCTTACGGCGTCCCTGCTTCAAGGCTCTTGGGAGGACGCTACCGGAGCGAGATACCCCTCTACGCCAGCTTACTCTTCGATATGGACGATGTGTGGGGAACGGCCGAAAAGGGAGCACGCTACATTCGGGAGGATTACTTTGGAGCAAAATTCGGCTGGGGGATGATTCCTTCAAAACCCTTTGGGGCAAACCCCGAGGCGGACGAGAAGATGATCGCGGCGATTAGGGAAACTTTTGGGCCGCAGGGAAACATCATGGTCGACGTCGGCCGCTACGTGAACTGGAGTTCCGACCACGCCATCCGGATGGCGAAGCGCTTTGAAAAGTACGGGATCTTCTGGCTGGAAGAGGCCCTCCCGCAGGACGATCTTAGGGGGTACGAGCGCCTCACCAACTCCACTGACGTGACGATTGCTTTCGGGGAGGGACTCTACACCATCTACGACTTTGCAGAAGTGATCACTCGGCATGCGGCCGACCTCCTCCAGCCGGACGCGAGCAAGGTGGGAGGGATCTCCGAAATGAAAAGGGTGATCGAGCTCGCGAGGATAAACAATGTGAGATGGGTGCCGCATAACTGGAGCACCGCAATCAACAGCGCAGCCTCCATGCAGCTCGTCGCTTCAGCTCCGGACGGCTTCCTGATGGAGTTCAAGCAGGAATCCAACCCGCTCGTCTCGGAACTATCCAAAGAGAAGTTCCGGATTGAAAAAGGCAAACTAATAGTCCCGGATTTGCCGGGACTCGGGATCGAGATCGACCAGAACGTGGTAGACAAGTACCGGTGGCAGCCCTGACCCAAGAAAAGATCTTTTACGCGGACATGAGCTGGCCGGAAACTAACGCGGCGGCAAAAGACGGGCGAGTTGCCCTAATTCCCGTTGGTTCAACGGAGCAGCACGGCCCGCACCTGCCGACGAAGACGGACGCCTTCATCGCGGAACGGATCTGCGTGGAGGTCGCAAAAAGGAAACCCGCGGCCTCGTTTGTGATGCCCGCCGTCGGTTATGGGTACAACGAGCACCACCTTGATTTTCCCGCCACTATTCACATCAACCACGAGACCCTAATCCGCTTCGTAATCGACATCGGGAAAAGCCTCGCGCACCATGGGTTTGCCAAGATCATCTTGGTCAATGGCCACGGGAGCAACTCCGCCCCGATGGAGATCGCGGCGAGGAGGATCACGCTGGAGAGCGAGAAGAGTCTCTGCGCTTCTCTCGATTATCTTGCGATCGCGCCTGAGGTGTTCGAGCTTCTGGAAGGAGAAGACGCCCACGCCGGGGAGATCGAGACCTCACTCATGCTCTACCTGGATCCGGACAACGTCGATATGGGAAAAGCCACGAGAGACTGGGGCTTTGAAAAATCCAAATTCGTAAACTACGGCGTGCTCCCCGGGGGAAAGTCTTTCGGCACGGCGGGAGGCAGCGTGCAGTTCATGGACTGGTGGAGCAGGATGAGCGACACCGGGACGATGGGAGATCCCACTAGATCCACAGAGGAAAAAGGGAGGAAGATCTTCGATGCCTGCTCGCAAAAGCTTCTTTCGTTTGTGGAGGAGTTTCGCGCCAGAGAGATCCGCGAGAGAGTCGATCACCACCGGTGACCTTGCAATTTTCTTTCCTGCATTTTCAGGAAATGCTTAACTAACGCACGAGCGGCTACCCGGTAGTTTGAACCTTTCAAGAACTGGTCTCAGCAGAGTAGGACTTATTGTTGTAGTCGTCATAGTTATCATTCTAATTGCGGCGGGAGGAGCGTATGTCGCGATCTCTAGTGTAAAATCAACGACAACGACCACCTCGAGTTCACTAACAACTACCGTCTCGCCACCCACCACAAGTTCATCGTCTTCGTCATTGAGCTCGTCATCGATTTCATCGACTTCTTCGAGCTCCTCGTCTTCGACTTTGACTACTTCTAGCTCATCCAGCAGCAGTAGTTCGTCTTCCAGTTCGACGTCGGTTTCTGTACCTTCAACTCTTACCTATGAGACAATTACCACACCGCAGTTCTTGGACCCGACGGTGGACTACATCGGCTACGATCTCGGAATCATGAACAACATCTACGAATACTTGATCTGGTACAATGGGTCGAGCGGAACCGAGACTATCCCATGGCTAGCCCAGAATTACACGGTTGCGGCGGATCACAAGACGGTTGATTTCAATCTCCGAACTGGAATCACGTTTGCCGATGGGGAAGCTTTCAATTCAACGGCTGCATATTTCTCAATCCTCCGAGGATTCATAATTGATGGGTCGGATCCGACTTCACTCGGCGGATACGGTCCGTCTTGGATAGTGCAGCAGCTTGCTAACACGAGCCTGAGCAACGTTCTCAGCGGACAAAGTCAAGCCTACAACGAGCCTTGGGTGAATGAAGTGCTCGCAGAAAATTTTGTCAACATCACCGGCCCATATTCTTTCGTCATGAACCTTCAGCATTATGACGCTGCATTTCCATATTTGTTTACAACATGGGGCGATCCGATCGTGGCTCCGGAGTACGATGCAACATGATATCGCGACCTGGACGGC
>JASHPQ010000052.1 GCA_030037995.1 Nitrososphaerales archaeon | reverse complement strand
TTCTAGGCCGTAGCGTCCACTTTTTTCTCGTCTTCCTCGACCGTCGAGAGGACCGCTCTTTTCTTTGCAAACGATGCAGGGAAGATCGCGATCGAGTTGATGCTCGCCAGAACCACGGCGACGAGCTGGAAGCCGTGTATGAACTCCCCCTTTCCCACGATCACGGCGCCAGGAATGGAGTAGCTGTCTACCAAGTTGTTCAGCGCCGCATAGGGGATGACCAGGGTCATCAGGAGGATAGCGAGACCGAAACTCAGTGTGTCGCCGATGTTCGAGAGGGTGATTCTAAAGCCGGAAGCGATTCCCCGCCGGTTCGCCGGGACGGATCCCATTATCGAGCTGATGTTGGGAGACACCCACATCCCGGTGCCGACGCCTAAAAGGCCGAGCGCGAGCAGCACGACCGGGACGCCTGTCGTGGCGTTGATGAACGCAAACAGCAAAAAGGCGACCGTGCTGATCGTGAGACCTGCCATCACAAATGACCTAGATCCGTACTTGTCCGAGAGCCTCCCCGAGATCGGCGCCGCAAAGATGAACGTCGAGTCGAGCGCGAGCAGGCTCAAACCGGTCTGGAGCGGGGTGTATCCGACGATCACCTGGAGGTAAAACGAAACCATGATGAGGATCCCGGACCACGCGATCGCGTTGAACATGGTGGCAATAGATCCGCCCGCAAATTCTTTGATCTTGAAGAGGTTCATGTCGAGGATCGGCTGTCCAGGGATCTTGCCGCGGAGCTCGTATCGGATGAAGAAGAGGAGCAGGGCGATACCGGAAGCCAGCATGGCGAAGCCCGGCTCGTAACCGGTGAGTCCGAAGCTGAGGTAGGTCATCGCGAGAAGGACGAGGCCCAGCCCCACGGAGAAAGTGCCAAAGCCGACCCAGTCCATCCTCCTGTAAGAGTCCCTCGTCGAGATTTCCTTGAGCCGGTAGTGTGCCCAGACCGTTCCAAAGATCCCGATAGGGATATTGATGTAAAATAAAGCCCGCCAGCTCGTTATCGAGAGGATCACCCCCGAGAGGGTGAGGCCCATTATGGAACCCATGCGGAAGGCGACGCTGTTCATGCCCAGAATCTTTCCGAGCTCGTTTCGGGGCGTGGCGTCCGTCAAAATGGCCGCGGCGTTCGTTATGATCATCGCCGCGCCGGCGCCCTGCACCATCCTGGAAAGTATGAGCTCTGCCGACGTGAAAGATAATGCGGCGAGGCCCGAACCCACGGTGAACACGATAAACCCGTAGTTGTAGATCTTCACCCTGCCGACGAGATCCGTCGTCCTCCCGATCAGGAGCAGTCCCAAGGTACTAGCGAAGAGGTATGCCTGGCTTACCCAGATCACTTCGGCAACTCCCGCATGCAGCTGTACTGCAATGGTGGGCAGTCCCACGAGCACTATTCTTGCATCGACGCCGGCCATCACGGTGCCGACTGTTGTTACGCTTAGAGCTACCCATTTGTACTGAATTCTTGTCAGGCCTTCGGTTGCCGGTCAAGTCGTCGCACTGTATTCGTTACGATTTGCAACTCTGCATTCTTTTTTCAGTGCGGCAGAGCTGACAACGCAATAAGGGAGCTTTTCTGGGATTTTTATTTTATTCCAAAGGGATCTGTACGCGCTCTCACGATTTTTTTCCGAGATGGGATAAAAATTCACGATCCAGATTTGGTATGTACATTTCCCATATTGAGATCCAGTCGGTCTTTATTTTAAGCCAATATTTTTCCGCGTATCGGAATCAAAACACGCTTGCTTTAGTTTTAGAAGGAGGGCCCCCTCGGAGGTCTTTCACGCGCGCGCAATCAATAGCCATTTGATAGATCCATTGAAACTTCATCAGCTACTCCCGGCTAGAGACTACACGCAGGTGATAGGCATCCCCGAACAGCCGTAAGCAAGAGATTTTGAGTGACGCAATCATTCAAATCTTTGCGCAAATAATTAAAGCGGCTCTTCGGGTCAAGCGTTTATGCCGAAATATCTGTTCGCAGCAAAGTATACGGTAGACGGTATGAAGGGAGTCATGAAAGAGGGCGGATCGAAGCGCCGAGAAGCAGCAGACCAACTACTAAAGAGCGTTGGAGGGAGACTCGAGTCCTTTTACTACGCTTTTGGGGACATGGATGCCTGTGGCGTCGTGGACGTTCCCGATCAAACGAGCGCCGTGTCGCTCTCAGCCGCAGTCAATGCGAGTGGAACGACTACGATCAAGCTCACTCCACTGATAACCGTCGAAGAAGTAGATCAAGCTGTCAAGAAGACCGCGCAATATCGCCCTCCGGGAAAATAGAGGATATTAGTTCTTAGTTAGGGCAACGCTCCTCACGTTCTGCCTGTAAGCTTCCGGCCAGGGAATAACCAGCTTTTCCCAGGTAGCACCGGCGTTGGAAGACCGGTATACGCCGAGGTTATTGACCGCATAGAATTCTCCTTCGACGTCAGGATTGGGGGCAAAAACGCTCACGGTACTCCCTTCAGTATTGTGATCGAGATCTACCTGCTTCCATTCTTGCCCAGCGGTTTTCCTGTAAACGTGTGATTCGGCGTTTTCAGGATTGTACGCTCTCCACGGTCCGGGGGAAGCCGAGACCAGAACGGTGTCAGGATCGCAAGGATGCACTCCCACGCAGTACAGATAGTGATGCTTTAACCCGGTGTCTTGTGCTTGCCAAGATTCTCCGTAATCGCGGCTCTCGAAGTACCCGTCACCTGCCGCGGAGTACAGTCTTCCAGGTGCTTTTGCATTCGTCGCCAGCGTGTGAGTATCGTAAGGCCCTCCCCTCACTCGATCCTTCCAGGTCTTGCCACCGTCGAAGCTTCTAATTAGGGCGCCGGCTTCTATGGCGACGTAGACCACTTCGGAGCGAGTCGGATCCGCAGCTATGCACCGCACCTGGTGCGTATCCGGCCTCGGAGGAAAGCTCCAGCTGGTCGAGGAAGCGAGCTCAGTCAGTTCCGCGGGTTCCTCCCAAGTTTCTCCACCATCGTCGGAGAGATAAAACGAGCTGGGTTCGGTGCCTGCATAGACCACTCCAAACCCGTTCTCGCGCTTGTTTGGGTTGACCGCAACTGAAGTCACTTGATCGTTCGCGATTCCCTTCCATGCACGCCTCCAAGTTTTTCCCGAATCGTCCGTCACCCAGAGGCCCTGTCCGAAGGTCGCGACGTACAGTCTGGAAGG
>JASHPQ010000051.1 GCA_030037995.1 Nitrososphaerales archaeon | reverse complement strand
AGCGAGGGCCTGATCATCGTGAACGGTTTCGAGGAACAGGCGATCGCCGGGCCTCCGCTGATGTTTTACAAGAACGGCCGCTGGACTCATTACGTAAAAGCCGGGCACCCTGCAACCTCGGGAGACTGGCCTCTGGGGAATCTCGAGATCGAGGCGGATTTTCCAAAGACCTACGCGCACGTAACGAGCCACTTCGTCGACTCGATCTTTGAGGACAAGCAACCGCTAGTCACGGGCGAGGACGGGAGGCGGACGATCGAGATGGTCCAGGCTTGCTACGAGTCGTCGAAACTTGAAAGACCGATCTCGATCTAGAAAAAAAGGCGACGAAAGAAAATGAAAGCCGCCGTGATGCGCGAGATAAACAAACCCCTCTCGATCGAGGAGGTTCCCGAACCGGAACTCCAGTACGGCGAAGTTCTGGTGGCCACCAAAGCCTGCGGGATCTGCGGGACCGATCTACACATCCTTGAGGGGACGGGCTATAAGCCAAAGTTACCTCACATCCTCGGGCACGAGCCGGCCGGAGTCGTCGCAAAGCTTGGGCCCGGCGCGGCCAAGTTCCGGGTCGGCGACCGGGTGGTCCCGAACATCTTCTTCACTTGCGGCGAGTGTTTCTTCTGCCGGACGAACCGGGAAACGATGTGCACCAATTTCAAGGGAGCGCTGGGCGTGGGGATTAACGGCGGTTACGCGGAATACTTCAAGGCGCCCGCGAAGAACCTCTTCTTACTTCCGGCGAAGATCGGTTTCAAGGAGGGATCTGTGATCGCGGACGCCGTCGTGACTTCTGTGCACGCCGTGCGCCGCAGGGCTCAGGTTAAAGCGGACGAGGTCGTCGTAGTAATCGGTGTAGGAGGGGTCGGGCAAAGTACGATCCAGATTGCAAAGCACGCCGGCGCCCGGGTCTTCGGAGTTGCCAGGAGGCAACAGCGTGTGGAAGTGGGCGCCAAATTTGGAGCGGATGCGGTGATCAACTCATCCACTCAAGACGTGGGTGAGGCAGTGAAGGAACTCACGAGCGGAAATGGAGCGGACATCGTCATAGACAACGTCGGCAGCGGGGATACGCTGCTCCAGGCGCTCTCAGCCGTTCACCGCGGTGGCCGGATAGTGGTGGTGGGCGAAACCGACGACACGATCCCGCTCTCGACGTTCAAGCTGTGCGTCAACGAGCTCGACATCATGGGTTCTCGCTCCGGCGGCCGGCAGGACACGGTGGAAGCGATCCAGCTCATGGAAAGCGGAGTGGTCACACCCTTTGTGAGCGACTTCTTCCCGCTCGAGAAGATCAACGACGCCTTGGATGCCCTCAGGCAGGGTAAGGTCATGGGCCGCGCGGTCGTAACGATGGACTGATTACTTCCAGCCGATCTTCAAAAGAATTCTTTCAAGCTCTTTCTTGTTCTTCGACGCCGCGTCGAAGGGAGCGGGATGTTCCCAGGTGTCGATCTGTAGCCAGGCGAGGCCCGGGCATTCCATTTTCAATGCCGAAAATAGTTTGGGCATGTCCATGTTGCCCTCCCCGAAGGTCTGGTGCTTTCCCGTGCCGAACGGGCTCAGCGAAAAGTCGTTATCCGCCACATGCACCCAACTCACACGGCCGTGGAGCTGTTTGAGAAAGCCCACCGGATCCCCGTGGGAGATGATGTTGACGTGCGCGATGTCGAAAAGAATCGCGAGCTTCTTCGACCTTACCGTGTCTAGGACCAGTCGCACATCCTCGATGGCATCCCTCATTCCGCCGCCATTGAGGAAAAGATTCGGTTCGGGTTCGATCGCGAGCATCACGTCCCGTTTCTCAGCTTTTCCCGCCACTTCTGATACGACGCGGATGTACCTGTCAAGAAGCAGATCGTACTCCGGAGTCATGTCGCTTGCGAAAAGGGGAGGGGTCAGCGTGGAATGTCTTGCACCTAGTTTCTCTGCAAACGCCAGCGCTTCGTCAATCGCGGCGACGTATTCGGCTCTCGTCGCATCATCCTCGCTGATCGGTGGATGGTAAAAGCCGATGTGCCCGGTCTGGATCCCGGGGATTTCTAAATCGTATTTCTGGTAGTACTCCTCGGTCGCTTGGGCGGCACCGAGATCGTACTTTTCGAACTGCGCGTGGAGCTCGATCCCCCTAAACCCCTCCTTCTGCGCGAAGGACAGTACCTCCTCCCGCGTGATCTTCGGCCCTTGACCGAGCGTTACAAATCCATCTTCTCCGAGGCAGATCTTGGGCATGGCGAAGTAAGGTCACTCAAGGTGCGTGATCTTGTCGAGCTGTTCTTTGGAGGCTTCTGCAGCTTTGGTCCAGTCTCCGCCCCAAACGTTCCGGAGGTAATTTTCGGCTTCAAACTCCACGGAGAGGAAACCGTCGTAGCCGACCTCCGAAAGCGCGTCGAAGAATCCCTTCCAATCGGTAACCCCTTCACCGAGCATGGGGAACATAAAGTTCTCGTTTTGAATTCCGGGCTTGCCGACAGCGTCCTTGACGTGGACGTGTTGTATCCGCTTTCCTAGCCGCTTCACGGCGTAGGCAACATCGTTTCCGTAAAGGACCATGTGACTGGGATCCAGGTTGACCGCCAGATTCTTTGAGCCAAAGTAGCTCAGGAACTCTTGGAGGGTGTAAAAGTCGTGCACCAGCATGCCGAAGGCCGCCTCGAACGTAATCGTGATTTCATACTTCTCCGCGGCGGTGACGATCGTAGAAAAAGAGTCGATCAGATTTTTCCAGGCGGCGCCCTCGTGAAAATCCTTGCCTATTTTCTGGGCTGCGGGATCCCACTCGGCGGGGCCACTGAATAAATTGACCTTGTCTAAATTGGCGTAGCTCGCATTCTCGATCTTTTCCACGGTGTACTTTATGCGCTCGGCCCGCTTTGCATCATCCGGCGTTACTAGATCGGAGGAGCACATGATGTTCGCAACTTCGAGGCCGTTCTTCCGGGTCAGGTCCACGATGTTCTTGAGCTCGTCGCGCGTCCTAAAGTGCAGGTAGCCGATCCACTCGACTCCCTTGTACCCGTACCGCGAAAGGACGTCAATCGCTTCCTGCGGCGTGTTGGCGAAGTACGGGATGAAAGAGGCTCTCCACTCTGGCATCTGAAATCCCCCCACTTAGGAGGAGCTGAGCCCGACTTTTTTGAAGACCTGCTCCAGATATTCGCGGGACTCTCGCATCACCGAGTCGACGTCATTGGGAAGCTCCGACCACGACTGGGTGCATATGTAGCCGTTGAAATCAATCTCCACCAGAGCGCGCACAATCCCCTCCCAGTCAACGGTTCCCTTGCCCAGGGCTTCATGCGTCCATCGGACCCCGTCATTGTCTGCACCGTGCACGTAGCAAAGGTGCCTTCCCGCCCTCCGGATGTCGTCCATAAAGTTCCGGTAGCTGATGTTCTGCTGGGCGGTGTCGTAGATTATCTTGGCGCAGGAAGAGTTTAGCTCCTTGATCATCTGCAGCGCATCGTCCACCGTGATCATCAGCGGACTCTCGGCAATGTACTGCGGGTGCAGCCCTAGGATGAACTTGGTCTTCTCCGCTTCGGCAACCAGTTCATGAAGCGCGTCCATAGTCCATTTCATCGCCTGCTCCTTTGAAGTACCGTAGAGGACGTGTCCCGTGAGAACGTTCATCAGCGGGCATCCAAGATCCTCGGCGAGACGGATGTTGTCGATATAGTACTGGAGGGTGTTCTTCCGGATGCTCTCCCGAGGACTGCTAAAGTTGTACTGCAGCCCGAGACCACCACCTGCGACGGCAAACCCGGTCAGCTTCAAGCCGAGATCGGAAATGAGTTTCTTCAACGATTCCCTCTCCCTTTTGGTGAAATCCTGCGGCCAGGCGTGAGGAGCGCCCGTGTAGAGATCCACTCCTTTGTAGCCCGCGTTCGCGATCCGTTTAACCGCTTCTTCTACAGTAGTCTGTCGGTTGTAACCCAGAGTGCAAGCTGAAAGTTTTATTGACATTGTATCTCCCTGAATTGGCTCCGAGGGATCCCCAGTATTTATCTTCGTTTATGTCAGGGACGAAGTGACCGAGGGTCGCAGGCCTCAGATTCTTACCCAGACCAGCTTCTAATATCCCGCTGTCATTTTCGCCTCGCAAACTCCACTGGATCCGCCTGGGTAAAAGGCCTTTTCGCGAATTGAATTAATCTTGTTAATTACCTCCCCTGGATGCAGTCATATCATTTAGGAGGAATCGCGAGACAGGGGTCAGGTATTGCGAGAACGGCGCCGGATCTCTTTACTTGCGATTGTGAACGCATCACTGATTGTGTAAGAGCTCGCCGGAGAACTCAAGTCAAACTTTTTCTTCATCTCAGTGATGATAGATCTTTCGGCAAAAACGTACCCAGCGCCGAACACGCTCTTCAAAGCTCCCTCCAGAGCATCGGGGTTCGACACCATTTCGGAGAACGAAAACAGTCCTTCATTGACTCGGAGGGCAGAATAGGTGGCGTCTCTCATGTTGGAGCCGAACGCGTCCAAACCCCTGTCGACACACCGAAGCAGATCGCGTTCCTCCATTTGTCCCGGACACTCGCAGATTTATCATCAGGCAGATCGCCTTAACATTAACCTTTCCAGACCTGAGAGGGGATTAGACGAAACAAACCTAATTTTTCTGCTAAATCTGGGGATGAAATCTTCGGATCGCCTTGGGGAGATCATCAATCAATTCCGGAGATCTTTTCTCCGGTATCTTCAGTCACCAGAACTGGGAAATACATCTGCGCAAGTGACGGGGTCAAAGAGAAATGAGGTAAAGGGGATGAACCAGTTCGCATTTCGTTCCGTCCTCCAGCTGCGTCGTGCATACACTGCTCTCCGTCGCTATGACCTTGATCTTGGAGCTCTCCGCGTTGAAGAGATCAAACAACGGCTTGCCTACCGCCATCGAGAGATCGTACCCGAGCGGCCCCTTCTTCAATCCAAACGTTCCAGCCATTCCGCAGCACGTACCCGTCTCGATTACTTTTACTTGGTAGCCCGCGCTCTCAAGGGCCGAAATGGTGAATTTTCCAGAGCTCAGGGCACGCTGGTGGCAGGGGATGTGAAATCCTATTGTGCCGTCAGTGTCGTTATCTCTGACCACTTTCTTCAGATTCAACGGGGCGCAATTTTGAGCTAGATATTCAAAGTACTCGTACGACTTGCCTGCTATCTCCAGACTTTTCTTGGAATTGTCCAACAGTTTTGGGTATGCAAATTTTAGGCAGTAGACGGCGGTGGGTTCCGTTGCGACGACGTCGTAGCCCTTCTTCACGTGGTCTGCAAGGATATTTACATTCCACTCTGCGACCTTTCTCGCCTGCCTAAGCTCGCCATAAGAAATGTACGGCATGCCGCTTGGTTTGAGTTTTGGTGCAAGGTTCACCTCTACACCGGATTGTTGCAAGAGATTCACCGCCCTAACTCCCAGCTCCGGCTCATTGTAGTTGGCGACGAGGTCGACGAAATAAATGATCTTCTTCCGGGCATTGGGGACCGGCCTTTGGATTGAGCTAAAGCGTTTTTCAAAGGTGTCTCTTGTGAATCTGGGGAGCTTGCGCTTTTTCTCGATTCCGAGAAATCTGTCCATGAAACCGCGTGATACCCTGCTTTGGATCACCCAGTTTGACAGCGGCGCGGTGGCACTTGCAACTCTCGCAAAATCGTCGGAGCGCGACAGGATCTTGTTGGGAGTGAGCTGTCCATTCTGGTCAACGTCTTCTTCCTTTACCTTGGCGATCATCATGGGAATGTCAATGTCCGCAGGACAGATTTCCTTGCAGAGCCCGCAGGAGATGCAGAGGGACGCGAACTCCGCAGCCTTGTCCAGGCCATGCACTTCCTCCGTCCACGGGATGCCTATCGGCCCCGGGTAGATGTAGCCAAAGACATGGCCTCCCACCACTCCGTAAGTTGGACACGCATTCATGCAGGCGCCGCACCTTATGCAGTTCAGTCCCTCCTTCAGCCAGGGATCCTGACGCATCTTGGAGCGCCCGTTGTCCAGTATGACGATGTGCAGCTCCCTCGAAGCGAGGTCCCCCAGACGAAGCCTCTGCGTAACTATGGACACGTAGTTTGTAAGTCTCGTTCCTGTCGCGCTGACCGGGTGTGCCATTACGAGCTTCAATGCCTCATCCCAGGTGGCGATGATTTTTTCCATCCCGACCACGACGACGTGAATGTCGGGAACGGCGCTCACGAGTCTTGCATTCCCCTCGTTGGTTTCGACGATGATCGAGCCGGTCTCGGCGACCGCGATGTTGGCACCCGTTATTCCAAGCTGAGAATTTAGGAAGGTGGGTCTGAGGTGCCTTCGCACCGCGTCCATTATTGCGGGAAGATCGTTGGGAATAACACTTCCAGTTGCCTTCGAAAAGATCTCTGCAACCTCGCCCTGCGTTTTGTGAATCGCGGGAAACACTAGGTGGTACGGCTTTTCGTCCACGAGCTGGATGATCCTCTCGCCCAAGTCGGTCTCCACGACATTCAGATCCTTCTTCCCTTCTTGGAGGTGATGATTCAGCTCGATCTCTTCGGTCGTTAGGGACTTTGACTTTTCGATCAAAGTTACTTGATTTTTGTTTGCGAGATCCAGGATGTAATCGACGACCTCCTTTCCATCCTTGGCGACGACCACCTTGTTTCCGTTTTGCTCGCAGTTTTCCACAAATGTCGCAAGCAAGGAGTCTAGGTTGTTAATCGAGCTCGTCTTGATCTCTTTGATGTCGTGTCGAAACTCCTCCGGGTCTTCGAAGGTCGCGAGCTGATCTCGTCTTGCATCGCGGCCGCGCTTTACAGCCACAAGGAGCGTCCGGCTTCTTTCCGGGTTGTTCAGAGCCGCACTAATTTTCTTCTTAAGGCTGGTATAATCCTTGGGCAAAAAGAATCCTCCCTAACTCTATAGCAACACGACGTGGACCTCGTGGGGGCCGTGAACTCCCAGGACTGACTTTAGCTCAATGTCAGAAGTCCTCGAAGGCCCGCCGATGAAGGTGATCGATGGTTTACTTGCACCCTGTTGTCCCAATAACTCCCGCATTTTCGGAGAAAGCATTGAGAGCTTGGACAATATTTGCGATCTCTCCAGAACTGCAATATGCACTCGCGTCAGCGACGACAAGAACCGGTGTTCATCCGCGTAGGAGATATCAATAATGGAGCCCGTCTCGGCGATCCCATAATCGGCTTTGGTAATCCCCACGTCCAACTGTCCCGCTACCTTCCGGGGATCTTTTTGAAGGTCGTGGTAACTGACTGTCGCGTTGATCTGCGGCGAGATATTTGTACGGGAGTCATTATAGAAAAGTCCAATCTCCCCGGAACAACAGCTCTCGCCCCTTCCTCGGCTCTCGATCAGTCCATTCACTGTTGAAATGACGTCATCGGGGCTTTTGGCTTGATAGATCACTCCAGCCTGCTTAGAGAAACGAGCGGAGAACTCCTCCACGTCTCTTTGATTATCGTAGGACGAATCCGAACTTTCAATCATGGGACTTCTTTGTGAAGCTGATAACCCGCTTCACAAAACAACGGATCCTTTTCAGGCTCTTAATTGTTCCTCAAGAATAGAGCAGAAGGTGGAGTGGGAGACAAGAAATCAGTAGAGACAAAGAGACGGTCCCAAGCGATGAAGGGGGGTCAATGAGAAAAAAATATTCGGACCCTATCTACTCACTAGATGGAGTAGACGGGCCGCGGATCCATCTGATCGACTTGCGCTTGAAGCAGAAGCGAATCGGGCGCCAAAGTATCCCCTGTTTCTTCCCAGTTTCGGAGAGACCATCGTCCCGATCGAACCGCTGACGAAAGCACTCAGGACACCAAGGAATACCAGCGGAGATATTGACGCCGACTTGGACTGCGGAGCGTTCATCCCTTGGAGGTGTTTCGCCGGGCTGCCGGACATCGTGTAAGCTCCGAACTCCGACCTTACCTGCGAAATAATGGTGTAGCTGAAGGGCAGCAATCCAGCATCTTGATTTTCGGCGTCCGCCCCCGCCATTCCGGTTATCGGCCCGTTGGGAGATGTCTGAGTGTACGAGTTAGGCAGACACCCGCCCTTGCAGTTGTACGCTGCCTGGATCGCCCAGAGCTCGTTCTCCATCTGCTGGAACACCTGCGAATACGTCTCCGTGCCGTACGCCGTGGTGATCGTGTTGTTGCTCGTGTCCAGTCCAAGGGCTCGCATCACGAACATTACCTGTCCCAGATGCCAGACCGATCCAGTTCCCGAACCGTCGACCGAATAGCCGTTCCAGAGGGAGACGAGGGCATTGGCGTATTTCATCGAGTCAGTCATGTCACCCCTGATATAGTAGTTGATTGCCTGCGGGCCCACTATGTCGATCGGTTGGTTAGGGCTGGGGGTGCCCACGGCTCCGGACCACACATCCGCCTGAATCTTGTACGACGTTCCATCAGACAGCGTGCCGTACGGCGCAGTTCCGTCTCCGCAACCGGAAGTAGAGCAGGTGAGCGCGATGGTATTGCTGCCCGGAGAGAAGATTCCGTGAATGTCACCGGGACTGCCCACCACGATCGGCCATCCGAGGTACGCTTCGTACCTGTCACCCGAATTGGGACCGGAGCATTTCAGATAATTGCACTCGTTGATGATCGCTTGCGTAACCGAGGGATAGCCAAAGTCCCGCAGCGTCCAACCAGTGGGCACGTTGTCCGACGTCGTCCAGAAAGTATCATGACATGGCATACCACCTACGTAGTCTATGCAACCTTCTTGGGAGGAAGTCGCAATTAGACCTACCTGCGAATTGAACAAATTGTTCACCACATAGTTTGCCACTTCTTGGGAGTTGGGGTTCCAGTAAGGATTCTCGCAGGCAGCTGTAGTACACGTACTAGTAGTGTTAGTCGTAGACGAGGTCGAAGTCACTGTTGTTGAAGAAGCTGTTGTCGAGGAAGAATCAGTTGTAGTCGTCGTGGAGGAATCAGTTGTTGCAGTCGAAGAATCTGATGTGGTCGTTTCAGTAGTTGATGAAGCGGTAGTGGTTTTTGTTGAAGAAGAAGTAGAGCTAGAGGAAACGATAGTCGACGAAGAAGTTGTGGAACTTCCCGTATTAGAGGTCGTAGTACTCGAGACGGAAGTCACGGTGCTGCTACTGGTCGTCGTAGAGGTTTGCGTTCCTTCAGAGACCGAGTCAATGTACTGCAAACATATGAGAGCAGTTGTTCCGCTGCTTTTCTCCAGACTCCCGCCGATTGTTGAATAGAGCTGGTAGTTGCCTGAAATGGTATTGAAGGAAGATGGCGCCCTAACAGTCCAGTCAATCTCATTTGATGAGAAGTTGAGGCTCGGTACGCTGCAGAAGCTGCTGAAATCGAAGTGAGTTGTCTGCAATGGGTTCACGAGGATTACCATGTCCGCTTCTCCGTTGCTTCGCAAAAGTATCATACCACCAGTGATTACGTAGGCGAAAGACTGAGTGGGGTTGGTTACAACCGTATACACACCAAACCTTTCCTCGCCACCCGTATCGACCGACGGCGGATATCGGTTTGTGCCATCCACGTTACAATGAGCCAGCACGGAATCGTTGGGGTAACCCAGCGGCCCGTTGTAATTTACGTTAACGTACTGGTCGAGAGTCGGATTACCGTCCTGCGAACTGATCTGCATGTCAGCGCCGACGATGCCATAGTCCTTGCCGTTAGTATTAGTCGCGTACCAGTAAAGGTTGTTTGTGGGAGCTGGCAGGTTAAACGAGCTCTCGGCGACAACGTTTGTCATCGAAATCTGACTAGTCTCGCTGGAATTGATGTGAAAATAGGTGTAGACCTCGTGGCCACTGCCCGCGATATACTTTAGAGAAAGGGCCATTCCGGTGTACTGGAATGCCGAAGAGGGATCGCTGGCGTTCGCCACGTAAGTTGGCATATCGCTTTCCGAAATACTCTCCGCTCCGAGATGCGCTCCGGGCGCATATGCGTTCGAAATCTGCTCTGAACTCGGGATAATAAACGGAGTGATGCCGACCAGCATCATAATTCCCGAGATCATGAGGGCTTTGCAGATTGCAGACCTTTGAATCCCGACCGAGGCATGTTGCCGCGGCTTGAGATCGAGGTTTTTTCTTTGGAGCACTTTCAATTTTCATTCTCCCTTTTGTGCAACATCTGGAAGTTGCGGTCAAATATTTGAGGTTCGGGAAGCCACAACAAGAATTGTCTTTCAGGTTGTACCAATTCGTACCGAAATGAAAGGCAGATCCAAATTTCTTTTAGGGCGGTCTATCAAAGCGACAGCAGACTTTGGGTTTTTGCCGATGGAGGAAATTGAGAATTGCTGGAACCACAGCAGGTGCTGCGTTTATCAGGCCACGATATACAGCGGTCCAAAACAAAGAAAAATAGAAAATTCCGAAGCAGGTAACATGCTCGCTTCTAGCTATATCGGATGAACTAAAGGGGGAGGAATGGTCGACAGACGGCGATGATCGCGACAAGAGTTTGCAGGGGGTGAGGACATGGATAAGAAGGATCGCTGAGAACGCAAAGAGTGGTTTAGAGGCCGGGCAAAATTACGGGCAAGAGCTTTGCTGGTTCCATTAAATTACTAAAGCTCGCCCGCGGGTGCAAGCTGTCTCAGGGCCCTCCACATTTCTCGTTGTGCCATAGCCGATATTCTCAAATTCGAATCGATGAAAAAAGTGGCAGTAATATTGAAAGTAGCCATAATCGGTGCGGGCAGCGCTGTGTTCTGGCTCTCCCTCACCAGAGATTTCTGTACTATGAAGAGCGCTCCGGGAAGCACGATCACTCTGGTGGATATCGACAAAGAGAGACTGGACGCGGTGTACCAGCTGGGGAGCCGCTACATCAAGGATCTCGGAGTTGACATCAAACTGGAGAAGACGCAGAATCGTCACGAGGCGATGAAGGAGGCCGACTTTGTTGTCAATACCGCCATGCCCGGAGGTCACGAGCATCAAGAGGCGATGAGGGCTGTTGGAATAAAACACGGCTACTACATGGGTATCGACAACGCCGAGCACAACTTTGTTTGGGATTACTTCACAATCCTGGGGTTCAAGCAGTACAAACTGGCGCTGGATATTGCGAAAGACATGGAGGAGATCTGTCCTGACGCGTGGCTCATGCAGACGGCAAATCCGATCTTCGAGGTCACTACGCTATTGCGCCGCCACAGCAAAATTAAAGCTGCCGGCTTTTGCCCCGGGTACCATGCAGTACATCACCTGATGTTCGTAACGGGGATTAGCCCGGCAGAGACGGATTTTCAGGTCGCAGGTTTCAATCACTGCATCTATCTTACGAGATTCAAGAACAGAGAAACGGGGGAAGACCTGTACCCGGCAATAGATCGGTGGGCTAAGAACGATGCTCCGGAGCTTTGGAAAAATCACGATCTGGGTCTTTGGACGGAGACTCTCAGCCCGGCCGCGGTCGATATGTACAAGATTTACGGCAGATACCCAATCGGCGACACGGCGAGATGCTTCAGCTGGAAGTACCATTACGATCTGGAAACAGCGAAGCGGTGGTATGGAGAAATCGGCGGGACCGATTCCGAGCTAGGCCTGCAGATGTGCCTAGACCGGTTTCAAGGGAATGTCGATCGAATGTTCAGGCTCTTAGAAGATCCGAAAATGGACCTGACTCGGGAAATCCGCCCGGCAAAGGGGAACGACGAGTTTTCGGACTTTATAGACGCGGTCTCCTTGGGAGAGAAAAAAAGGCTCGTTTTGAACATCCCGAACGACGGAACGCTTTCCCAGTTTTCCGAAGATCTTTCGATCGAAGTCCCCGTAAACATCGTCGATGGTAAGTTGCATCCCGAGAAAGTGGATTCGTTCCCGAGTCGTTTGCTCAACTTTGTTCTGAGACCAAGGGTATTGAGAATGGAGTGGGCCCTTGAGGCGTTCGAAAGCGGTGACAAAGAGGTGCTCGTTGAGAACTTGATCAGGGATCCAAGAACGAAGTCGGAGGAGCAGGCAAGGGAGGCAATCGAAGAAATACTGTCACTGCCTCTCAACGCGGATATGAAAGCACACTACAAGTAAGAATCGCTCAGTTCCTAAAGGAAATATTAACACCCAAAAAAAGAGAACGAGAGAGAAAGCATGAGTTCGATAGGCCGATCACAGGGGCCTGATATTAGAGCTTCCCTCGCGAGCCCTTCGTGCGACTCGGAGCTAAAACTGGGCGACAGTTGTGATTCCTGTTGGCGCGGGATCATGATGCCTCCCGGGGGCGTGAGTTACTACATGGAAGAGATCGGAAAATACGGTAACACCAGGCCGCCTAAGGGTCAGAGCAAGATCGAGTGTCCCAGGTGTGGGCACTGGCACGTCTCGATCGGACGAGATCTTAGAACCGGATCAGGTACGTCCTAAAAGCTGCTGATTTTAGTTGTCGTCAGTGCCTGCCTCCAAATCGGGATACTCGCTGAGAAGACTCGCCGAGGAGCTTAGGACCCAAAAGCTCACCGTGCAACAGATCGTTCGAGATGAACTCTCCAACATCGAAACATACAAAGACTTGAACGCGTTTGTAACGACATTCGATCCTGATTCTGAAATTGTCTCGCGAAACGTAGCAAGAGCGAAGTCTCTATTTGAGCGGAATCCCAACAGACATCGGCAGGGAATGGCGCCCTCCCTTCTGGGGATTCCCTTTACGATAAAGGACAACGTGTTTGTCTCCAGCTACCGCACCACCGTCGGCTGTGTGGCGTTCAAGGATTTCGTTCCAGACGTGAACGGCGACGTTTTCGATTTGTTTTATTCGAGTGGGGCCGTCCCGCTGGGGAAGACCAACCTGCACGAGCTGGCGCTCGGCCCGACATGTTCCGCCTCGTTTTTTGGCCCCGTCCGGAACGCGGTAGATCCAGCGCGCGTTGCCGGGGGCTCGAGCGGCGGGTCGGCGGTCTCAGTAGCGAGGGCAAAGTACGCGATTGCTACGATCGGATCTGATACTGGAGGATCAGTAAGGATTCCAGCTGCCCTGTGCGGCATCTGCGGGCTGAAACCCACCATCGGCACGATAAGTTCGTTTGGAGTCTTTCCGCTCAGCGCAACGTTGGACACCGTTGGAGTCCTAGCCCGGACGATGGACGATCTCATCTTTGTCCTTGCAAATCTGATGCCTGAGAAATTCAGCCAGAGGCCACAAGTAGAACGAATGAGGAGAAGAAAGCAGAGGATAGGGATCCCCGGCCGCCGCTACTTTGACGAAGCCGACAAATCTGTTTTGAAGAGCTTTTGGAATGCAATCGAGAAGGCCCGACAGGAATTCGAAATCGTGGAAGGAATCTCCATTCCCGACGAAGAGAAAATCTCACGGGTCAGGAGATGCATAATGCTAAGGGAGGCCGCGTGGTTTTATTCAGAAGTCCTCTCGAATGAAACGTACAGGAAGGAGATGGACGCCGATGTATTGACTCCTTTG
>JASHPQ010000050.1 GCA_030037995.1 Nitrososphaerales archaeon | reverse complement strand
GATGACAGTACAGGTGAACAGCGCAACGATAGAGAAATCGTATGCCGATCTGCCTCTGGGAGATTGCCCGCCTCCTTTGAAGTAAAAGCCAGACACCCCTCCGAGCGACTGTCCGATCCTCGCCGTCTGCCGCATACCGCGACCGACTGGATCTTCACTGTTGACGCTCAAACCGGAGGATCTGTGGAGATTCTCCTCTCAATCGCTTAAGCCACTTGTGAAGCAATGGTACTAAACTCCCGTCCATGCCTAGAGAGATGCGGGGATCGCGAGATGAGTTTCGTACCGGTCGCTCGAAGGAAAGATTCTGAGGTGATTAATATCCTAACACGCATCTTCTTGATGTTTCAAAAAAAATGGAAACTTCGTTAGGGCTGTCGGAGATAAAGTGCTCCGGTTGCGGGGAGCCGATTAACGAAAACGACAGTGCCTTTGTCATGAGGGGCAATCAGCTGGGACACCGGACGTTTGTCTGTTATTCGTGCTCAATGAAGAGCGAGGAGCTTTTCCTCTATATCAGACTGCAAGAAAAATCTTCTTCGCGAAAATTCTAAAATGGATTGCATGCGGAAGCAATTTAACAAAGGAAAAACGAAGGACTGCTCTAAATCTCAGGTCGGAAAGTTGCCCTTCATTCGTAATTTCGTAAAAATGCTGATCCAGTCCGACTGGTACTAAACTGGAAGTGCAATGTTGCTAGACGCCTAAAGAGGCCCTAGGGTGTGTCGAAGCTCCACGCGCGGGCTCGCTTTAGTAATTGGACTAGGGCCCCCTCGGAGGCAACGCATGCGGGGGCGAGCCATAGCAATTTGATGGATCCATTGAATCGGTTTGGCTAATGTTCGCGGCCATCACTTCGCTTCACATAGCCAATTTCTCCGCGATCGCGCAACCCTGCAATTTCTGTTACAGAAGAGCTTGAAACGAGCTCTGTTGTGATCATGATAGAAAAACTATTGCGAAGCGTTGGTCATTCCTCTATAAAGGAAAAGTACTTCCGCATTTCACTACGTCTAGGTACGCACACGACTGGCGAAGCGGTTTGGGCCTCTTTTTGAGTTCGCCAAGCAAAGAGGCCGGTGGAAATAGTTTAAGCCCGTAAAAGATAGACAACAAAGATCGTGAAGGTCTCAAAGAAGGCGGCCCAGTTCACCGAGTCGGTCATCAGGGAGATGACCCGCCTCGCTGCAAAGTACGGGGCCGTGAACCTGGCACAGGGGTTTCCCGACTTTCCCTGCCCGGAGGAGCTGAAGGCGGCCGCCGCGAAAGCGATCCGCGAAGATTACAACCAGTACTCCGTCACCTGGGGGGCTCCCGCGCTCCGCGAGGCGATTTCTAGGAAAGCGAAAATGTACAACAAGATCGACGCGGATCCCAACAGCAACATCGTGGTCACCTGCGGCACGACGGAAGCGATGGTGTCCTCGCAGCTCGCGATCCTAGATCCCGGCGAGGAGCTCCTCGTGTTCGATCCGCATTACGAAAACTATGCTCCGGACGCCATAATCTCCGGGGCAAAACCGAAGTACTTCGAGCTGGATCAGGAAAACGGCTTTGCCCTGGACGAGGAGAAGCTCAAGGAGGCGTTCAACTCCAAGACCCGCGGGCTGGTGCTCAACTCGCCGCTGAACCCCACGGGCAAGGTCTTCACGAGGAAAGAGCTCGAGCTGATCGCGGACCTGTGCAACGACTACAACGCGATCTGCTTCACCGACGAGATCTACGAGTACATCCTGTACGGCGGGACGGAGCACGTCAGCATCGCTAGTCTCCCCTCCATGCGGGACCGCACCGTGACCATCAGCGGCTTCTCCAAAACCTACAGCATCACGGGCTGGCGCGTCGGGTACGTCATCGCCGAAGCAGAGCTCACTAATGCAATAAAAAAGGTGCACGACTTTGTGACAGTGGGCGCACCCCACCCGCTGCAGATCGCCTGCGCGGACGCCCTGGCCCTTCCTGAGTCGTACTACGTTCAGCTCAGGAAAGATTACGACGGGAAAAGAAAGATGCTTCTGGACTCGCTGCGCTCGATCGGGTTTTCCTGCGTGGATCCCAGCGGGGCGTACTACATCTGGTCAGACTTTACGGAGCTTGACAGCAAGGCCGATGATCTGGAGTTTTCGAAAAAGCTGGTGGAAAAGGTGGGTGTTGCGGTGGTGCCTGGCTCTTCATTTTACTACAAGAGCGACCACGGACGCAAGAAGATCCGGTTCACCTTCTCCAAGAAAATGGAGACCCTAGAAAAAGCGTGCGAGCGGCTGGAAAAAAATCTGGGAAAGTAATTTCTCCTTTTCCTTGGAACACAAGCTATACGTTTGAAGCAGTGAACATATTATGATGGCAGATTCTTCCATTCACAGGAGTAACACTCCCGCCGGTTCCCTCCTGAATCTCGTGGGAAACACGCCGCTGATCAGCTTGCACAGCAAATCTGGAGAGGGTTCACTGTTTGCGAAGGCGGAGTTTCTAAACCCCACGGGTTCCGTGAAGGACCGGGCGGCGGCGAGGATGATCCAGGTGGCAATAGAAAGGGACGGCCTCTTGTCCTCGGGCAAGGAAATCTTGGATTCCAGCTCTGGCAACACCGGAATCTCGCTGGCTTCTTTTGGGGCGTCCCTGGGAATCCAAGTTTCCATAGTGCTGCCGGAGAGCGCGAGTCTCGAGAGGCAAAAACTGCTGCGGCTCTGCGGCGCCCACATCATCTTCTCGGATCCCATGGAAGGATCCGACGGAGCGATCCAGGTGGCGCGCGATCTTTTCTCCGAGGCGCCGGAAAAGTTCTACTACACGGATCAGTACAGCAACGACGCGAACTGGCAGGCGCACTATCAGAGCACTGCGGAGGAAATTTGGAGGCAGACCTCCGGGAAGATAACGCACTTTGTGTCGGGCGTGGGCACCGGCGGCACCCTCATGGGCACCGGGAAAAGACTGAAGGAGCTGAACCCAGGGATCCAGATCGTGGCGGTGGAACCGGACGAGCCCTTTCACGGCATAGAAGGACTGAAGCACATCCAGTCTTCGATCAAGCCAAAGATCTTTGACGAGAAGTTTCCCGACGAGACCTTCTTCGCGAAAACAGAGGCAGCCCAGCGTGAGGTAGTCCGGCTCGCCAGAGAGGAAGGGATCTTTGTGGGCACTTCCTCCGGGGCTGCGTCCCTGGCGGCGAAGAATCTTGTTGATGCTTCTTCCCCTCGAGGCGTGATTGTGGCAATATTCGCGGATCACGGAACGAGGTACCTGTCTGAGAAGTATCTAGAGTGAAATTCGATGGGTGCGAATTCTGCGCATTTCGGTACGGACATAAAGCCATCCGATGAGATGGTGATTCTCACAGAAGAGATAATCTCACAAATGCACACCCACGCCTCCTCCACCTATCCAGAGGAGTGCTGCGGACTGCTGCTGGGGAACTTCGAGAATCAATCGAAAACCAAGCGCGTGATCGAAGCAAGGCGAATGGGCAATGTTTTTCCGAAGGAAGAACGGTACCACCGTTATACGATCGACCCCAAAGAGTTTCTCGTAGCGGAGGAGGATGCAGAGTCCAGGGGTCTCGAAGTCGTGGGGATCTATCACTCCCACCCAAACGCCCCGGCGAGGCCTTCAAAGTTCGATACGGATTTCGCGTGGCCAACTCTCTCGTACGTCATCATGGAAGTGGCGAATTCGAAACTCGTGGAGACCAGGAGCTGGCTGCTGAAGGAGGACAGGTCGGAATTCGCACCGGAAGCGTTAATCACAGGCGGAAATAAAGTAGTAGAATAGTTGAGTGGAGAAACAAGATGGTCAGAGTACTCATACCGACTGCATTGAGGCAGTACACGGAAGGTTCGAGAGCTCAAGTCGAGGTAAAGGCCGACTCGGTCTCCCAGGCGTTGGCAAAGCTCCTGCTTGAAAACAAAAAGCTCGCAACCCACATCGTCGACGACCAAGGGAACTTGAGGAATTTTGTGAATATCTTCCTGAACAACGAGGACGTTAGACACTTGCAGGGGCAGGAGACGAAAGTGAAGGACGCGGATATCCTCCGGATAGTGCCGGCGATCGCGGGGGGCGTGGAGCTCTCAGACAGAGAGAGAAAGAATCGCTTCATTCCGGACATTGACGACAGGAAGGTGATGATAACACCGAAGGAGTACCGGAGGTACGGGAGGCACCTCATTATCCCGGAGGTGGGGATGGAGGGGCAGCGGCGGCTAAAGGCCGCGAAGGTGCTGGTGATCGGCACCGGAGGGTTGGGGTCTCCGAGCTCGTTGTACCTCGCAGCTGCTGGCGTCGGGACGATCGGGCTGATCGACTTTGACGCCATTGACGAGACCAATCTCCATCGGCAGATCCTTTACACGGAAAAAGACGTGGGAAGATCCAAGGTGCAGACCGCAAAGGAGAGACTGCAGCTGGCCAATCCCAATACCGTAATCAAGACGTATGAAGAGCCCCTCACCTCCGAAAACGCGCTTGAGATCTTCAAGGGCTACGATATTATCGTGGACGGGACGGATAATTTTCCCACCCGTTACCTGACAAATGACGCGTGTGTGATCCTCGGCAAACCGAACGTCTATGCAAGCATCTTTCGCTTCGAAGGGCAGGCGACCGTCTTTTACCCAGCTGCTGACGGGCCCTGCTATCGTTGTCTTTACCCCAAACCTCCGCCGCCAGGCCTGGTTCCGTCTTGCGCGGAAGGAGGGGTCCTCGGCCTGCTGCCGGGACTCGTGGGCTTGATTCAGGCGACTGAGACGGTGAAGCTGATCCTAGGGAAAGGGGAACCGCTTCTAGGAAGACTGCTCGTCTATGACGCGCTGTCGATGACGTTCGAGGAGCTGAAGATAAAGAAAAACCCAAAGTGCCCGGTGTGTTCTGAGAAACCGGAGATCACGACACTGATTGATTACGAGGCATTTTGCGGGATACGAAAAGAGCCGGACATCGCCTCCGTCCTGCCTCTCGAGTTGAGCCAAGAGCTGAAGCAGGGGAAGCGGGTGATGCTACTGGATGTCCGGGAGCCCCACGAGTGGGACATCGTGCACATTGACGGATCCAAGTTGATCC
>JASHPQ010000049.1 GCA_030037995.1 Nitrososphaerales archaeon | reverse complement strand
CTCGATCGGTCTGTCTGATGCTAGCGAGCGATTTCACATGATCGATGGATATATCGATGTGGCTGTGGTAGTGTCCGATGCTGAAAAGGCAAAGCAATAGTACGTCGAAAAACTCGGGTTCAAGGTGGTTCTAGAGAGGGGGCATGCAATTTGTGTGAGCCTAAATGTGAAGCAGGATGGCATCTACCTCCATCTCTGCGGAAATAATTTCGCTCCGCTCGAGCCAGGAAACGTTGGTATAGGGTTTATGGCAGATGACTTTTACAAGACAAGCGAAGAACTCAAAAGGGGTCGAATTCTCGATGCCGCCGACGGACCAGACTCTCCCCCGTTTTTGCTTATCTTTGGTTTGCCTTTCTTGAAAACTGATGCTTTTTTGTTCTCTCACCTGTGATTCGCTATTCGAATCCGCATCCGATATCATCCGTTGGTTATGTAGGGACTTTCTGGATAACATTCCAAAAAACGAAAACGTATATGCAAGTATTTTACTTTCACTCCCTCGAGGTCGGATCAACAACGAGGTTCCCCGGTTTTCCCAATGGTGACGAAAAGGAGAACGCCAAGTCCAGTGAACCCGTGATCAACTCCGAGGGGATCTGCGCTCACTGCTCGCCGGCATCGAAGACCGCGAAGCTGTTAATCGTAACCGGGCAGTGGAACTTTTACTACTGCTACCGCTGCCGTCGCTGGTCCCAGTCCTACTATTCCGCGAAAAGTGTCCTCCTTCCCATTGAAAACAGCCGGATGGAAAAATCGCTCACTTGGTTTTGGAAGACCGAAGAGGAACTTATGCATGAGAACCTTCGCGCGATGGAGTGGATCCGCTCCATTTTCACTGGAGGAAGAAGGAGCTATGGGGAAGACAACAGCAAGCTCATCTGAGTTTATCTTATAATTTAAACCGAATGATGACAGAACCCGCGGCTTTGATCGTAGATTTTCACAATCACTTCTACCCAGAGGGGTACCTCCGCGAGCTCAATTCTGGCGACGGCTACGCCAGGGTTTTGACCGACAGCCATGGACGAGAGATCATCGAATACACAGGAGATTACAACGTGGTGGTCGGCCCCCACATCCAGCTGGAGGATCGAATCAAGGCCATGGACAAGTGCGGCATCGACCTCCAGGTGCTCTCGCTCACGACTCCCGGAGTGGAGCGCGAAACTCCCGAGCGCGGCCTCAAACTGGCTAGGCTCGCCAACGACGGTTTTGGATCGATCTGCGAAAAATATCCCGATCGGTTCAGGGCTCTTGCGGCTCTTCCCCTCCAGGATCCTAGCTATTCGGTTGACGAGCTTGACCGAGCTATCCGGGACCTCGGCTTGAAGGGAGTGATGCTCTTCTCCAACGCGAACGGGAAGCCGCTGGACTCGAAGGAGCTCCTTCCCATCTACGAAAAGGCAGTTAAGCTGGACGTGCCGCTCTTCATCCACCCTACAAGTCCCATAAACTCCCAAGCTATGGAAGATTACCGCCTCGTACCTGTAATCGGATTTACTGTCGATACTTCCCTTGCGCTTCTGCGGCTCGTATTTTCTGGCATTTTAGAGCGTCTTCCAAATTTGAAGCTCGTCGTGGCTCATACGGGAGGTGTCTTCCCCTACCTTCGCGGAAGGATAGAGATCGGCTATAATGCTTATCCGGAGTGCAGAGTGAACATCCCCCGGCCGCCCTCTGAGTACTTTCGGAGGAACGTCTGGGTGGACACGGTATGCTATGACGAAGACGTCCTGATGTCGACCTACGCTTTCCTCGGGTCAGATAGGATTCTCCTCGGGACCGATTTCCCCCACCAGATCAGCGACATGGAAAAGGCGGTCGGCCGCGTGAGCAGCCTGCAAATCGTGGAAAAGGAAAAGGAGAATATCCTCGGGGGAAACTCTTCTCGGCTCCTGAAACTGTAGGAGAATGGCAGATTTGGAAAACGAAACGATCGCCCTGCTGAATCTCTTCAAGGAGAAGGGGATCGATTACACCCTATACGAACACGCGCCCGTCTACACCTCGGAGGAGGCCTCAAGGGTACGAAACGTCGAGCTCAAGACCGGCGTGAAGGCGATGCTCGTCCGCGACAAAAGCAAGGAGTCGACCCATTACCTCCTCGCCGACGTGGCCGCCGACCGCCGGCTCGACTTTCCAAAACTAGAATCGCTAGCTAAGGTGAAGCACTTTCGTTTTGCCACGAGGGAGGAAGTCTTTGCGAGGACGAGGTGCGAACCCGGCTCCGTCCACCCCCTAGGTCGCCTTTTCGACCTCCCAACTTTTCTCGACAACTCCGTCTTTGAAAACGAGTTCGTGAATTTCAATATCGGTGTGCTTACGAAGAGCGTGAAGATCCGATCGAGGGATCTCCTGAAAGTGATGGAGCCCGAGCTTCTGGGAGATTTTTCAAAGCTATGAGCTGATACAAGCCTTAAAACGATACCTGAAGATTTCCGCGCAAGAAAACAGTATTGCCAGGATTGCGCAAAGTGGGGATCGGCCTCGTCGGTGTTGGAGCGATGGGACGAGTGCACGCAGAAAACGTGGCATTGAAGATTCCGCAGGCGAAACTTGTTGCGGTCGCCGACAGCTTCGTCGAGCCCGCCCGCAAGGTGGCTTCCAATCTCGATGTTGGCACGGTGTACTCTGATTTTTCTGGTCTCATAGATGACAAAAACGTCGAGGCAATAATCATGGCCGTCCCGCCGTACTTGAAGAAAGATATGATTGTGAAGGCCGCACGGGCGGGGAAGCACGTGTTTGTGGAGAAGCCGATGACGCTCTCTTCCAGGGACGCCGATGAGATCATTCGCGAGACCGACCAAGCCGGCATAAAGATCCAGGTGGGTTACCAGCGCAGATCTGATCACTCTTTTAGACGTGCAGAGCGGGCGATCAGAGAGGGCAAAATCGGAAAGATCCTCATGATGTCCTCCCACACTCGGGATCCGCCCGGCCTTTCCCCAAACTACTATCTCGACTTTGCAAAGAGCGGTGGGATAATGGCGGACACCTGCAGCCATGATTTTGATGTGATCCGTTGGTTGTCTGGCACAGAGGTCAGCAAGGTGTACGCCGATGGAGAGATTCTTGTTTACCACAAGGAGCTCGATCCCTCTGGAATCCCTGATCACGTGGTCGTTACCCTAAGTCTGAAAGGAGGTGGGATGGCGCACATTGACTCTTGCGCGTACGCGGTCTACGGCTATGATGTGCAGGCGGAGGTGATCGGGATGAAGGGAGCGGCCTTTGTGGGAATTGGCGAAAGGTACGCCACGACAATACTGGATGAATCTGGCCACCACGGGGAATATCCAATGTCTTACGCGGAACGCTTCGCTCAAGCCTATCACGACGAGGTTGAGGATTTCGCAAGGTGCATCATAGAAAACAAGACGCCCCGCGTGACGGCGAGAGACGGAAGAGCTGCGATCGAGATCGGGTTTGCAGCGGACGAATCCATGAAAAGAAAGGCACCGGTTACCATATCGGGATAAAGCTGCGGGGGTTTGTTACCAATTGCGGATTTTGCCCTGCTGGCAAATGCCATAAATAAGCTCTAAGCGGTGACGCTAAAGATTTCCTTCAGCATGATTTCCAAAGTACATTTTGAAAGAAAACTGCGAGCCATTTCGAGAGCGATCGCCATCGTCGCGATCATTGTAATTATTCTTATTGTTGCAGTCGCCGGAGTTTATTTAGCGACGAGCACCACGAGTTCTACACCAACCTCCACTGTGAGCTCGACTAGTAGCGTTTCGGTGAGCTCCTCCACCTCTTCGGTGAGCAGTTCGTCCACGCCTCCAATGACCACCAGCCAATCCTCTGCCACTTCATCGGGTCAGCCCTTCAGGCAAACACTCACGATTGATGATGTCTTTTGGCCGGCGGGAGACCTGAACCAGCTCAACGCACTCGGGGAGATTCCGTATCCAAACTGGCTCACGTATACCGTGTACCAATCGCTGGTCACTGCCAACGGCTCGGCGCTATACGACCAAGGCACGGTACAGCCTCTCCCGATGCTCGCGCAGAGTTGGACAGTGTCTCCGGATGGAAGAACTTACACTTTCGACCTGAGACCGGGTGTCAAGTTTTCCGACGGTAACCCGCTGAACTCCTATCAAGTCTGGGGCGAGATGTACGGATTTTACTATCTGTCCTACAACAGCTCCTCCTGGATGCTTTCTTATAACGTCTTCAACATGGCTACTGCTGACTTTGGTCCGGCAACACTCGCTCTCATGAATACGAGCTCGACAGCCCTAATTAATCCGGATCCGCAGCTGCTATCCATCATGGAGAATAGCTCTTGGCCGATCTATGTTACGGGTCCAGAGACGATCGTCTTCCATTTGCAAGAACCCTTCCAGTGGTTCGTGAACCTCTTCCCCGTTTACACCGGTCTTATTTTTGACACGCAGTGGCTGTTGAACCACGGGGGTTTTGGCACTCCTACGCAATACAATACCTACTTTAACCAAAACCCGATACCGGGAACTGGGCCCTACATGGTAACTGGAATGTCTGAGGACTCTTACGTCCAGTTCGTTCAGAATCCTACTTACTGGGGCGATAACCTCACGCAGGCACAGATCCAAGCAAACCCCTACCTCGATCCCGGGCATGCAAAGAACGTAATCGTAAAGTGGGTGCAAAGCGACGTTACGCGCTACGCAGATCTGGCTTCGGGCAACGCGCAGGTCGCCGGTATTCTTGCCGCGGACTGGCCGCTCATCCAGCAAAATCCCAACGAGTACGCGTATTTTACAATGCCGGCAAAGTCTATGCTCTTTGTTGGGCTCGCGATGAATACCCTGAGGTATCCCACGAACATCACGGATGTGCGCAACGCCATAGCCCACGCCATCAATTACACTGACATTTCCGACTCGGTTTTCTTCGGTGGACTTAATCCAATGATGGGACCGGAGTACCCCGCGCAGTCGCAGTATTACGACCTCGGAAACCTGCCACCGTACAATTACAATCTGACCGAGGCGATGGCGGACATGACCGCTTCGGGTGTAAATACCGCGACCCTCCCGCCGCTTGAGTTTAGGGTAGTCGCCGGCTGCAGCTATTGCGAGTCTACCGCGGAAATCGTCCAGGCGGACCTCGCCCAGATCGGTCTGAATGTCAATATCGAGGTGACTGAGCCCAACGAGTACAATCTCCCATACATCGGGGGTGCAAGCTCGTATGCCGCAGGCGTTAACGCCAGCCAGACTATCGCTCAGCTGTCCTGGTTTGGAACCGGGACCTTTGCCCCCGCAGCCCCAGATCCGGCTGATGCGTGGCTGCTCTTCGTCAACAACCAGACTTCATCGAATAACTGGGCGCTCTACTCGAATCCCATAGTCCAGACCTGCGTAAACGACTGGACGAATGGATCAAGCAACTCTACGCTCGTCGCGGCCTGCACTGCTGCCCAAGCTCAGGTCTACAAGGATGCACCATACATCTTCCTCGGGACTTTGAAACTCGTCTTCGGCGCTGGTTCAATCGTCTGGAACAAGAACGTTGTGAAGAGCATGCTGCTCGATCCAGTCTACACCGGCCAGAGCTCGACTGCCATATTCAACACCATACAGTTCGTCTCGAGTGGCTAACAAGCTCCATTCCCTCCAAATGACACGCATCAAGAAAAGGAGGAGGTAGCGCACAAAATTGAAACTGTCCATCACCACGTTTCCGTGGGGTAAACTGGAGACTCCTCGCCAGCTCTCCAAGGTACTTTTGGATATAGAAAAATTAGGCTTCGAAGGTGTCGGACTTGAGTTCGGACTACTCCCTCCTGCTCTAAAGAAAAATCCCGAGAAAGTGCCAGCTCTCGTAAACGGGACTCACCTCGAAAACGGTGGTACCTATTCTCCCGGCGCGCTAACCAGGATCCAATGGGCAAAAGCTTCGGAGACTCCTCTGATCTGGTTTTCACTCAAAGCTCCCGAGAGAAAAAGTGCTCTCGAAAAAGTAAGACGTTTTGCAAAAACTGCCAGTGAAAACGGGGTCACTGCCTCCCTCCACAACGAGCTCGGGTCCTCCTTCCAGACTCCGGCCGAATTGAAGCAGGCAATGGATCAGATCAAGGAACTGACCATGTGTCTGGACACCGCGCACGGCGTCGCAGCCGGCGTGGATATCGAGAAAACCATCGACGAGTACAAGGATCGGATAACGCTGGTTCATCTTAAGGATCTGCGGGCGAAGATCCCCATGAAGGAGGTGCGATTCACCAGAGACTTTGTGAATGTCGGCCGCGGTATCATAGATCTCGGATCCGTGGTAAACAAGTTGAAGGAGGTGGGCTACTCGGGGCAGCTGATGCTTGAGATCGAAGCTCTCCAAGGCGAGGACCCCGGTCCCGTCGTTCTCGAAGGCTATCGGTACGTCAAAAAACTCCTTAATTCTTCGTAATTAACGTGTATATTTTCGCTTCGTCAAATCGCTCCCGAAACCCAATGGGTTATTAAGTTGTGCTATGGCCAATCTTTCTTTGTCCATATTGCTCTGAGGTAATCGCCAAGTGCGAAACTGCAACAAAATTGAAATAGCGCGATCAACGGAGCGGTTGATGGAACCCGTTTTTTGAATACTGCGAGCTTCATTCTTAGAAGGCTCTTTCTTGCTATCTTTGTACTCATAGGAGTTATTACGATCACCTTCATACTTTCTCACAGCTTGGGTGGTAACCCGATCGTCGCTTGGCTCGGCAAATCCGCGAGCTTGCACCCGGCGCTCGCAAAAGCTTACGAAATTAAATATCATCTGAATGATCCGGTGTGGGTTCAATATTACTACTACATTGTGGGGCTGCTGCAGGGAAATCTTGGTTTCTCGCCTTCGAGGGGTTTTGTCCCGGTGACTACGGTAATCGCACAGACCCTCCCTTACACGATACAGATCGCGTTCTTCGCCATAGTCATAAGCATAATTCTTGGTGTTCTTTTGGGCGTCATTGCATCCAGGTACCGCCATTCTGTCGCCGACAAGAGCATTAGGGCATTTTATCTTTGGGGTATTTCTTCGCCTTCGTTTTTTATTGCACTGGTACTATTGATCGTCTTTACTTTTGAATTTCACATTCTGCCAAGCGGTGGTGCGGCCAACCCAACTATTACCGCTCCAAAAAACATCACGTACATCCCCATGCTCGATTCCCTTATCGAAGGAAATTGGGCGTACTTCGGGAGTGCCTTGGAGCACGTTATTCTACCCAGCATGGCTCTTGCCCTCGGGACTTTTGGCGTGGTAGTCAGGGTACTCAGGAGTTCAATGCAGGATGTGATGCGAGCAAATTACATCAGGACTGCGCGGGCTAAAGGCCTCAATGAAAGATCGGTCTTTTTCAAACACGGCCTTCGCAACGCTATGATCTCCGTCATCACCCTTTCTTCGCTCATAGTTACGTGGTTAATCACGGGGACGATCTTCGTTGAAAACATCTTTTCGTACCCCGGAATGGGTCAGTACGTCTTCACTGCGCTCATCGCGCAGGACTATCCAGGAATTCTAGCCACAACAATTATCTTTGCGATAATTATTATCCTGTCAAACCTCACGGCAGATATCCTCTACGTTGTTGTAGATCCACAAATCAGGTTGGGCTAAGAAAAATACCATGTTGTCACGCGCAGAGTCAGACGAAAATCTAAGCGAGTCGAATCCAAGTGCTGCCATTACCAGCAACAGAGTTCGAGCGATATTTGCATCGATCAGATCGAACAAGGGAGCTCTCATCGGAGCTTGCATCGTGGGGGTCTTCGCCCTAACGGCGGTCGCCGTCACTATTTCTGACATCTTCCACATACAGATAACTCCCTTTAACCCCGATAAGCAGGGTGTCGGGCCCACGCTTGCCCCTCCTTCCCTAAAGTACCTCATGGGGACCGACCAGCTGGGTCGTGATGTGTTCAGCAGGATAGTGGTCGCGACTCCCAATGATTTTACCATTGGTCTGATCGTGATTGCCTTCTCGCTAACCGTTGGCGCCTTAATTGGAACCTACGCCGCCTTCAATGGGGGCATGCTGGATGAGGCCCTCATGCGACTGACCGACGTGTTTTTCGCCATCCCGGCACTGGTTCTTGCTATGGCGATCGGGTTAGCTCTCGGCCCTGGCATAACTAACATGACGATTGCCCTGATGATAATTTGGTGGCCGCCTTATGCAAGGCTTGCAAGAGGGGAAGCTCTCAAGATCGCCCACCAGAATTATATCGAAGCGGCGCGTCTCTCTGGAGCTGGCAGATCGAGGATCATCCTGGGTCACGCTCTGCCCAACATAACGATGACATTGCTGATCTATGCCTCCCTGGATTGCGGGACGGTAATCCTAGTTTATGCTGGCTTGAGCTACCTTGGTCTCGCGGTACGACCTCCGGCGCCGGACTGGGGCGATATGGTCAGCCAGTATCAGGACTTTATGCTTTCATCGCCTTGGCTCCCGCTTTTCCCCGGACTTGTGATTGCCCTGATAGTGGTTGGATTCAGCATGCTCGGTGACGGACTCAGAGATGCTTTGGAGGCTTTCTGAGA
This sequence comes from Nitrososphaerales archaeon, assembly GCA_030037995.1. Lineage (GTDB taxonomy): Archaea > Thermoproteota > Nitrososphaeria > Nitrososphaerales > CADDZS01 > DATLTL01. Next base: position 17,120 of record JASHPQ010000049.1, on the reverse strand, counting down.
CTCCATCATGGAAAAAAGTAGTAGTAGCAACGAGCTGTTAACTATCTCGGATCTATCCATCGTCTATCAGTCAAAAAGCCAAAGACTTCTCGCGCTGGATAAAAACACGGTCGAGATTGAGAAGAACACCTTCGTGGCGGTCGTGGGAGAATCCGGCTGCGGCAAGTCTACTCTTGCGCTATCGATCATCGGACTGCTCGCCATTCCCCCAGCTAAGATCGAAAGCGGCTCGATAAATTACAAGTCCGTCAACCTCGTGGAGCTGAAGGAGGCGCAGCGCCGCCAGTACCGCGGGACTGAAATCGCCATGATCTTCCAAGAGCCGCTGACGAGCTTGAACCCCGTCTACAAGGTCGGGGATCAGATCGCCGAGGCCATAGTAGTCCGCGAGCAGCGCAAGGGAGGAAAGGAGATTGACTCCGACGTGCAGGTTATGCAGAAGACCTACCGGACCAACTCCCCCGATTTTCCCTCCCGGCTGCCGAGGATCAGGCGGGGCGCTCTCGCAAGAGTCTTGAGGGAGGAGACGCTGGACGCTCTGAAAAGGGTTCGCATCGCCGACCCGGAGCAGGTTATTGACAGGTACCCATTCGAGCTATCAGGTGGTATGCGTCAAAGAGTTATGATCGCCATGGCGCTGTCTCAAAAGCCCGCGCTCCTCATCGCTGACGAACCCACAACTGCACTGGACGTCACGACCCAGGCCCAAGTATTGAAACTGATGAAGGTGTTGATGGATGAGGTCAACACCAGTATTCTTCTGATTACTCACGACCTGGCCGTGGCAAGCCAGGTGGCGGACAGGGTCATCGTCATGTACGCCGGGGACATCGTGGAGGATTCTGGAGTGTATGACATGTTTTCGGAACCCATGCATCCTTACAGCAAGGGATTGCTCTCCTGCATCCCGGCGGGATCGAAGGACAAGGCGCGGCTCAAGCCGATTCCCGGGTCCGTCCCGAATCTCGCCATCGAACAGATAGGGTGCAAGTACGCTTCCCGCTGCCCTAGCGTTATGAACATCTGCACTGCCAAGAAACCCAGGTTGATTGAAGTAAAGCCGAAGCACAAGGTGGCTTGTTTTCTTTATGGAGAGTAGTAACACGCAGGATCTGGACGGGAACATTCTCGTCACAAGACAGCTGAAGAAGTACTACCCTATACGTCGCGGTTTCAATCCATTCGGGGGAGGTGGCAACAGGTTCGTAAAGGCCGTCGACGATGTCTCCATAACGGTACCCCGTGGCAAGACGGTTGCGATACTCGGCGAATCCGGCTGCGGCAAGACGACCCTCGCAAGGGCCATCACCCTCCTGAATCCGCCCACGGCTGGGGAGATCATATTCGACGGCCAAAATATCACCAACGGGAAGGTCGACTACAAGAAGATCTATCGCGAAATGCAGATGGTCTTTCAGGATCCAGATTCATCTCTCGATCCCAGGTTGAAGGTTCGCCAGTCGGTGGCAGAGCCGTGCAAGGGGTTGCTCGGGCGAGACCAAGCTCACATCAATTCGCTCGTGATGTCGAGTCTCACCGCGGTAGGATTATCATCGGAACAAGCCGAGAGGATTCCCTCACACTTGAGCGGTGGACAGAAGCAGCGCGTCGCCATCGCCAGAGCCATCGCCCCTCAGCCCAAACTTGTCATCCTGGACGAGCCCACGAGCGCGCTTGACGCCTCCGTCCAGGCGCAGATTTTGAATCTCCTCCTTGACCTGCAGAAGAATTTCAAACTCACTTACGTCATTATCACACACAACATCTCGGTCGCTGAGTACCTTTCGGATCTGCTGGTCGTGATGTATGCGGGAAACGTCGTGGAGTACGGCCCCTCCGGCTCGGTGATCGCAAAGCCGAGACACCCCTACACCATCACGCTGATCGCCTCCGCTCCCATTCCGAATCCGTGGAAGAGGAATCTGCTCAACACTGAGATCAAGGGCGAGGTTCCGAGCGCAATCAACCCGCCAAGCGGCTGCAAGTTTCACCCGAGGTGTCCCTACGCCGAGAAGATTTGCTCTGACCAAGCACCCGACCTCCGTGAGATCGCACCTGGTCAGTTCGTGTCCTGCCACTTTGCCGAAAAAACCGCCTAGATCTGTTCCAGATTTATTCCCTCGCGGATCACACTTCCCGGGCGAGTCAGGATGTAGATCCCGAAAAGGATGACTATCACGGATCCTATCTGCAGAAAAGTAATTTCTTCTCTCAGCAGCACGTATGCAAAGATTAGGCCGAACACAGAAGTCAGGGGGAACACGATCGTGGTGGTGATCGGCCCGAGCCGTTTCAAGCTCTGAATGCTGAGGAACGCCGTCCCACTGAAGATAAATACTCCGAAGATAAAGACGTAGATCAAATCTGAAAGGCTTCTCACGACCAGCTCATGGAGGAGGAACGCGATCGTAAAAAGGCCCGCCCCGGAAATTAGTGCCTTGATCTGGATGATCCTTGCGACATCGACCCTCTCGGTGATCGCGCTCGTCACGTTGTTGTCCACGCCCCAGAGAAAGGTCGCCGCGAGGATGAGGATGTGTCCCGGCGCGGTGAAGTCCAACGTCGTTGAGGAGAACTGGAGGCCGGTGATTACCGCGACGATTCCAAAGGCAAGCAACATCAGCGCAAGATACCCCTTCCGGCCAAGGCGCTCGCCAAAAAACATGGTTGCGATGAGTACTGTGAAGACCATTTCGCCGTTCCCCAAAAGAGCGGCATCGGAAGCGGTACTTTCCCGCAGCCCGACGAAGTAAATGTACGGAGCCACGAGACCGCTCGCCACTGCGCTCGCCGCGAGGATGGCGTACCCCTGTTTTCTAATGTGCTTATTCTCGCGAGACTGGAGGGAGATCGGAGTAAAAAGTACCGCCGGCGCGAACGTCACAATCGTGGTGAAAAGCAGAGGGTTCACGATGTTGAGCAGCGGTTTGGAAACGCTGGGCAAAAGGCCCCCGAGAAGAGCCGCACCGAGGGCCGCGAAATACCCGAGGAACACAAACCTCGACTTGTTTTCAAAAGAACCCATTGCCCCGGCACTATTTCGCAGGCAGGGGATTTCGATAATTGAATTTAAAAGAATCCATCTAACTTCTGGAGAATTTTCAAAATTTTTTCTCTTCTCTGCCTGGAGGTCTTCGCTTCTTTGCCAAGAGATCTGGGGAGTTTGCCCTAAAACCACTTTTTACCCGGCTCCACGAGGACTCTCAAGGCGTCTCTGAGTTCTAGTCCCACCCCGGTCAGCTCGTACTCCGTCCTGCTCGGCTCGTGTAACATGGAATTTGGATCTTAAAGATCGAGAAATCTGGAAAACAATAACTAGTTCGAATATTCAAACGGCAACGCAAGTGACTTTTTGCATTTGTCAGAAAGTGGCACTAAAGGACTCGTCCAGCTTCCCAGTGGACATTCCTTCGCAGATACTCTGAGTCGACTGGAATCCACTGTTCAATCGAAAGGGCTGACGATTTTCGCTCGAATACATTTCAGTGACGACGCCGGAAAAGCCGGTCTGAAGGTGAATCCCACCAGCATGGTCATCTTCGGCAACCCGAAAGCTGGCACTCCTCTGATAATCGCCTCGCCAACTCTTGCAATCGATTTTCCGCTCAAAATTCTCGTGTCCTAGTCCCCCGCAAGTAGAGAGAAGATCATCTACCAGCGACTAGCTTTTGGCGGTCTGATTCATCCACTTGGATCCTTGAGAAACAACGCAACCAAGATTGCAAGACCTATCGGCAACATCGCGTCGAGGGTGGCCGCTCTGCCGACGCCCAATGTGAACAGGAATGCTGTTATTATCGGCGAAAAAATCGTGGCTACAGACTGAAAAGACGTGCTGAGTCCGAGCGCACTTCCGGTTTTCTCCCCGCTAGTATCAGCTACTAACGCTTGCATCACGGGAAAGATGGACGCACTGAAAAAGCCCATGAGCAGGGCCCCGGCGAGATCTACGGGGAAGTTGGAAGAAGAAAAAAAGAACAGAGCGTACGCTAGAAAAGTGGCGATTGAAATTATTAGTAGCAGTCTGTTTCTCTTCACAGAATCGGAAAAACCTCCAAGGACGATCTTCCCAAATCCCCCGGAAATTGTGACAATCGACGAAAGCAATGCCGACGACAGGATCGTAAAGTGCATAACCTTGAAGAAGTAGTAAGGAAGAAAAGCCACCTGCCACACTGATGCCCAGGTGGCAAGTAGAGCGAACACCATTATTGCAATCATATCAGGCCGTCTGAGCAATTGGAAGGCATCCGTTCCTAGCCTCAATCTTACCGCTCCAGAGTTTGCGAGCTTTCTTCGGACAAGGAGCACGCCAGCTATAACGAATATACCAATCAAGGGAGCGAGAAAGAATGCCGGTCTCCAGCTCCCCGACAGAGAGTAGACGATTCCTCCGATCGAGAGCCCCGCGATGCTTCCCGCATCGAATCCCACGTAGAAGATCCCTAGCGCCAGTCCCTTCTTCCCCCTGAAGTAATTCACCACACTCGCCATCGCGACCGGCCAGAAAGCGCCTTCTCCGAGACCACTGACGAAGCGAAAGGCGAAAGCCTCGAGGAAAGTCTGGGACAATCCGATTAACCAAGTAAACGCCGAGAACACGACCAGCCCGCTCAAGATAACCGGCCAGCGGCCGTATCTGTCAGAGATGTGCCCCGCGAGGAAGACCACGCAGGTAACTCCGATGTATTGCGCTGCGCTGAGTAACCCGATCTCTGAGCTCGATAAGGATAGAGAAGCCGACATGGGCGCCAGTACGGAGGAAAGCACGGTCCTGTCCACGGCGTAGACCGCGTATCCCATCGTCATTACGAACAGGAACGGGGCTGAAAGCTTCAGACTTGAAATCGATCCGACGAGTCTAGTCCGAGAGCTGTCGCCCAAAATGTTCTTAGCCTTTCAGAAAGAGATCGAAGTTGTCGCAACAGACCGGTTAGTCGCCTTTAGATCTAGAGCGGTAAAATACTTCAAGTTCCTGAGCTGGAATGAGGTGAGTTTTTCGCTTGCAAAGTTCCAATGCAGACTGACCCAGTCTCCCCGTCGGATCGTGTTAAAGGGCCGAATCTCTGGATCGTAACCGACCTCCTTCTCTTTGGGAGGCGCGAGGGTCAGTAGCCGATCATCCTCCATTTCGACCAGAGATGATCGCTCCACAATAAGTGTGTCGCGTTTCACCTCCAAGACTTTGCCCCACGAAATACGGCAGGAATCTAGTAACTGGAGCAATTTTTCTTTGCTTTCGGATTTTTCGCCGGCCTTTGCGTACATGTTCAATACATAGAATGTGTGATGCGGTTTCGCCAGCGAACCGAGCTTGCGAAAGAGTAGCTTAGCTTCCTCTTTTCCCATGCCGCCTTTTTTTCCCGCCATCCCTCTCGACAAAGCAAGATCTTTGTGCGTAAACTCGAAGAAATTCGACGGCGGCACCTGGTTTAGCAGAGAATTTCCGAGCCAATAGGCTTCGGTTACCCTGTGATCAAAAGGCTTCATTCCAGTTGACTTTGCGATCATTTTGACAAACGGATAAGCCGCTTCGAATCTAGTCAGGAACGGAAGCAGACTTTCTGCCGAGCTACCATGAAGATAATCTAGTATTTTTCCACGCGCGTCCGGCCCACAATATCCCAAATTATTGGGAGGAAACGCATGTTTTGCGTGCAGTAGCTCGCCCGCATCTTTGGCAGGAACCCTTTCTTCTTGTTTCACATGTTCGACCGTCCTACATTCCTGCGTACTTCGAGCCATAGCTCCTTTCTCAGCTGAGCCTCTTTTCCAGTGAGTCTGCTTAGAGCAGAGTCCGCGAAGACTTCCACGTACGAATTCTTTCTAACTTTCACCATTGAAATATCGATATCCCTTCTCACTTCTTGATCGAGAAATTCAACAAGCGCCCTGTTGCCTTTTACTGCGAGAACTTTGCCTACTCTCGTTAGACACATTATGAACCGGCCCTGCCTGAATCAAAACCTGCCCGGGATTTCTTGCTTTCCATCTGGGATTGAAGGCGGATTTGTCGGTTCTTAAGCGACACCCCTTCGACCGTTAACGAACCCTCTTCTAGCCTCTCAGAGAGTCCTTGCAAACGAGATCACGGCCATAATTTCGTCGATAAGAAAACTTCGGCCCAAATGTTGATACTGTCTGGAAGATCTGGTGAGAATGTCACTAAAGGCGGCCTGATTCTTTTTCTTGCACGAGTTCACTGTCGCACAATCCATCGTCGATTCGGTCCTCCATGAAGCGGAAGTCCGCAATGCAACGCGTGTGAAGGAGATTGACATTGAGGTTGGACAGCTGATGCAGGTTGACAGGAGAGTGCTAAAAGATGCTCTAACTATCTTGATCACGGGCCCGATTTTGAAGGGCGCGAAAATTCATCTTCGCGTAGCCAGGGCAAGATTTTCTTGCAGAAGATGTGGCCACCGGTGGACGATGAACGAGGCCAAAAAACAGCTTTCCAGTATTTCGGACAAATTGCTTGTGAGGGAACCAGATAGCCGAGAGCTGCCATTGCACTTTCTTCCGTATCTCTATCCGGCGTTTTTGCATTGTAGCCGATGTGGTAGCTCTGACGTTGAAGTTCCAGAGGGGGAGGAGATTATATTGCGGAGGCTCGTAATGGGATGAAAAAAACAACTTCAAGGCAGATCATAAGCTCAGATGTCAAACCGAATCAGGTGAGAAAGAAGCTGGAGAACATTGGCAAGGTCATCATGGTCGGGAGTGGCAAAGGTGGAGTTGGAAAGAGTTTCGTAGCTTGCGGCCTAGCGTTGACTCTCGCAAACACAGGCCGCCGTGTGGGGCTCTTTGACATTGACATCCACGGCGCCAGCGTTGCGAACTACCTTGACGTGAAACCGCCGGTGAGGAGTACGAAGGAAGGGTTGGAACCAAAAAGAGTCGATGGGAATTTGGAAGTGATGTCCGTCGCGCTGCTTACCGGAAACAATCCGGTACCAATGAGGGGAATGGAAAAACAGGACATGATTACCCAGTTTTTTTCCCTCATCAACTGGGGGAAACTTGACTTTCTTGTGGTCGATCTGCCTCCAAGCACCGGGGACGAGTTACTTTCAGCTTTTTCCATATTTGGAAGTGAGAAGTCTTCCTTGATTTTAGTGTCCACCCCATCGAGAAATGCAGTGAGCATCGTCTCACGCTTGAGTGCCCTCGCGAAGACCGAGAATATTTCGGTACGCGGTATTGTTCTAAATATGGCCTATTCGAAAGTCCACGGTACGATCGAATACCCCTTCGGCAGAGGCGACCGTACAGAAATCGAACGAGCTCTCGGCTCACGGATTTTGGCTGAAATTCCACTCGAGCCTACGGTTAACACCTTGGATCTTCAAGATATTATTCTGGCTCGGAGCAAAATCTCTGGGGTATTCCGAGAATTAATTCACTCCATTGTTTCCTGATTCCAACTTTGTACTTTCCAGCTTCTGCGCTCTGAGAATCCACACTCGCAACAGGAGAAGAACCTGTAAGGCATTTTGAGAACCAGATTGGAAAAATACTCAAAAGGAGACTAGGCGCTCTCCTTTCAAGACATATTGGGAGTTTGCTAGATTCCAACACGCAATAACTTGCGAATACAACATTCTCATTCCTGATGATCGTGTATCGGCCTATATACTAGTTAATGGGTATTTTGTATATCAGGAAAAATTAGATCCAGGATCATAAGGGTGTCGGCTATTATGAACCTGAAAGAGGATTTTCGGACTAAGATACTGATCGAGGGGCTGAGAAGTGATCATAAAGAGCTGGCGAGACAAGCATGGGTTTTGCGCATGCTCTATCTTCATGCTGCCTGGTCTGACGGCGAAATGATACATAATCGAATGATCGAGCTTGAGGGTTTTCTGAATAAGCACCTGCATGATGAGGAATCCAGAATCCTAGAAATCCTTTCTGATATGTTTCCCAAAAAAGGAGCAGCGGGCGAATACCGCGCATCGATCAGGAATCATAAATCCCTTTTCGCTTTGGCTTCCCGTATCTGTAACCTCCCGCCTTCGGCTGATGAATGGTTCCAGTCTTTTCAAGAGTTTGAAAAGGTACTAGAGGAGCATGCAAACGACGAGGACAAGTACATCTTCTGGTTGCCGACGGACGCTGTCGAGAAAACGGTGGAGGTCCAAAAAGATCCAAATCAAAATGAAGGTCGACTCATAACCTTAGCAAACGGATTGTGTTGAACAACTTCATTCGAGGCGAAAGAGAACTGGAGGTGAAAGTCATGGAGGCCTTTTACTTTCGATCCTATAACAGAATAATAGGAAGAGCTCGCGATGTTCGAGAGCTGAGAAGAGAGATGAGCAGGTTGTCGTGGGAGAACCCTGATGCGGTCGCTTATCATTTAAGGCAGGGCCATATAGCAAGCTGGCTCGAGAGCATCGGAGAAAGGGAGCTCGCGGAAGAGCTACGGAATGTCAAGTCAATTGAGGAAGCTGAGAGGAAAATCGAAAAGTACTTGGAACGGACAATGATCGAGTACAGAATGCAAATAGGGTATATGCACTAGATCCAAATTTCCGCTTTAACATATCTCGGGAAGCGGTTAAGAAAGAACAGAACTCAAGAGTTTGAGAAACTCGTGCTTGAGTGCCGGGTTCTTTAGAAACAGTTCCTCGAGATCGACTTTACGGCCCAAGATCGAATAAGCGTAACGGCAACTCTGTTCTGCGACTATGACCCCATGTCGGGAAAACTGGTGCCGCTAGAATGATAGCTGCTTTTCCATCCGTTACGGATAGTGTTCGCGACACGACAAGAACTCTTCTATCTCCCACGACAACTGGGTTACTAATCTAGCTCTGCTTCGGTTTTAATATCGGTCTTCGAATCGCCCTGACTTCCCTGATAAAATGTCTGAATGGTCTCTTGCAGTACGCTCTAAGGACCCCGGCTGCCACGAACCCAACTCGAACCATTGCCTCTGCGTTCAAGGAATCATTCGCGAGAATATCCGTATCTGCAGGATCGCCAGTTCCAATAAGAAGTTCTGTCCGAAGATTCGTTATCCGAATCGCTCTCTTTATCGATCCGATTAAGATCTCGAACGCGGGGAAGGACTTGAAAAATAGGGAAACCAAAGGGATAATTCCATCAGTGGTAGGTTTGGCTTCCTCAGACTTTTTCTTCTGGGGAATCCGCGGTCCAAGCGATGATTAGTTCCGATGGAACCTGAACAACAATTGATATCATTCCACGACTCGGCAAGTAACTCGGGGCGAAATTCATCATGATCCAGTTCCTTGAAGAAAGAGAGGGTAAGTCGCTCGAAGTAGAGATCGAGGATTTCAATTCAAACATCTTTTGGAAAAATGCAATTACTATAAAAGGACTACTGACCTAAGTTTGCGCGTTCTAAAGATCGATTTCTGAAAGTTGTCAATTACAGACGATGTTGTCTCCTTTGTTGCCAATGTTGTGGGCGTCCTCATGGGTGCTTTCATGGGTTACCTGTTGGGTCTAAGGCAGCAACGCAAGATCGACACAGAAAGAGACGACAAGACAAGATTGGAACTGATCGAAGCACTGAAGGAGGATCTCAATGATCTCGTCAAGGAAGTCATGAGAAAGCTAACAGGCACTTCGGGGCTTTTTGGTTCACTTGATTTCAACTTTGTCTCTCTTGATCTCCCAACGTTCACGAGCATCGTAAATTCTGGACAGCTGTTTTTGCTTGATTTGGACATCGTTCGCAGACTTCGAGAACTTAACTCTGAAATTCACGAGCACAACATATTACAGAGTATTTTCGCTGGTGTGGCAGGCCCACTAAGTTCTAAAGAATCTTTGCCGAATCCAGAGGAGTTGAAAGCTGTACTTGAAAACCCAAATGCTGTGGTCGAGGGCCAGCTAGTTCCCCTGCTAAAAGTAGTCATCAGTAAGAGAAATAGCATTGCGCAAAAGGCCCAAGAATTGATCCGAAAGCTATCAGAGCCCGGACATGGTAATTCATAGAGTTCCACTTATAGGCACAACATTCATCCTATCAAAGAGATTCACGGTAAACAGGGGCACTCTGCTATTTTCACTCTTTTCCGTATAGGTCAATACTCACCTTTGTTATGGTGCGTAGCGATTCTCGTCAATCCACACCGAAAACCGAACTACGATTTACAGCTGTAGATCACCCGGTTAACCATGCTCACAGTTCGGTAAATACTACCGGGCCAGTTTAGTGCATAGCTGGGTATAAGAGTGGCCCCTCTTGCCTCACTCATTCCTTAAATGGTTGAAGAGGCAATATCTCCAATTGCCCTCCCGTTGCCGCTTGACAGGAAGGGACAATCATCAATTCAGAGAAACATTAGGCTTCCAAGGGACCGTTTCATCAGTTAGAGCTTGCAAACGCCTCGACAAGATCCCGCGCTGTCACTATTCCACATAGCTCATCATCGCGAGTGAGAGGCAGCCGCTTAATTCTCTGAGACGCCATAATTTTCGCAGCTTCCAGGCCGTCTATACCCTCCTTGGCGGTTACGAGATGATGCGTTGCAAATTTTTCAACTTGTTCATCCATTCTGAAATCTAGTGACAGGACTGATCGCAACAAGTCTCTTTCCGTAAAGATGCCGCGAGAGAACCTTCCCTCGGAAACTATGACGCTGCCTACGCGTTTTTCAGTCATTAGGCGCACAACCTCTTCAATTCTTGCTCTTGGTGGCACTTCCCACAGTCCTCTAGAATAGGATCCTGTGAAATCAAATCGCTTGCCCTCCTTCTGGATCTCTCTGACGATGTCAGTAGCAGTTACAATACCCATGGGGCCGCCATTGGAGACCAACAATCTTCCCTTTTTCTCAGCCATTAATTTTGCAGTATCGACTAAAGTTGCGCTGGGATTCAGGAAATTCAATGTAGGCGTCATAACTTCTGTGAGAATTGGCTCTTCTATTCTTCTGCCGCGGGCGAGTACATCACTTAAAAGATTGCGTTCGGTGAAAACGCCTAATGGTCCCTCGTTGTCTTTCACAATGATGCTGCCAATATTGTAATCCACCATCAGCTTTATTGCATTGCTCACATTTGAATGAGAGTAAGCGGTTACCAATTTCTTACTCATGAATCCGGAAGCCGTCGGTAATTCGGATAGCATTATACTGTGAATTCAGCACCCCCACCCTTATACTAGCGGACGATTCTCAGATATGAGAACCAATGCGATGAGTAGGCAAACCCCAAAGACACCAAGATAACTTCCCTCGACACGCTGATGGGGAACACCCACGAATTACCGAAGCAGTGAAGGTCTTCCTCCAAAAATGCTAGGCTTCCGGAAATTCACACTTCCGGTGGCGCTAGGCTCTTCTATTGCGAGCCCAAAGCAGTTCTATCGAAAAAAGAAGGGCATACGAACCCTGTACGGAGGCGGAATCTATCCACACGTTAGACGCTGTTTCCCAAAACTGAGAATCGTCTTCGGTGGTTATTAATCAAGTCGGCGATCATTGACTCCAGATAAGAGTCATGTCAGAGCTTGCAAAGTCCCTTGTCATCATTGATTCAGAGAAGTGCAAGGGATGTGAACTTTGCATAGTCGCTTGCCCCGAGGGGAACCTGGAGCTTTCCAGTTCGCTCAATCAAAGCGGATACCACCCGGTCCTTTTCGATTATCACGGCAGAAAAGGGGATTGTACAGCCTGCGGAATTTGCTACTGGGTCTGCCCGGATTTTGCGATCGCAGAAGTGATGAGTCTGAAGAAAGCGGTGGCGGTGTGATCGATTTCATTGGCTACAAAGCTAGAATTCATCAAGGGAAATGAGGCGATCGCTTACGGCGCGTTGCTGGCGGGGCTTAACGCCTATTTTGCGTACCCGATAACCCCCTCCAGCGAGATCCCCGAAACGCTGGCGAAAGAGGTTGGGAATCCGGCCTATCCTGGTTTCAAGGTGTTCATGCAGGCGGCCAGCGAACTGGAGGCCATTAACATGGTGATTGGAGCTGCGGCGACCGGCGCAAAAGTGATGACTGCAACGTCGGGCCCTGGCTTCAGTCTAAAACAGGAGGGCCTCTCGTACGCCGCTGGAATGGAGATACCGTTTCTGGTCGTTGACGTGAATAGAGCCGGACCCGGTCTTGGAAATTTGGGACCTGAACAGAGTGATTACTTCCAAGCGACCAAGGGCGGTGGGCACGGAGGCCACCGCAATATAGTCCTCGCTCCCAGCACGGTTCAGGAAATGGCTTTGTTTCCAAAACTGGGCTTTGCTCTCGCCTTCAGGTACAGAAATCCCACCGTCATATTAGCAGACGCTTTCTTAGGGCAGCTAAAGGAAGACATTGTATTCCCCAACATCGAAGAAGAAAAATTCGACACTTCTTCATGGGCAACTACTGGTGCGAAGGGAGAGAAAGAAAGACACGTGTTGATTTCCCTCCATCTGGAGTTCAATCGTCAGAGCGAACACTCCGAGCACCTGAAGAAAAAGTACGAGGATTTGGAGAGATCCGAGCAGAGGAGTGAGTCCTATCTTACGGATGACGCCGATGTGATCCTCGTCGCCTACGGCATTTCAGCGCGCTTGTGCAAGCAGGTGGTCAATGACCTGCGCGTGAGGAATTCCATAAAGGTGGGCCTATTCAGACCGGTAACGCTGTATCCCTTTCCGAGCGTAGATCTTAGAAATCTGGCCCTATCAGGAAGGAAGCTTAGGAGATTTTTCGTGGTAGAGCTCAATATGGGACAGATGATCTATGACGCAAAACTTGCCGTAGCTGACACTGGTTGCCATGTTTCTTCAATCAACAAACTCGGGGGATTGTTGCCAACGTCACATGAGATTGCGATGAAAATAGAGGCTGAAGATAAGGAGGAATTGATGATGCATGTCTAGTCGTCGTCAAGATATGCAACAACTATTATCCGCAAATTATGAAACGAAGCTCGGCAGACCGCCGACCTTAACCGGAAAACCGACTCACTATTGTGCTGGGTGCGAACATGGAACACTCACGAGATTGATCGCAAATGCCCTAAACGATCTCGAGCTGAGGGAAAAGACCGTAATGGTGGATTCGGTGGGATGTAGCGTGTTTGCCCACGAGTACATCAACGTGGATGCGGTTTCGGCTCCTCATGGACGAGCGCCAGCCGTGATGACCGGCATAAAGCGAGTCAGGCCGGATCTCGTGGTCTTTTCGGTGCAGGGCGACGGCGACGCGGTCTCCATCGGCCTTCTTGAGCTAATCAATGCGGCAAACCGGGGTGAGCCGATCACGATTTTTCTTGTCAACAATGGTATCTATGGCATGACGGGCGGTCAGATGGCGCCGACAACTCCAGAGGGGATGGTCACGACAACGACTCCTTATGGGAGAGACACGAAACTGACCGGTCCTCCGATGGATGCCTCCAAGATCCTCGCCGGACTAGAGAGGCCTGCATACGTCAGACGGTTCGTCCTACCAATCACACCACTCCCGAGATCGGCAGATATGTACAGCGCCCGCGGGCCTCTCGAGGGTGCAAAGATAGTGGAAAACGCCTTCAAAGTGCAACTCATGGGCGGATTTTCCTTCGTCGAGGTTGTGAGCACGTGCAACATCAACTGGAAGATGTCGATACTGGAATCAAAAAAGTACGCGGCGGACGTCATGGCGAAGGTCTTTCCCCCAGGTATCTTCAAAGACAAGTTCGGAGTTGAAATGAAGAAATGATGATGAAATCAGAAATCATCGTGGCGGGACATGGCGGTCAGGGAGTTTTAGAATTAGCCAACTACCTCTCTTACTACGAATTGCTCAAGGGCAAGCACGTTGCATACACTCCTTCCTACGGCCCCGAAAGTCGCGGAGGCAAGGTGAAGTGTTACGTTGTCTCTTCAGACAACGAGATTGACTCTCCGATCGTCGAAGAGCCAGGGTACTTGATAGTCATGAACATGCCTTCCATGGATTTCGTCACTCTTTTGAAACCCGGAGGGTTGCTGTTGATGAATAGCTCTTTGATTCCGGATCAGACAATCAGAGATGACATTCGGGTGGTCAAGGTTCCTGCAACTGAAATAGCGGATAATTTAGAAAATCCAAACGGAATTCGGGACACCAAGATCGCCGCAAACTGCGTGATGCTTGGGGCGTACCTGGCGGCGACGGGCGAGGAGCTGGATCGAACGGTGGTAAGCGAAGTGTTTCAGCACTTCTTGACGGACCGAAAGGTCGTTTATACTCAACTCGATCTCCGTGCGGTAGAAAAGGGCTACGAATTTGTGAATAATGTTCCACTACTTAGACAAGTCTGAACGACGGTCGTTTGGACATTCGTGATGCGCATACCTGTACTCCTCAATGGGTTGTAAAATTCTTAACTAGCGTTTTTGACAAGCTTCAGGCTCAGCGGTTTGAATTTCTGCCCCGAGCCCGCGAAGAACTTGGTAGAGAATTCATAATACAGCAATCTCACCGATTGGATGCCCGCAGCGAAGCCATCAACGAGTATCACGAGCGCATTCACCAGCAACAGACTGGAGACTAGTCCGATTGTACTTCCTAAGCTGAATGCAAAGCTTGCGAATATGCTGTGGGCAATCGCGAACGCCGCAAGTCTAAGATACGAAAGTGAGTTAGTAAGATATGAAATGAACACCTCTACTAATTCACCCAGGCCTTCAATTATGTCGTCTTTCATTTTTTGGCCATGACTTGAAGTAATACGATGTCTCAGGAGCGGAGACAGGAAGATTAGCAGCAAGCACACGAGAGCTCCTATAGTGAAAGGTAGATTCGCTGAGGAAAAGAAAAGACCGAGATTCAGTTCGCCCTGAATTAGTCGAACCGCGAGTATCGTGCCAATCAAGTAGTAAGCCAATCCCACGACTCCTTTTCCGCTGAAAATTGCTTCTCCATTCTCTCCCCTCGAAATGTGATTCCAAATGCTCAGAACAAGAGATATCGCAATCTGAACGACGCCGAAAGCTAGAGCCACCTCGATTATTGTGCCGAAGGATGATATCGGTTCGAACAAAAGCGGACGGAACGGTCGCGTTAGAAAATAGGAGCCGAACGCCACTCCAAATAGCATTGCAGAAATCCCGGCCACTATCATGATCGTGCCAAGGCTCTTCAGAGCGTGGTGTGAGATTCCAATGAATGATCTCGTTCTTTTATAAAAAATCACACCGAGAACGAGAATTACTGCGCCGTCTCCGACGTCGCCGAACATAATGCCGTACATTATAGGGAAAAGCACCGCGAATACGATCGTCGGGTCGAGCTCGTTGTAGCTGGGCATTCCTCGGATGGAAGTCAGCAGCTCAAACCCTCTCAGGAACCAGCCCTTGTTTGAGAGAAGTACCGGCGTCTCTTCTCCCATCTTCGGATCCTGAATCTCCAAGTAGTAAGAATTCGAGGTTACCTCAGCCACTCTGCTCCGTAACTCCTCCACCGTGCTTTCAACGATCCAGCCCTCTGTAACAGTCAGGTCTCTTGTTCTCGAGAGGGCCGCCGTCGTGTCTTTCAGGAAGTTTACATAGTCTCTACGGGCCTCAAGTTCGTCCTGCAACTTGCGCAAGGATTTTTCAAGCTCTATCGAATCGTGTAATCTTCCCCTCAGTTGTTCATCGATTGTCTCCAGCGCCTTTGAAGAGTTAGGATCAAGTCCCCGAGGTAGATCGATTTCCATGAAACCGCTCTTTGACAGAACGTCGTCGAGCTGTTCTTTTCGACCTCTGGAAGCTACGACAGCTACAAGGGCCTCGTCTGGTGTCGGGGTCGTGGTCGTTACTTCATGGATGGCTTGCAGTTCATCGAGAGAGCTTTCAAGTTTTGGCAATGCCTGCTTGCTAATCAGACCAGCCTTGACCACTGCAAATGTGCGTATACCCAGTGCATTTGCTTCGACCTTCGTGAGCTGGAGCATTGACAGTTTTCCTTTCAAAAGGCTCAGGGATTCCACGTCGCTAAGCAGTTTGTCGACTTGTTCATTGATAGCCTCTAACCTCGACTCGTAAATGTCAAGCGCTCGCTCAAGTTCCCTTTCTGGGATCCTTACAGACGGTGAGGGTTTTTCGCCTGCTTCGCTTCCGAACTCTGAGGTAGGTAATGCTTCTGGAAATCTTCCTCTTAGTCCCGAAAGCGCTCGAAGCAGGGAGGAGCATCTCTGAATCATCCTCAAAAAACGATCACAGGCACCAGAGACTTCGGCCCCGCCACTGACTTCCTTGCTGGCATCGATCAGCTGAACCGCGCTGAGTGAGGCCATTTCTTCAAGCACCTGAGTCTCGTAGCGCCTCGAGACCGCGAGGTAGAATTTCTTGAAGGGGACAGGGCTAGACGAGGTTTTTTCCCTCCAAATTTCCAATCAAAATAATTAGCAGATAAAGACTTTAGATAAAGCCGAAACATTTTGAGGTTCGTAGCATGAGTGTAAATGCTCTAGGCGACAAGTACTTTGTCACGGCCCTCAGGGCCGCCGGCGCGGAGGGCAACATTGTGCAAAGCACGAAAGAAGCTGAGGATGCGGTGGATTTATTGGTTGCCAATGGAAGTTGCAAAGTGATCATCCTCCCTTACAAGCTAGCAATCGTTCTAGAACGCAAGCGAGACGAACTTTCGAGACGTGGACTGTATTATCCTGTGTTTGTCATAATTCCCGGTATCGATGGAATAGTTGAAGAGAGAACTCACAGGCTGTACGAACTCGTAAGTCAGGCTGTGGGCGCGAAGCTGAAGCTGGGTGAAGAATCCTAATGTCTTCGATCAAAGATCTTTTGCAGGAGGAGGACGAGGCTGAACGTCAGGTCAAAGAGGCAGAACAGAAAGCTGAAGCGCTCATCCGAGACGCCAAGAGCAAGGCTAGAGAGATTCTGAAAAGGTCACAGACGGATGATGTTGAGATCGGTCGGCTGACCGAAGAGTCAAAGCAAAGAATTGCTCAACTTAGGACGAAGGAAGAGGAAGAATTTCAAGTCAAGTTCGCCGAGACCGAGAATCGATACAAGAAGAATTTGGACGACGCGGCCAGACTCATTATGGCCAAAGTTTTGGGATTGTGAACTTTCGTATGAGCGCTGAGGCTCTTAAGCAGGAAATTCGGAAATCCTCAGAGGATAGAGCGCTTCAAGTGCTTGCCGAGGCAAAGAAGAAAGCTGACGCAATCATCAGC
>JASHPQ010000048.1 GCA_030037995.1 Nitrososphaerales archaeon | reverse complement strand
ATGCTACGATATCTCCTTCATTTTTCTTGGCACGATACAGTTCTCCAAAATTAGCAGAGGAAAGGAGAAAATCGTAATCCGCCTTTTTGTGGCGTCGGCGCGGTTTTGTCTTATTGGCTCGCAAATAACGCCGAAATTGCGATTCGATGGACTCCGCCATTATCCAAGCATCTCCGGATAATATTTGGCGGTATCATCCTCACTCATGCAAAACTCGATAAGGCGGTGAATAACCTCAGACTCGGTAATTCCTTCCTCTAGCATAACACGTTGAATAAACGTTAGTTCCTCTGGGCTTGGTCGAAAAGTGATACTAGGATAACCGCTTGATTTGTTAGACAAATACGTTCCAGTAGTATGGTTTGTTAAACCGTGCCGCATGTCAACGGGTAATGTTGACCGCCTAAATGTCGGACCCTCAGTTCGGGTTACTACCCGGGAAATCTATAGTTATAGCATGACAACCCGACGAGACCGCACGCTCACTGTGTTGGAGTCAACCGTGCATCTCGGCAGATACACGCAAAACAGGCCAGAAAGTTTGCCGCCCTTATACTACCTTTGTTTTACCCGGCAAACTGGCGGTAAAATTCCCGATAGTCTTAGCAGCAGCTCGTTTCAAGCTCTCCCGTACGAAAAATTGAGCGGTTGCGCGATCGCGGGGAACTTTGGATATGAATCAAATGAAGTCAAACAATCGCCAAACAGATGTAATGGATCCGGCAAATTACTATTGCTTGCCCCCGCATGCGTTGCCTCCGAGGGGGCCCTAGGCTAATTTAAGCACGCCAACGTCTGAACGGGAGCCAAGGCCACACCCACTTCTCTCACTTTCTTCCAGACCGATTGACAGCTTTCCAGATTTTAGAGCAGAGTCGCAAAGAGAGGACGGTACGCCTTTCTGCCCGCACTAAGCTTCGAGTCTGATTTTGTCTGAGAGGGACCGGTGCGAGGAATCAAAGATCCAGTTAGGGCGATGCGATTTCAAACTGCATCATACGACACATTGACCACCTGTTGTGGCCGAGATCAGATTAAGTTTTTACGATGAGCTCGAGAACGTTCTCGATTTTTTCCGAGGCGAAAGACTCGTCTCCGATAAGAGAAGTTATGGCAAGCAAATTCTGCGCTACCTGCCGTCCCTTTAGGGTCAATTTGAACTCCATCTTTCGCACCACACCACTCTCCGCAAGTTCCCTTGTAACTTGCGACTCGATGAGCCCGGTATTTTGCAAAAGCATCTTTTCCTTGTTCCATGTGGAGCCACTTATTCCTACAGCCTGAAGGATAGCGAGGGACGAAACCTTGCCCCGAAGAAGTAGCGCGAGCAGTATCTTCGACTGAATCTCGGACAGTACTGGCTTTTGCATCCTGTCAGCGTCTAGCGTATTAGGCAATAAAGCTTTAGGCGCAAAAACCGTTGGCCTAGAATTTTGAGGAGAAAATTGTTGGCCCGTCAAGCAAAGGCCAGAAAAATATTTCCCTAAAATTGGAAAAAGCTGATAGAAGATTTAGAAAATAGGAAGATTTGTTTTCCCGCCATGTGGAATAAGGAGCGAGTACGCCCGAAAATTGCTACTGCGTGGGCTCGTCTTTTACTTTGGCTGCCAGTTCCGAAGCGATCTGAGTTCTCGTCTTACCCTGAGTTTCGATTCCTTCCTTTTGGGCCGCGACAAGAAGCGGATCGCTTTCAGAAATTATTTTGGCATTGGCAGCTACAGGTTGATTTACTGCGGCGGACGTCGATTGGGACGGAGCCTGCTGGGCCGCAGTTGGATCTACGGCCCTCCGCATCGGTCTTTGCCCGCGAGCCGGCGTCTGGATAGGGTTGATTTCAGAATTGATTGTGTCAACGAGACCTTTACTTGCGGCGTCAAACTCCCTTCTCGCCGCCCCGAGGGATCTCGCTAGCTCTGGAATCTTGTTACTTCCAAAGAGCAGAATTCCCATTCCCACTATCAGAATCCAGACAACAGGATCGTCCCACGCCATTGTACTATGGAAACCTCTTACCAGTGGAAAGCATGGACACCACAATTATTTACGCATAGCTGGCGGCCATACTTTATCTAGAAGAGCCCAAAAAAGGAGCTGCGGCATCCAATTTGGGTTCATTATTGGAGAAAATCGGCGCATACGAGGAAGGCCTGAAGAAGGGAGGGAAGGAGCCGATCAACTACGCGACGCAGATCAGGATAATGAAAGACGAGATTGATGAGGCTGATCGAGAAAAGGCCAGATCATACCTGATCGCGCTAAGACTAATGCTTGGCAATAGCAGCGAGAATCACGACATCATAAAGGCAATCTGCACGCGCATGGCCAAATCTTACGAACGTGTTTTACCACTCTACATGATCGCGAACGAAACGATGGAGACCATCCTGTCCAACGACACGTGAACAGAGAGAAGTTATACCGCCCGAAAGGCCTCTAATCTTCGTGCTGCTAAACCAACGTTGTCATCGAAAAAAGATCTATCACAGTATCCGGAAGTGGTAGAGTTTGAAGGCGTGGGTCGCGCCTCCCTCCTCCAGATCCATTTGATCGCCCTATCTGTGGTTATTCTTGGTGTAGTTTTTGCAATAGTAGCTCCTCCGGGTGGATACGTAGCTCTGGTCGCCTTCATAATCATTGGAGCCGCCTACGACATCATTTTCATCAGGAAGTCGCAAAAGCCCGTAAGGATCAAGCTCTACCTGCGGACGGACCCGGTTGAAGCGATGCTGGGAGATCGCAAGATTGGAGAGATTACATCTGGGACTCTCATAGTGGACATGGAAAACGACAATGAGCTGGGGTACAGGGCCGCGCCTCACCGACCGGTTTCAGCCTGGGTTTTTGATTCCCCCGAGGACGCAAAAACCGTGGCGAATAGACTGCTGGAGTACCTCTCTATGGAGAAATAGGAAGGAAATTCAAAGCTTATAGTTTCTCCTCCAAAATTCTGAACATTACTTCTGGGTGATTTGATCACGACTTACTCCATAGTGGCAAGAGATCCGCGCACTGGTGAGCTGGGGATTGCCGTACAATCTCACTATTTTTCCGTTGGTTCCGTTGTGACGTGGGGAAGATCAGGCGTCGGAGCTATCGCGACACAATCTATGGCAGAACCAAGCTACGGTCCAATGGGTTTGGATCTGATGGCTTCGGGCAAGACAGCCCCAGAGGCCTTGCAATCCCTCCTTGAAACGGATCCGAGATCCGATACAAGACAGGTGGGGATGGTCGACTCCAAAGGAAACGTGGGAGTGCACACCGGATCGAGGTGCATTGACTTTGCGGGACATATCACTGGCGAACAATTCAGCTGCCAGGCGAACCTAATGAGCAACGACAGAATCTGGGGAGCCATGGAACGCGAATACAAAATCAGTAATAATCTGGATCTTCCTGAAAGACTGGTCGCGACGCTAGAGGCAGCAGAAGCGGCAGGCGGGGACGCCCGCGGAAAGCAATCTGCCGCACTGGTCGTCGTCTCCTCTCAGGCTCATCCAAATCCTTGGATGGGTAGGGTTATGGATCTTAGGGTTGAGGACAGTGCTGATCCGCTTTCAGAACTCAAAAGGCTCGTGAAGCTGAAACGGGCTTACGACTGGGTGGAAAAGGGCGATGATTTCTTCGCCCTCGGGAAACTCGAAGATTCCCTGAAAGCCTATAAAAAAGCTGGACAGCTCGCACCTGACAACGAAGAGATCCGGTTCTGGATCGGGATCACCCTGATGGGTTCGCAAACGACCCGGCAGGAGGGCCTTGGAATCGTGAGGGAGATTCTTTCAAAAAGCAAGAACTGGAAAAGCGTGACGAAAAGTCTCTTGAATAAGGGTTATCTATCGAAAGACAATCCAGTCAGGGAATTGCTCTAAATTATTCTTCCCTGAAAGAAAAAGGCCCTCGACTTAATCAAGGACGATGATTTTCATAGACAAAGAGGCTCCTCCCGCATCGAAATTGTTGCGTCAGTCTATTTGCGCCGCTGCTCGGAAAATACTGAACTGAGGGAGACGGCAGGTGGATCCATATTCCAAACGATTCCCGGAGAAGCTTTTTGCTGAAATACCTTTAGTTTACTTCAAAAAAGACTAGCGAACTGAAAGTATCAGTCGATACAACCACTTTAATTTCGTTCAGCCAATCGCGTCCGGAGCGCTTCTTGCTCAAAGTTTTAATTCCGCGGGAAATCAAAATCTTCTTGGTTGCATGGCTAAGACCACGATATATTTTGTTACAGATGTTCACGGTTCTGATAGATGTTTCCGAAAGTTTCTGAATGCTGGCAAGTTCTACCAAGCACAGGTCTTGATTCTCGGGGGAGACATTACGGGGAAAATGATCATTCCAGTTATCAAGGTATCCGATGGTACTTGGACATCACCGGGATTCGGTCAAGAGATCAGAATGAAGTCCGAGAAAGAAGTCGATGACACCATAAAGTCATATCGGGATTCTGGTGCCTACGCGTACTTGACCGAGACGAAGGAGTATGAAGAGCTCCAAGCGAATCCCGATGCGGTAAAGAAGCTCTTCACCAAGATTATGACCGAAAACATCGCCCGCTGGATGGATTTGGCAGAAGAGCGACTTAGGGGTACAGGAATAAAATGCTACATTTCTCCGGGGAACGACGACGAATTTGAAATTGACACTGCTCTAAATGCGGCAAAATACGTGATCAATCCGGAGGAAAAAGTCACGATGATAGATGGGGAGCACGAGATGATAACCCTTGGCTACGCAAACCACACGCCCTGGAACAGCCCAAGGGAAGCCGACGAAGATGTCCTAGAGAAAAAAATCGAGGCCATGGCTTCAAAAGTAGGGGACATGAAAAAAACGATCTTCAACCTGCATGTTCCTCCAATCAACACTATATTGGATCAGGCCCCGAAACTTGACGAGACTCTGAAACCGGTAACGTCGGGAGGGCAGCTCCAGATGACCTCCGCAGGTAGCACCGCCACCAGAAAAATGATTGAAAAGTACCAGCCCCTCGTCGGAATGCACGGCCATATTCACGAGTCCAAGGGAGCGGTCAAGATTGGCAAGACGATGTGCTTTAACCCTGGAAGCGAATACGGTTCGGGTATTCTGAAGGGGCTTCTCTGTCAGCTCGACGGCGACAAGATAAAGTCGCATCTGCTAGTTTCAGGATGACGGTTCTCGAAATAGAGCCCCGTAATTCCTCCAAGTTCAGAGTCATGTTGGGTCGTGCCTGAAGCGAAGAGAAAGTACTACTTCCTTTCTGAAACGGAAGCTGAGTTTTACAGGGCGCTCAGCACTCTCATAATTCCGACAGGCGCGGATCCCCGCGTTTCTCCGGGTGCACAGGAAGTGGGAGCTGTAAATTACATTGACTGCACCCTTTTTGACTTCCCCAGAGAAGTACAGGATTACTTTCGGGAAATAACGAAGCTGGTAAACGAGAAATCGAGAGAAAGATTCAGCCGTGACTTTCCTGAGATCAGTGACCTCGATAAAGATTCAGTTTTGAAAAGTCTCTTTTTAGATCCCAGAACTAGAGAGCGAGCTTTCGACCTTAGATCTCTGGCCCTAGAAGGATTCTATTCGGATTATCACGACCCCTGGTACGAGGGAGCGACCGCGTGGGACGTTGCCAAATTTGGCGGAAAACGAATTTCGGGAATTAAAAAGGACTGGACGTTTCTCAGGGTGTGGCGCGATTTTGATCAAAAAAAAGAGGTTGAGGGCTGAATAATCTTTGAATTATGATGCGATAGTGATAGGGTCTGGAGCCGGTGGAGGCCCCGTATCTTACTTGCTTGCGCAAGCAGGGAAGAAGGTCGCGATAATTGAGGCTGGTGGGTTTTACACCGCGAATGACTTTACCAGATTTGAGCTGGTCGCCTTACGAACCCTCTGGGCAAAGCCGCGCTGGACGCAAAATTACGAGCTGGGCTTGGAAGGCGAAATCGCTCTCGGGATGGGCAGGTGCGTGGGAGGGTCCACGACCATTTTCACCGCTGTCGCACACAGGGCTCCGGAATTCAATTTCTCAGAGTGGTACGAAGCAACCGGACTCAAAAATGATTCAGGTGAAAGATTCTCCCCCGCCGACCTCGCACCGCACTATAAGCAGGTTGAGCGGGACACCGGCGTAAGAAAATACACCGAATGGGACGAAGGGATGAAGCAGATCAACATGGGGTTCGAAAAGATCGGACATCCCTTTCTCCCCGTTAATGCGTTTATCACCCCACGATGCGATCAATCCGGATGTCTGTTCGGATGTCCGACTGAGGCAAAGCGAGGGACTCTTGTCTCCTATATCGTCCCTGCGATCTATCTTGGAGCCGAGCTCTTTTACAACTCGACAGTCACCAAGATCTTGATCTCTAAGGGCAAATCCTCGGATGATCCAGCTATGGCCACAGGAGTCGAGTTTCTGCAAGAGGGCAAAGAAAAGAGAAGGATCTCTTCCAAGGTGGTCATCATTGCGGCTGGCGCGTTGAATACTCCACATCTATTGATGAATTCCGGAGTGGGGGACATCGTGGGGGATACCCCGAGCGTATCTCAAATTGGCCGGAATTTCGGAGTTAACACCGCGGCCGTGGTTTTCGGGAGATTTGGGAAACCGCTGAACAACTGGCTGATGCACCCGCTCTCCGGCCACATCGAGGAATTTTCCCAGAAAGAAAAAGGAGGCTTTTTGCTTGAGGCTTCAGAGGTGATGGAAGGGCCTCTCTCCTTTTCGCAAGTGATGGTGGACAGTGATGGAATCCCGCTTTGGGGTAGGAAGCAAAAGGAAATTATGGAGAATTACAGGTTTTACGCTGGTATATTCGTCAACATTCACGACAAGAACGACGGCAGGATATTCCGAGATCCCGAAACTGGCCTTGAAAAGATCTACAAACCCGTCACTGCCGATGACAAATCCAGATTCAGAGCGGCGAAAGCTCTGTGTCAGGAAGGGCTCGAGGCTGCTGGCGCTCAAAAGACTCTCGATTCCGTCTACCTCAGTCATCACGTGCAGGGATCATGCAGAATGGGCCAAGATCCTGAAAGGAGCGTGGTGGATGCCAACTGCAAAATGCACGATGTCGAAGGACTCTACGTCATGGACGGGAGCGTCATCCCCTCTGTGATCGATGCCAACCCCTCGCTCACCATAATGGCGTTGTCGGATCGTCTGGGTAAGTATCTGCTCTCTTCGGTACTGAAATAACTTTAGAGCATGGACGTTGGGAAAGCACATGCAACGTGGAAGCGAATTGAAAAAAATCATACTTACAACCCGACCTCTTTCGCCGAAAGCAGAAGCTCTGTTGATGCAGCTGAAGGGAAGCAGCTATGAACCTAGATCGCCTTCCAATTTGAACGCTGAAGACCGCTCGCTAGTTCAGGTAATTCTCTTAGATACCGCCCGCCCTGACGAACTTCAACTACTCTCGGTTCAAAATCTCGCACGATTTCCAAATCTAAGGCTGATTCAATCCACTCGCGCGGGAGTAGATTCAGTCAAATTCGAAGACCTCCCACCGAACGTCATGATTTGTGGAAACGTAGGAGCGTACGGGGATCAGATTGCGGAGCACGTTTTCGGCATGATACTGTACTTTGCCAGAAACTTGGGCACCTTAAATCAAGCTCTCGCGAAGGGGATCTGGGAGATCCCGCGATCTATCTTTCTTAAGGGCAAGACAATTTTGCTTCTAGGCGCAGGGGGAATCGGAGAATCCGTGGCAAGACTCGCTTCGTGTTATGGAATGAGAACTCTCGGTGTCAATACGAGTGGAAGACAAGTCCCGGGCTTCGAACGCGTCGTTGCCCTGGAAAAGCTGGAAGAAGTGCTGAAGGATGCAGACATCGTGGTGATCGCACTCCCGCTGACAATCAAGACATTTCAACTGATCGACGAGACGAAGTTAAGAGTGATGAAACCCGCGTGCATTCTTGTAAACGTCGCTAGGGGCTATATCATCGATCAGGGAGCGCTCTACGAGCATTTGAAAAGGAATCCGGACTTCAAATGTGCCCTCGATGTCTGGTGGCATTATCCAAAGGTGGGGGAAAATTTCTCCGAAAAGTACCCCTTCTTCGAGTTGCCAAATTTTCTCGGAACACCCCACTCCTCGGGCCACGTTCCCGAAACTGAAGAGATCGCCTTGGACGGCGCAATAGAAAATATCGGCCGCCTCGTCCGAAATGAACCGCTTAAAGGACTCATGAACCGAAACGACTATCTGGGTCTGAAGGAGCTAATCACGCGGGCAGACTAGACGTCCAATTAGAGATTGGGTATTTACGAAAAATGGCAGACAAGAAGTCCATCGATCCGAAGCAACTTGCTACCCTGATTAGTCTTCTCGATGGATACGCCGCCCTTTCTGTTTCAGATCCCTCACGGATTAGGAAAATAGCGAAAAGCTACTCAGAGGACGATCCCGAAATAAAAGCCGTCTGGCGGGAGATCTCCAGGGACGTGGACGACATTTCCGGATTGCCGTCCTCTTCCGAAGAAATAATGAAACAATCTAGGAGGCTTGGAATTCTCAGGCCCGTCATGATGTTCCTTCCTTTGATCGTCCTTACCATCTACTACGTGCTGCTGGGAACACGGGTTCTTAGCCATCTTGGAGAAGTGGGAGCGTACGCTTTTCTCGTCATCTTTGTCGGTGCGTACCTGTTCAGCTTCTACGTTTACTTCAGCTTGAACAAGAAGCTCTCGAGAAATGTGAATGCCTATTACGATAGACACATGGGCGAAATCGCCAGACAGAGGAGGCATATCAAGCTGGTCAATCAGAGGTTGATAGACAGGCTGGCGATGATCATAAGGTCAGAGGACCGGGATCCCGACAAGTACAAGTTTTCCCTTTTTCACGACGACTACGCCAATATCAATGTAGTCTCGGAAGACAAGAATTCAATATACACCGTCACCGTGAAGGGGAAATCTATCAGGAAAGAGCAACAGTGATTTTCAAAATGCCCGACTTACGATCTCCGCTAGTTATGACAGTAGAGAGGTAGCCGCGATGAAAAACGAGGCCCGTCGTCTCTCCCAATCAGGCTTTTCGGTTCTCTGGGATTAGTTGAGCGTGCTTATCTTCTGATCCGTTTCTCTGAGACGCCTTGCTAGCTCCCTCATTACCGGAACCGCAAGCCTTGGATTAGTTTCCAGAAAGCCGCTCCACACCCATGCTGTCATTACGAGGCATCTCGTAGGTTCCAGCGCTTCTATCGTGGCAGACCTGGGTTGTTTGTCTAGGATGGAAAGCTCGCCGAAAAATTGTCCCTTTGAAAGTTTTGCAATGGATTTACTCCCCTTCCTCACGTTCACCGAACCATCGATTATGAGGTAAAATGACACACCTTTTTCTCCTTCGGATTCAATCACCGTTCCGGTTTGGTAAGATCTATCTACACATGAATGCGCCATCGCCTTTAGCTCTTTTTTCGACACACCTGAAAAAATGGGAACGTTTTGAAGCATGTCAACCACTTCACTTTCTTCTCTGCGGTCAAGTGTCAATTTCATTGTGATTAGGCGGAGAAAGCATTTCGCGAACTATTTAAGCAGTAATGGCTCGTCATCTCAACTCGCCACTGCGCGAACTCTTTTCACGTATTGCGCAAGCCGATCTACAAACTTTCTCCGAGCCATCTGGGATTTGGCAAGTTTCTCAGTAACAAGGATGGAGGGCGCGAGGCCAAGGGAATTTCAAAGAGATTTACCTGAAGACCCAAATGTTTCAATTGAGAGGCGGGTCATTAGTATAGAAATTCCTGTGTAAGCGCTAAGACTCAGCACGTTTCTCTACCAATAACTTGATCGCTGCATCCAACCCACTCGCAATCCAATCCATGTTATTTGCCAAGTCGTAATCCTTGTTGCTATTTGCGACGTCGCGTTCTGTCGTTATACGAGTGTACTCCTCCTTGAGGTATCTTATCGCATAGTCTAGTTTATTCTCACCGGACATGACCAACCAGCTTCACTAGCCTCGTCTATGCCTTCTGCTCTATGCTCTTTGTATGTATTTGGCTTATTGCAAGATCGGAAAAGAGTGTGCTCCCCTAGATATCTGAGGGACCCCAAAATTCTTTGCAATCACTCCCCTCGGGGTATGAATCAACCAATCTGTGAGAAAAGTCGAACTCTCCGAGAAGCTGTCGTCCGGGAACACTAGAAGAAACTCGCACCCTTCCTTGAGACCCCGTATCGAATGCGGATAACCGCCGGGAAAGAACCAGAGATCACCCTCAGAAACGTCATCGATAAAATTGCGGCCCTCGGGATCGATACATGCAATACGAGCTCGACTGTTGATCATATGCGCCCACTCCCCCTACTTGTGCCAATGCAGCTCTCGAATCGCACCTGGTTTCATGTCCACCCCTGTCATGGTTATGGAGACCGGCAGCTCTCGAATAGTAGTCCCGCGGGCCCAACCCCTTCCGATACGCGTATTGGAGATAGCGAGAAGGGCCACTTCAAGTTGGGTATGATAGGATTGGCGTGATCAGTTATTGGGGCGTAAGAATATCGGGATTCTGCCGGTCAATTTCCACATTCCTGGGACCAGTGTCAGAATCGCCTTGGGTTCCCCTTATTGGCTGTGGAACTTCTGACTCGTTCTTTTTTTTCAAGACTTGCACGTCATAGCTCAGATGCGGTCGAGAAAAAGAAGATAATTAAAAGTAATTTAAGATTCTTAGTGAAGGTTCTTTCTCTAATAATGGCTTCTCATCTCGCCACTGCTTGGTCTTCTTTCAATGCATCTCTCAGTTTTCCCCTCGGTACCTCTCATGTATTTTCTGGAGCCGTGAAGAAACGATGGAACCAATGCAGTGATCTTTATCACGAAGCACGGATGTCGCAACTCTAAAACAATGCTCATGCGAGGGAGAAAGTCCATTTACATAGCGAAAAGCCTGTAGAGCGGCCTGCGACTTTCACAGTGAATTGGGATGAAGCCCTACTTTTTAGTCTACCGAGATCCATTTCGGATAACCCAAATACTTTACATTATGAGACTCGGATGAAAACTGGCTTATTCTAGCTCGGAAGGTCTTGAAGAAAATGTCGTCAGGCTTGCTCTCGGGAAAAACGAGCATGATAACTGGTGCAAACTCCGGCATCGGCAAAAAGACCGCTATGGGACTCGCTCAGATGGGGGCGGAGGTAGTAATTGTTTGCCGAGATGCATCAAAGGGAGAGGTAGCAAAGAAGGAAATAACAGAACGAAGCGGAAACAAGGCTGTTGAATTAATGCTTGCAGACCTTTCGTCTCTCGCCTCCGTCAGGAAGCTTGCCGAGAGTTTCAAAGAGACTCATGATCGACTGCATATCTTGGTGAATAATGCCGGCCTGATAATGGGAAAGAGAATAGTTACGGCAAATAACTTGGAGACGACCTTCGAAGTGAACTACCTCTCGCATTTTCTGCTAACGCTGCTCTTATTGGATTCCATGAAAGTATCAGCCCCCGCTCGAATTGTGAACGTGAGCTCCGGCGCACATTTCAGTGGCAAGATGGATTTTGACGACCTACAAGAGGAAAGAAACTATAGTGCGATGAGGTCTTACTGCCAATCGAAACTCGCGCAGGTGTTGTTCACTCACGAGCTGGCGAGAAAATTGGAAGGAACTGGAGTGACCGTAAACGCGGTTCATCCCGGGGCCGTGAGGACAAGATGGGGTGATGAAGCTGGTGCGCTGGGTATCGGAATCAGAATTGCCAGGCCTTTCATGCTCAGTCCTGAAAAGGGAGCGGAGACGCCTATTTTCGTTGCTTCCTCGCCGGAGATTGAGGGGATAACAGGAAAGTACTGGGAAAAGAAGAAGGAAAAGCCCTCTTCAAAGGAATCGTATGACGATAACGAATCCCGCCTCCTGTGGCTCGTTAGTACGAAATTAGCTGGCGTCGAAGCGTAAGAAAACAGGAAAGAGCGGATCACACTTTAACGAAGGTAGAATAAGGTCACGGATGACAAGATATTTACCAAATTTCCTCTTTTCGTCGCGCCGTTCTCGCAATCGCTAGAACTGAGAGAATGATCGCGGGGACGCTTATCCCCAGAGCATACGTCAAGCTCACTGAAGTCTCGGTAAACGGCTTTATCGGATGTCCGATGATTAGGACAATCAGCCAAAGTGCTATTGCAGCGAGGGCGCCTGAGATCACGATCTTCGTTCCGGTAGCCTTGTCACTCTTCATTATTGCGTTCCCTCTTTCTGTCTGTTTGGGCGGGATCATTTGCTTGTTTACCTGAGTATTGTTTTAGAGCACTACTGATGCTAGCTTGATCAGAAAGATCGCCAAAACTTCGAAAACAAGCAATCTGAACAGGAAACCGGCTGCCCTCTTGCTCAAGCTCACCGAGACAACTGTTTCCTTTATGGAGAACAGTTTCCTCTCGACGACGCTTAGGATCTTCATCTGCTTAAATCCGATTACTGTGTTCCATATTATCACGTCATAGAAGAAGATCATTACAAACCAGCCCACGTAATTGTAGAGAGGTATGCCCATGAGGCTCATCGAAGGGCCTATCCAGATCCATAACCTGTTCGATGAGGCGATTGGATCAATCATCAGGTCAAGTTCGACCGCAAACAGACCTGCAAGGAGGGCTGCGGAAATGGTTTTGGATCTGGGAAGCAGCACGTCGTGGAATATCATGAAAGAAGAGGCTGAAACAATGAACCAGCCCATCTCTATCCAGAGCGGAACGATCCCTATCCATACAAAGTAGCCGGGATAGCCCGGAAAAAGGGATCCGGCAAAAGCGGAATACGTGTAAGATCCAGTTGAGATTCCCAATGTTTCAAGCGGGGTAGTCCACGCGATAGATCCAAGAAGGAAAAACGAGGCTACCGTCCACCCGTACCTGAGCTTTAATCCATAAAAGACCAGTCCAGCGATCAGGAAGGCCCCTAACTCTGCGACCACCGCCGTTATTACGATCAATTTTTACTTGCGCCAACGCATTCCGAAAAGACCTCTTCTCCTCCGCAAAGAGTCCCTTCGGGACCCATGCGATAGGGAGTGCCTAGATCTGGAACACTATCGGCGAGATTTCTATAAATTAAAAACGTAGCCCCAGTCTGGAGCAGGGCTTCCCACTGGCCCAAAAGGCCTGGATAAAACAGGTTCTTCTATTTGGTAAAATACAGCTCCATGAAATAGAAGGCGTAAGCCCCGAGGAAACTACCTCCCATCTGCGCCGAGGATCCTGCGGCGATAAAACCGGAGGCGACGAAACTCAATCCTCCGTACGCGGCCGATATGATTGCCGCCGATGCTAAAATGGACATTATCCTGACGTTGCGTTTGTTCGACCAAGCAAAGGAAAAGCCGATCGCTGCCAGAGAGAGTACCACTAATAAGAATCCTTCCAGAGCATGCCAAATCAGAATCGGCCCGTAACTAATGATCAGTGGAATTATGGTACCAAGGGAGAAGGCGACAGGCGTGGTGGTGCCAGTAGTCACGAAAAGATTGGTGGTGTCCCCGAACCATCCTTGGATCGTAAGAATGATCAGAATTACAACCAGAAGTATCCTGAGCTGGTGAGCGGATCGAGTTGCTTTCTTCAAATCTACGGACACCGCTACGCCTTCTGTTTTTTCAGAGCCATTTTCGGACGTCAAGTAAGTCAGCTACACAAACCATCGCACGGATATATACGGACGGCTAAATTCTAGGAATTATGGCTATACACTAGGAATCTTTACGGGCCCGAGGTTTTCAGGAAGTTTTGGATACTTCATGTCAAAGCGCTCCAGCGTTTCGACTATTACCGTTGACACGATCAAATCCCGCAGCCACCTGTGATTCGATGGAACGACATACCACGGGGAATGTTCCGTGCTGGTGTTGTTCAAGACTGCTTCGTACGCCTTCATGTACTCGTTCCAATGCTTTCTCTCGAGCAAGTCATCCGCGCTGAACTTCCACTCTTTGGTAGGGTCAGCGAGCCTTTCCTCTATGCGTTTCTTCTGCTCCTCAGCGCTGATGTGCAGAAAGAACTTGACCACTGTAACATTTTCTTCTGTAATGATGTTTTCAAATTCATTTATTTCTCCGTAGCGCTTCTCCCAGATCGGCTTCGGAACAATGTTGTGGACTCGCTCAACAAGAACTCCCTCATAGTGACTTCGGTTGAAAATCACTAACTCGCCGTCCTCCGGAATTTGACGGTATGCTCGCCAAAGAAACCCATGGTCTTTTTCCTCTTGGGATGGTTGTCTGAAGTGGGCCACCCTGACACCCGAAGGGTTGATTCCCTCGAAGATTCGCCGGATGACGCCGTCTTTTCCTCCGGTGTCCATCGCCTGCAGCACGATCATTAGCTTGTGCTTGTGCACGGCAAAGAGCATCTCTTGGAGACTGTCAAGTTTCTTTGCTAGTTTTTTTGTCTCATCTTTTGAACTGCTTTTCTTCAGGACGACAGAAGAATCGCCATCAGGATCGAGCTTGGAAATGTCGAGCTTCTGTCCCGGCTTTACTCGGTATGGATTAGTGTCAAGCATTCCTGTTTTCCCAGATGAGAGCAAAGCTGGATAAAAAGAGGTTTACAACCTTCGCGTAATCACTGCAGGCTCCTCCCAACCACGCCTGCTTGTAATTGCACGTCTCTGTTAACTTGAAAAGACCAAAGCCCGTAGCCCATTTTCTTCGTCTGAAATAATGCCCTGTCCATGAGCTCCAGTTTGGGACTAATCCTTGGCGCAAACTCCATTTTTTGCAGTACGCCCTTTTCCAGATCTATTCCCGGGACAACTTCCTCCAAAACCAATCCTTGGTTTCCCAATCGAAACACTGCCCTCTCAGTGATGTAAAGTATTTCCTTGGTGTGCCTAGTTGCTTCTTTCCCGCTTAAGAAAACCCGGTACACTGACTGAACAAATTTGTCTACCGGACAGGTTCGCCTCTACTGCCTTCTGTGTCCACGGTGAAAAGCCCAGAAATGGGATCAGGAGTCCACGCAGAAAGCTCTCGTCCCTGTTCCTGAGGATCTCTTCGCTGTTTCAGAAGCTTTGTCTTCCTTAAGAGATGGCCGGTCTTCTGGTAGCGTACAAACAGGTGGAGAATCAAATGCTCTGGCGTCGCGGCCATGTTGAATCCCGAAACGGCCACACAGGAGGAGTCTCTTAAGGAAGACAAAGCTTCTGAAACAGATACAAGTTTGTTTGTCAGTCCTTTCAAAATCCGTGCCAGCAGCCGAGCTCGCACCCCGAAGACGAGTCGAGAACATGCGACCGTTACTCTCAGCATTTAAATTGGTTCATCTCTTCCGCAACTCGTTGTCGCTGGAGACCCAAAGTTACTTAACGAACACACTGGACCGAGAGAATTCGTAAATACCGCCTCCACATTCTTGAAAGCGATGCAAAGCATGTCAAAGCCTGGAGAAACGGAGAAGAATTTGTTTGAGGGTCTAATAACGGCACTAGCCAACAAGCAATCGCAAGTCGATCTGACGTTCAGCAGGACCAGTCTGAGATTTCCTGGTACTGCAGTGGGAATGGAGATCAACGGTACCATAAGCCTCGTCGTTCACTTGAGGGAGCTGACAGACGAGGAAAAACAAGTCCTCGCCTCAAAAAACGTGGCTAGCCTTTCAGGTACTACACAGGACAAAGATCAATTCTCGCCGCTCAAATAAGGCTCATTATCTTCGGGAGCTTTAGCGGGTTCAGCCACATGAAGCCCGTGAGCGGGGAGACCCCCCTCCCCATAGTCAAAAGAGACTCGTCCCCCTCGAAGACTCGAACCTTCCATCCATCTTCGTGAAGGCTCTGCGCGAAGCTGTTTGATTGTTTAATCTTTTCCAAAAAGCCCTTTTTTGAATCTCCGATCTGCAGCAGTTCGCCCAGATGCAAACCAGACTCCCTGAAGCCCTTGACTTCTACGTCAAGAGTCTTGGATTCGCCGTCGATCTTCGCAAGAGGAAAACTGTTCACGGTAATGGTAAGTGTTCCTGACACGAACTCGGAGAGTACATGAGTAATCAGAGGATCTTTCTTTTTTTCAGCCGCGTCAGGTGACGACTTGTTAACAACATTTTCAACCATTTGAATGTGGTCGTCTCTCGATCAGGGATCTTCACGAAATAATTTCGATATCGCAGATCATAAAGTTTCTCACGATAAGTAGGGCACGTGCCACCCTTCAAACAGGAAATAACTGTGATATCCTTAATTGCTATGTATGCGATTTAGGAAGAAGGCCTTCGCGGTTTCCTGATTACACTGGACTGGTGCGGCCCGAATCTATGACAGTCGAAGCAACTCCGGCGAAACGAGTTCTCATCCAAGAAAATATTCCACAGGCTGCAGTAGGGGGTTTGGCGGAATCGCTTGAGCGGTATTACATTACTCCAAACAGCAGATTTATCGATCCCGGCTCCTACCGGCGAGTCGAATCATCTGGTGTGATCGAGCTTTTCTGGAAGATCAAGTATCCGGAGGGATTGCTCGTCGTCCCTCTCTCTATCATGCTGTCTATAAGTCAAGAGGCGGTGGAGCTTACCTTCCCGGATTTGGACAAGAACAGTTCGGATCAGATCAGATTATCTTCACGAGTGATCGATGACGTACAGAACATCGTCTGGCAATACATGCAGAATACAAAGCTCAGCAGTCTCTACTTCGTAATCGGTGGCAAGGAGGATCAGCACTCCGAGGCACCCGGCGAGAGAAGTTCGGTCCTCAGAAACATTCTCAGACGGCTCTTCTCAGGCAATACAGCGAACATTTTCCTGACCTTTCTCCTCTTCAGCTTCGTCTTGTTTTTCATAAT
This sequence comes from Nitrososphaerales archaeon, assembly GCA_030037995.1. GTDB lineage: Archaea > Thermoproteota > Nitrososphaeria > Nitrososphaerales > CADDZS01 > DATLTL01. Next base: position 20,909 of record JASHPQ010000048.1, on the reverse strand, counting down.
AGGAATCTACACTGTATTCGTCATGATCGCATTTCAGGTGATGTACCTGATCTTTTCGGACAGGATCGCATTGAATCTCGGAAATGTTCATCCGACTGAAGATCGCCCTCTGGTCACAATTGTTAGCGTCAGGTCGAACAAGGAAACTCTGAAAGCTCTTTCCACTTACGCTAAAAAGATCCTCCCCGAAATACGGGAAGAGATTACCCGATCAGTCCAAGTCCCCACGACACCTTTTGACCGAATGACCCTAAAAACTACGGTAATCCAGATTCTCACCAAGCACAGTGTCCGAGCGAACTTGAATGATGTTGAAATCAAGACCCGAAACGTCTATGCGATAGTGCAGAGAGTCGCAGCTAGGTTCCATCGCGATCCTCCGAGTATAGTTATCCAAAACAGCCTCGTTTCAAATGCCGCCGCAACTGGCATCTCTACCAAACACTCCTCAATTATGATCACTGCGGGATCGCTCGAAGACCTGAACGAGGTGGAGCTGGAAGCCGTAATAGGACACGAGCTTGGACACATAAAGGGACACGATCCGGTCATACTCGGTACGGTGACCTCATTCGAGTTTTTTGGAAGATTCTTTCTCTGGTTTCCCATTTTTCTGGCTCAGCCAATACTTTACTTCATCGTGGTCTTCGGTGCGATCTTTGCCATCGGAAAGGTTCTGGAAACCCGGGCCGACACGGAATCCGCTATCGTCCTTGGCAATCCTGACGCAATGGCGACGGCCCTTACGAAGATTGGACTGAGACAGCTGTACCACGAGAAGTACAGTCCGGTCGCAAAGGTTTTGGATTGGTTCCAGTTTGATCCGCACCCCCCGATCTACTTTCGAGTGAAGCGGATGTCAGAATTCAAATCTAACGGAAGCGACGAAACCAGACACATGTTTCTGATTTCATTACGCGACTGTATTGAAGGCTTCTTTTCTTCCTTCAGCAGCCGGAGCGCAAGCTCCAATTCCGTCCCGGACAATGAACAGCTCGTAGGCTCGAAATAGTAGCGCGGCATTCGGCAATTTGAAGCGAAGATTGCGCTCTTGTTCTGCGAGCTTCTCTCATCCGCCTTTTTTTAAAAGGAGCAAAGCTCTAGTCTTCCTATTCTACGGCATCAAATAAAATAGGACTGATCATGCGAGTATGTCGAAATTTCCCAATGTGGAAATGGCGGCGCAATAAAGAGTCGTGAAAACGAGGCATCGATGAAATTAAGAACGCTGAGAACGGCGGTCGATTGTCGTTCGAAAAAATGAGCTTTAAAGAAATGCTACGAAGCGCCGGAGGTTTCAAAGGTCTTTTCGCGGGGATGAGGAATCAGGGACTAAGCGTGGAGGAAGAGCTTGAAAAATTTCTAAAAAGCGAAAGTGGACTGTTTTCTCTCGCCAAGTTCTCCGTCAAGAAAGTAGGAGACGGCTATGCTGAGCTTTCTTTTCCCTTCAGCCAAGAGATCGCAAGGCACGGTGGCATCGTCCACGGCGGGATGATCTCCTTTGCACTGGACAACGTTGGAGGTATAGCTGTAATGTCAAATAACGTGGGCATAGACCAAGTCACTCTTGAACTCAAGATCAATTTCCTTGAACCACTCAAAAAGGAGCCGTATACTGCCAAGGGCTTTGTCCTTCGCCACGGCAGAATTACATCAGTCGCCGAAGCAGAAGTGAGGGACAGGGACGGAAAGCTCTGTGCAAAAGCGCTCGGAACTTGGTACATGATATTGGAATGAAAATAGAGTTGCAGTTCTGCAACAACATCAGTGTTTGTATCCGATTTTTCTCAGAAACGATCGACGGGCTTCCACATCGCTGGTGTCCTCTATGCCCAGGGGAGAATTCCCGTCAATCACACCGAGGATTCCTCTACCCTGATCAGTTTGGGCAATGATTAGCTGTACCGGGTTTGCACTCGCGCAGAATATGTGACAAACCTCGCTCAGATTCTTCAACGAGTTCAGCACGTTTATAGGAAATGCACCTCGAATGTACACAATAAAAGAGTGACCGGCGCCAATCTTGAGGGCATTTTCTCCCGCCAGCTTCGTTAGATCTTCGTGAGTACCTTCGCGTCTGACCAATCTCGGGCCTGATGCCTCGCAAAAGGCAAGACCAAATTGGATTCCCGGAACGGAGCTTACCAGCGACTCGTAAATGTCCTCGACAGTCTTGATAAAATGAGCCTGGCCGATAACTACGTTTGTGCCCTCAGGGGTATCAATCTGCACCAATTCGTTGTTAAGCAATTCGAAACCGCGATACGACTATGGACAGATACGTTAGAATGTTTCGATATTGTCAGGTTTTGACAACCTTGATCCTGTAGCTCCTGTTTACATAGCTGTTGATAATAGCCCCTGTCCTCTCACGCTATAGCGTTATATCGTCTGATTGGTTATCTGGGAGTCTTTTTCAGCTTTCTAATCGGGTTCCTTGTCAAATAAATCTGGAAAGAGGTATGTTTAACCCTGAATATGTGGAAGATATCCATTCCCTGATGTGATAATTGTACCCTTCCCATAAATACTATAATCGAGGCTCTGGATCCAAAAGTTGCGAATCCAGTTATGACCGGAAATGAAAAGGACACAATCGCTGAAGTCATGGCGAAACGGGTGCTTACTTTGAACCCCCAAAACAGGACTATTGATGCGCTAGATTTGATGGTTAAAAATGACATCGGCACCGTGCCGATAGTCGATCAGGGGAAGCTGGTGGGAATCATCACGGAGCGCGATATTGTGAAGGAAATTACCAAGAGCTTTGATTACTTGGAAAAAAAATTGTCGGAGACCGGAACCCGTTCGGTGGTCACCGTAACTTCTTCAACTCCGTTATGGGAGGCTTTTGCGTTGCTTGTTAGGAACAAGATAAGGCGTCTCCCGGTCGTCGAAAACGGTAAGCTCGTTGGAATAGTTACGGAGCGAGATCTCTTCAAGTGGGTTGTGAAAGTGGCATACGAACCAAACGTTCCCGAGGACTTGAAGGAATTAATCGCCCAAAAATAGTAAGAGGTGTTGCAAAAGTTGGCAGAACTTGAAACCTCGATCAAGGAGCCCATCTCTAGGTTCATCCAGACGCCTATCTTTGTCCCGTCAGTGGAATCGGTAAAAAACGCCGCGAGACAAATGTCTGAGCGAAAGTCAGGTGTCGTCATAGTCCGAGATAATGACGAAGCTCTTGGCATCGTTACAGAGTGGGACATCCTTTCCCGCGTGGTGGCGCAGGGAAAGGATCCTAGCCGGACGACCGTGAGAGACATTATGTCTGCCCCGGTCCTTTCGGTTTCGGCGAGCCTCACAGCGGGCGAAGCAATCTCTCTCATGGCCCGCAACAAGTACAGAAGGCTTCTGGTGAAGGAAGGAGCCAAGATCCTTGGAGTTGTCACCCTGAGCCAGGTGGTCGGGAATTCTCGCCATAACACGATTACTCTGCCTCTCCTTGAACCGGCCTCAGGCTCCAGATGTCCCTATTGCGGTTCCATACTAAAGAACCGGGAAGAGCTCTCCAAACACATCGATAACGTTCATGTGCGCGAAGAGATGTTGAAGGGAGCGCATGGGCCGGAGTTTTGAACGTTAGAACATCGCAGTCAATCGCTGATCTCGTATTAGCTATTGAAATGAGATGGCAGCTAGTTTCATTTCTGAGAGAATATCGATGTTTGTCTGAGAATCGTCAGATTATTTAACTACCCAAATAGAACCGAAAGATCCGCAAACAGAGAGTGAGAAGTCGTAATGGCTAGCGATCCGAAACACCTGTTCCCTCTGGAGAAAATACTCGTTGCCACTGATGGCTCTGAAAATGCAAAAAGAGCGGTTGAAGCCGCTGCACAAATTGCAAGGCAATCCAATGCCGAGCTGATCGTTTTGAGCGTTGTGATGGAGCTGGTTCCGCCGATCTATTCGCCGATTGGGGTCGATGTTCCAACCGTCGACTATTCTGCGTATCTTGCGAGGGCGGAAGCGGACGGGAAGAAAATAGCCGACGATGCAGCGTCGCTGGCGCAAAAAGAGTCCGTGAAAGCTCGCACCGTGGTTCTTAGGAGCATTACGTCGGTCGCTGAGGCTATTCTCGAGGAAGCTTCCAAAGAGAACGTGAACTTGATCGTGTGCGGCACGAGGGGCCTGGGAGGGTTCAGGAGGCTGCTTCTAGGGAGCGTTTCGAGCGCGATCATAGAACACGCGCCTTGTTCTGTGATGGTCATTCGCTAGAAGGGATGACGGAGGCTGCGGGATTCACTCTGACAGATCCGGCTTTCTAATAGTCTTATCCCTTTTCTTTTCTCGATCCGGCTTTCGATCGTGCTTTCCAGCCATTCTCTTGACCCATGCGTCAATCTCGGCAAAGATGTTTGACAGATCATATCCCGAGGCCTCATAATTCTCATGCCATTCTAGGGCGTCGATAAAGACCTGTACCTGATGGAGCATTGTGGACGAGTTTACCTGCTTATTTTTGATTATAGCCCTGGCCTCCGTCAGGGTAGGGTCCATCATTTGCAACATCCGCACAGAGGCGGTAAACTTCGATGTTACAATTTCAGCTTCCATCGGGTTTTCTGGAAGCCCCACAATGGAAGCCGGGATGCCTGCGTTTGTTTCCTGAATCGGGAGCAGTTTCAAAAAGTCTCTAAAGGTTGCTATTCCGCTTACAATGCCGTTTTCTAAAATCACCGAATAATTAGTTGACAAATGCAGCATGTTCTGTACTACTTTCGAAAGGGGATCCTTTGCATCATTCACAGTCGTCTCGACCGACGCTATGCTGTAGGCCGGATTATCAAATCGGCCCTCCTCGGAACCACCTTTTGAGTCCCTGTCAGATGATTGGGTCAAATAGCTGAAAACTATTGCATCCGAAGTAATAACTCCGCTGAGCTTGGCGTCTTTCAGGATCGGCAGCTGATCTATTCTTCGCCTCATCATCAAGCTTCTTGCCTTCGAGATTCCATCTGAGTTTTGAAGACAGATTGGATCCGGGGTCATGATTTTTCCGATCGAACCATTGAGCATGCCCTCCTCCTGCATTCTCTTGATGATCGCTAGGGATGTAACTTTGCCCTCGAGCTTGCCATTTTTGAACACTGGGAGTGCTCTCAGTTTATTTTCATACATTAATCGAGCGGCGTAAAGAATGGAATCACCGTAGTTTAATCGCGGAACAGCAAGCATCACCGTGGAGACTTTGGTTGTGACAACATCGTCAGCATCTAAGAGGTCCCTGAAGGTTATAATGCTGGTTCGCTCATTTTCATCCACAAACGCTTCGTAACCTTTCGATTTCCTCAAAGTCCCGATGAGGTGAGAAACGAGTTCTGAAGGCGGGACTGTGGTTGCAGGCTCTACGAAATCGGAAACAGACAGAGAATCTATGCCAACTGACAAAAAACTCGGTACTATTGAGCATCCCGAGCTATTTAAGAGGCGAGGAATGGCTGCGATCGAACTCACTTCCTCTTCATATTTGGAATTCTCCAAATCCATTGTGAATTCAAAAAAGTCCTCTTTGACTCGTGCAATTCAGGAATCAAGAAATTTTCTGATAATTGAAGTTCATGTTTTTAGAGCAAGCCAGATCCAATGCAAAAGGACAAAACGAATGCTGCTACCAATTGCGACTGAATAGGACTTCTGATCTGGCCCCCGGTTGCCGGAAATTAGGGACAGAGATAATGGCAAGGAGGAATGATATCAATGGCACTTTTTAGAAATATCATAAGCTTTTCTCATCGGATCCTCAAACTGCGCGTTATCTACGAATTTCTTTCTCTTTGCATAGGATTAAGATATTCTCTTGATTTACAATGGCGTGGTATGAAATTCTTCAACTAGCTTAACTTTGGACATAGCGCGGATCTCAAAAATGGATCAAGCAGGTCTGCATTCAGAGATGTGGCGTCGCCCGTTATAGTTCTTCACACGGAGAATATCTTTCATTGGCTTGCCTAGAAATCAACAGAATATTCTCGAAAAAAAGTGCTGTGACAGAAAACAGCTGTCCTTTTATCAGGTTTAGTGGTAATTTTGTGCGAAGAGATAGGAAATGAAGAACGGCTCAGAAGTGGGCAAGATTGCAAAGGAGAATATCTTTGTCTATGTAGATGGGGAACTGCTGCCGAGATCCAAGGCAAAGGTTTCCGTCTTTGATCATGGCCTGCTCTACGGGGACGGTGTATTCGAGGGGATTCGCGCATACAATGGGGTCGTCTTCAAGCTGAGAGAACACATCGATCGCCTATACGAATCTGCGAATTACATTCGGCTGGAAATTCCGATCGAGAGAGGGGAGATGATGGAAGCCGTTTTGGAGACTCTAAGAAAGAATAACCTCAAGGACGCTTACATCAGGCTGCTTGTGACGCGGGGAGTGGGAGACCTCGGTCTAAACCCGACGATCTGCAAAAGGCCGTCCATCGTGGTAATCACAGAGCCGGCTTCTCCCTCCTTAGATCCTAGGACAAACGCAATAGGAAAGACTACTATAATCTCGTCCATTAGACGTGACCCCGTTGACGCTACTTCTCACGAAGTCAAATCGCTCAATTACCTCAACAGCATTCTCGCCCGTTGGGAGGCTATAGAAGCCCGGGTTGACGAGGCGATTATGCTCGACACCCGTGGCTTTGTTTCCGAGGCAACCGCTGAAAACGTGTTCATCGTCCGGAAGGGACAGATTGTGACTCCTTCGACCGATTCCGCGATCTTGCACGGTGTGACAAGGCAGAGAGTAATTGAAATTGCTACAGATTTGGGCTATCAGGTGAGCGAGAGGGAAATCACGCCCTTCGAACTGATCAATGCAGAAGAGGTTTTTCTAACAGGGACGCTTGCCGAGATTGTGCCAGTTATACGAGTCAACGGGAGGGTCATCGGCTCTGGCAAAGTGGGACGGGTCACTGCAAGGATCTATGGAGAATTTCTGAAACTGCGGAGTGATCAGACGGAGGGGTCGGTCATCTTTCCGAGAATCGAAAGCGCCGAAATAAAAGCCAGAAAAGGCTAGCAAGTGCCAGACCCACGTGTGTTAGACCCGATCGCTTTCCAGATCCGTTGATTTGAGAGAAGGGTATCAATAGCTGGCAATCGATGCACAAAGCGTATATACCGATCACCTTCAAGATCTTTGGATATCTGTTTTCTACCGTAGGGTATCTCATCGAAAAAAGTGTGCATTTTACCGTGGCCAAGAGGAATAAGAAAGACGAAGTTTTGGAAGAAGTAAAGGTAACAGATCACGTGCTTGTCCCAAAGCACGAGATTCTGTCAGAGGAAGAAAAGAAAAAGATCCTTACAGGGTTCAACGCGACCGAGGAGCAATTTCCATTCCTTTTCAGCAGCGATCCGGTGGTCAGGGAAATCGGAGCCAAACCTGGCGACATGGTACGGATAAACCGGGTGAGTGATACAGCGGGAGAAACGACGTACTACAGATTTGTGGTAGAATCGGTGTAATTAGAAAAATGCAAAAGGAGATCCAGAGTTACGACGCCTGGCCAGTCCTCCAGGATATTTTGAACCGCGAAGGTGTTGCGCGACAGCACTTAAACTCGTACAACGAGTTCATTCAGCGCGGACTGCAGAGTATCGTTGACGAGATCGGCTCGATCGATATCGAGACCGTGGGTACTCCCTACAAGGTAAAGTTCGGTAAGGTAAAACTGAAACTTCCGCGTGTTGTGGAAATCGACGGCTCGGTCAGTAACATCCTCCCACTAGAGGCAAGACTGAGAAATCTCTCGTACGCGTCACCCATTTTCATAGACATGACAGTCGAGGAAGACGGCATAGTTAGAGAGTCGCAGGAGCAGCACATCGGAGATCTTCCTGTGATGGTAAAGTCAGACCGGTGCATGCTGGCGACTATGAACCCCCAGCAACTTATCGAGGTAGGCGAAGATCCGAAGGATCCCGGTGGATATTTCATCATCAACGGCTCGGAGAGGGTCATAGTCGGATTGGAGGATCTTTCTCCGAACAAGATTCTTGTTGACGTTGATAAAGTAGGAGGAGTGACAAATTACAAGGCAAAAGTGTACTCCTCCATCGTGGGCTACAGGGCAAAACTTGAGCTCACTCTGAAGCAGGATGAGTCAATCAGTGTAAAGCTGCCGAGCTCTCCTGTTGATCTCCCACTAATCATCGTGATGAGAGCGCTGGGCCTCGAAACCGACAAAGAGATCGCGGATGCAATATCGCTGAAGCCAGAAATTCAGGATCGCCTCGAAGTTTCCTTCGAAAAGGCGTCCGAAGCAAAGACTCCCAAGGATGCTTTGATGTACATCGGAAACCGTGTCGCTCATGGAATGCTAGACGAGTTCAGGCTCAGGCGAGCCGAATCCGTTTTAGACTGGGGTCTTTTGCCGCATCTGGGCAAGACGAGAGACGACAGGTACGACAAGGCGATCTTTCTGGGGGAGGCAGTCTGCAAACTGGCAGAGCTCAGGATCGGACTGATCGACACCGACGACAAAGACCACTACGGCAACAAAGTGATCAAATTCGCGGGTCAGATGATCGCGGATCTTTTCAGGACCGCGTTTCGAAACTTGGCCCGCGATATGAAATACCAATTAGAGCGTACCGGCCAAAGACGCGGTCTCAACGTGGTCGGCGCCGCAATCAGGCCTGGTATCATAACAGACAAACTCAACAACGCCATCGCGACTGGAAACTGGGGCCGAGGGAAGGTTGGTGTAACTCAGCTTTTAGATCGCACGAATTATCTCTCCACTTTATCCCACCTGCGTCGAATCCAGTCTCCGCTGTCGAGGAGCCAGCCGAACTTTGAGGCAAGAGACCTGCACGCTACTCACTTTGGCAGGATCTGCCCGAGCGAAACTCCCGAGGGGTCGAACTGTGGCCTTGTAAAGAATCTCGCGCTTTCTGCTCTGATTTCAGTCAGCGTTCCTTCCGCGCAGGTCGTAGCGAAGCTCTACGATCTGGGCGTAAAGCCGTTCAAGGAGGCGGACGACAAAATCAAGATGGACGGCTGCCGAGTGTTTGTAGAGGGCAGGTTTGTTGGTTTCGTGAAGGATGGTGAGATTCTCGCAAGATCCTTCAGGAAACTCAGGCGGGAAGGTCAGATTCACCCGCACGCCGGCATCGCTTATTTTCCTGCAATCAAGGCGGGAGGAGTAAACAGGATTTTCATCTCGACTAACTCCGGCCGCGTGCTGCGGCCGTTGATCATCTGCGAGAACAACCGGCCGTTGCTGGCCCCTGAAATGATCAAGAGGATCGAAGGTGGGCAGCTCAACTGGCGGGACTTGGTCCAGATGGGAGTCATCGAGCTGATTGATGCAAACGAGGAAGAAAATTCGCTAATCGCTATTGACTTCGATCACCTCGCGGAAAGAAACACTCACTTGGAAATGTATCCCTCCTCCATTTTGGGAATCGCCGCGTCCATCATACCGTATCCGGAGCACAACCAGTCTCCGAGGAACACGTACGAATCCGCCATGGCAAAGCAGTCGCTCGGCTTCCCAACTCCCACTTATCCGTTCAGCACGTACGTCCGGGAGCACCTTCTAGTGCACCCGCAGCCTCCTCTGGTGAAAACGAAGTCCACCTCGTTATTGAGCCTTGATGAAAGACCCACCGGACAAAACGCGATCGTCGCCGTGCTCTCATTCGAGGGGTACAACATTGAAGACGCGATCATCTTCAACAAGTCGGCGATAGACCGCGGCTTTGCAAGATCGATCTTTTACCGATTGTACGAAGCTGAAGCAAAGCAGTACCTCGGGGGAATGAAGGATACCTTCGAGGTGCCACGCGCTGACGCCAACATTCGGGGTTACCGGGGAGAGAAGTACTATCGCCTAATCGAATCCGACGGCGTGGTGATGCACGAAGCGCAGGTGACCGGCGGCGATGTGATTATTGGAAGAACCAGCCCGCCGAGATTCATGGAGGAGTACAAAGAGTTCGAGATCAAGGGGCCCTACCGGAGGGACACCTCGATCGGAGTTAGGGCCAGTGAGAGTGGTGTCGTCGACGCGGTTTTCCTGACAGAAAACGAGGAAGGCGGCAAGATGTACAAGGTGCGCGTCAGAGACATGAGGATTCCCGAGATCGGGGACAAGTTCGCATCCAGGCACGGACAGAAGGGAGTAATCGGGCTAGTAGTCAATCAGGAGGATATGCCGTACACCGAAGACGGGGTCGTGCCCGATGTCATCATCAACCCACACGCATTCCCATCTCGTATGACGGCCGGCCAGTTCATCGAATCTCTGGCTGGAAAGGCTGCAGCTCTGCGGGGCAAACCAGTAGACGGAACTGCTTTCACCGGGGAGACTGCTGTCTCCCTCGAAGAAACGCTCAGAAATAACGGCTATTCCGCCACCGGAAGAGAAGTGATGTACGACGGGAGGACCGGCAGAAAGTTTGCGGCGGACATTTACATCGGAGTCGTGTTCTATCAGAAACTTCACCACATGGTCGCCGACAAGATCCACGCAAGAGCTCGAGGTCAGGTGCAGATGCTTACCAAGCAGCCTACGGAAGGCAGGGCAAGAGGCGGAGGTCTCAGATTCGGTGAAATGGAGCGAGACTGTCTGATTGCTTACGGAGCATCCATGGTCCTGAAAGATCGACTGCTAGACGAGGCGGACAAAACGGAAGTTCACGTCTGTGAAAAGTGCGGGCTGATCGCCTACTTTGATGCAAAGCAGAGAAAGTACGTCTGCAGAGTTGACGGGGACACCGCGAGAATCTCAACAGTCGTCATAGCATACGCGTTCAAGCTGCTGCTCCAGGAGATGATGAGTCTGAACATCGCTCCTCGTTTACAGCTGAAGGACAAGGTCTGAGAGGAGCGAGATAAAAATGTCGTTAGAAGAATCGATAAAGGCTGTAGGCGGGATCAGGTTTGCGTTCCTCTCGCCCAGTGAAATCCGAAAGTACAGTGTCGCAGAGATCACCGCGCCCGAAACATACGACGAGGACGGTATGCCGGTGCAGGGAGGCCTCATGGACAATCGTCTAGGAACTCTCGAGCCCGGGCAAAAGTGCGCAACTTGCGGGAACACGGCACCGAAATGTCCCGGGCACTTTGGACACGTGGAGCTCGCAGAACCGGTCATCCACATCGCATTCGTGGATGAAGTGCACAAGCTTCTGATCTCTACCTGCAGAGCTTGCGGGCGCCTCCGCTTATCGGAAGAAGACATTGCCGAATACCGGAAGAGATTGGATGAAAGAACTTCATCATCTCCCATGCTCATCGAAATCATCTCGAGAGAGATCCTCGCGAAGGTGAAAAAGGCAAAAGAATGCTTTCACTGCGGCCGTGGTCAGTATGAAATTGAGTTCACAAAGCCAACGGTGTTTCACGAGATTACGGAGACGGGCGGTGCTACTAGACTGCTTCCGGTCGCGATAAGGGAGAGGCTTGAGAGGATCACCGGCGACGATCTGAAACTTCTGGGGTACGATCCTTCAAGCGCTCGCCCCGAGTGGCTTATCCTCCAAGTTTTGCCGGTTCCTCCCGTCGCGGTAAGGCCCTCCATTACTCTAGAATCGGGCATTAGATCGGAAGACGACCTGACGCACAAGATCGTAGACATTCTCAGGGTGAATCAGAGAGTCAGAGAGAGCAAAGAGTCGGGCACTCCACCACTCATTGTGCAAGACCTCGTTGACCTGCTCCAGTACCATGTAACCACTTACTTCGACAATGAAGTCTCAGGAATTCCGCAGGCGCACCACAGAAGTGGAAGACCGCTGAAGACGATTAGCCAGAGGCTGAAAGGAAAAGAGGGTAGATTCAGGGGCAGCCTTTCTGGAAAGCGTGTGGACTTTTCTAGTCGCACAGTCATTTCACCAGATCCCTCTCTCGACATTTCAGAAGTGGGAATTCCGTTTGAAGTGGCGAGGAAACTCACCATTCCGGAAAAGACATCCCCTTGGAATGCCGAATTCCTGAAGAAGCTTATTCTGAACGGGCCTTTCAAACACCCCGGAGCTAACTACATCATCAGGCCGGATGGAATTAAGATCAGACTGGACTACGTCACGGATCTGCAGATGCACGCGGATTCTCTGGCGCCGGGGTTCATCGTAGAAAGACATCTCATCGACGGAGACATTGTGATCTTCAACCGGCAGCCATCACTTCACAGAATGTCGGTGATGGCTCACTACGTAAAAGTGCTCCCATACAGAACGTTTCGACTTCACCCAGCAGTGTGTCCTCCATACAATTCGGACTTTGACGGGGACGAGATGAACCTCCACGTTCCGCAGAGTGAGGAAGCACGCTCGGAGGCGCTGACGTTGATGAGAGTGCAGGACCAGATTCTCTCCCCCAGGTACGGCGGGCCGATCATCGGCGGAATTAGGGATTTCCTTACTGCCGCCTACCTGCTTACTAAAGACGGGACGTATCTCACGAAGGAAGAGTTTACCAATCTTGCAGTCGCCGGAGGTTATCCTCCGGAGGCCGAACTTCCAAAACCGGAAAAAATAGAACCTATTCCGCTCTACTCTGGAAAGCAGCTCTTTTCTCTGTTCTTGCCGAAGGACTTCAACTACGTCCTCATTTCAAAGTGGGAGAAGAGCTCCAGAGGCGCCGGGAAAGACGTCGTGATCAAGAATGGGGTTCTACTTAGCGGTGTCATCGACAGAGCTGCGATAGGGGCGGAAGAATCTGACTCGATCCTTCACCGGATCGCTAAAGACTACAGCACTGACGATGCGAGAAACTTTCTCAATTCGATCCTCAGGCTCTTGAAGGCCTTTATCACTCGTTCCGGTTTCAGTTACGGGTTTGACGAGCTGGAACTTCCCGAGGACGTAAGATCCAAAATCTCGGAGACCCTGGATGACTCTTACGCGAGGGTCGCAGAATTGAACACGCAGTACGAAAATGGTACGCTGCCCGAGACGAGAGGTCTGTCGCCAGAGGATGCTCTGGAGTTCTACGTTGCAAACGAGCTTTCGAGAGCGAGAGAGAAAGCGGGGAGGATTGCGGACAAATCGTTTTCTCCTCAAAACGCTGGCATCATCATGGCACGCACCGGCGCTAGAGGGTCGACGCTGAATTTGGGTCAGATGACTGCCGCGCTGGGTCAGCAGTCGGTCAGGGGCAAGAGAATTGAAAAGGGATACCTGAAGCGGGCGCTTCCACACTTCCCTCAGGGCGATCCGAGTCCGAACGCGCGGGGATTTGTGAGATCCAATTATCGCGACGGCCTGAATCCAATCGAGTTTTTCTTCCACGCGATGGGAGGACGGGAAGGACTCGTAGACACGGCAGTCAGGACGCAGCAGAGCGGGTACATGCAGAGACGGTTGGTGAACGCTCTGGAGCATCTCAAGGTAGAGTACGATCTGACTGTGAGAGATCCGAACGGCAACATCATCCAGTTCAAGTACGGGGAGGATGGGATCGACCCCGCCAAGAGCGACCACGGGAGGGCAGTGAACCTCGAACGGCTCGTCGACACGATCGCCCTGAGCTCTGACGCTTCAAAAGCGGCGGCCGAGACGACGATTGAGAGAACGGTAGAAAAATACGCGAGTGACCTGAACCCTAGGCTTCACCAGGACCTGTTGGAAGCCCTCAAGGGATCGAAGCTCGATCCAAAGTCGATAGACAAGGTTTGCGAGAGGGTAGTAGAACTCGTGAAGAAGGGGACGGTGGAACCTGGAGAGGCTTCGGGAATCGTGGCGGCGCAATCCATCGGCGAGCCGGGCACTCAGATGACCCTCAGGACTTTTCACTTTGCAGGTGTAAAGGAAAGGGACGTCACTCTAGGATTGCCCCGCTTGATCGAACTCGTGGATGCCAGAAAGCAGCCCGCGACGCCCTCCATGGATGTCTTCTTGGATGAAGAAACCAAAAAGTCAAACGAGAAGGCGATCAAGGTCGCAAACCAGATCAGGTTCACCAAGGTAGCAAACGTAGTATCAAAGTCTGAAGTCGATCCTTCCGGAGAGATCTATTTGTTTGTTAGCAAGGATAAAATGGCGGAACGGCAGGTGGAGCTTTCAGACATCACTGCTGCTATCGAATCTCCAAAGCGCGAGGTTTCAGTAGACGAAGCCACCAACGTGATCACCGTAAAGATTGACGTCGATTTCGCATCTCTGCACATTCACAAGAACAAGATCCTGAATCAAAAGGTAAAGGGCATACCTGGCATTGATCGCGTGACTGTGGTAAAAGAGGGGGAAGAATGGAAGATCCAAACCTCCGGATCCAATCTTCAAAAGGTCAGAGCCATAGAAGGCGTCGACAAATCGAGAACAACTACAAACAACATTTTCGAAATCTATCAGTCGCTGGGAATCGAGGCCGCGAGATCCGCTCTCGTTCGAGAGATAATCAGCACACTGGAGGAGCAGGGCCTAGAAGTTGACATCAGACACATCTACCTCGTCGCCGACCTTATGACAAGCAAGGGATTCCTGCAGCAGATCGGCCGTCACGGAGTCGCCGGCACCAAAACGAGCGTGTTGGCACGAGCCGCCTTCGAAATCACCGTGCCGACGCTCGCGGAAGCGGCTGTGAGAGGCGAAACGGAGGATCTACGCGGAGTCACCGAAAACGTGATCGTCGGGCTCCCGATCCCGGTTGGCACCGGAATGATCGATGTCTTCATGCGCGGAGTCTAGAAAGAGGGTAAGTCGCAATGTCGGAAAATTTGGAACTGGAAAAACAACTGAAACTCGTTGCAAAGACCGGCAGCTACATTGTCGGGAGACGCGAGGTTTCAAGCTCTCTGAAGGGGGCGAAACTGTTGGTGTGGTCGGCCTCTGCGAATGTCCCTCAGCTCATCTTAGATGAATGTAAGAACCTCTCGGTTCCTGCTATAAAATTCGCAGGAAATCCGGTGGAGCTCGGCCGGGCATGCGGCATCCCCTTCAGGGTGTCCGTGATTGCATTGAAATCGACGGGAGATGCCGACCTTTCGAGGTTCGCAAACTCCTCGGATTACTATACTGGAGTAACTGTGGTTCCTTCAGGACAGCAACAAGAACTCCTCGAATCGAAGCGCGCGAAGGGAGAAGTCGAACCAAAGCCGAAGAAAGAAACTAAGAAGAAGGAAATCGCGAAGCACGAGAAACCAAAAAAGGTGAGGAAGTCAGAGGACGAGAAGGAAGCAGACAAAAAGGCACGAAAAAAGACGGATTCTGAAAAAACTGCCAGTTCTAAGAAAGAGACCGCTGAAGCGAAGAAAGAGAAGAAGACCACTCGAAAAAAGAAGAAACCCGAAGTAGAGGAAGAAGAGGAATAGAGTTCCATCGTGGCCCCTGCGTCTTAAGACCCTCTGTTTAAATCACCCAGTTCCCTCGATCCGCGTAGCTACGAAATAGGGTTCATTTTTTCAGTTGAACGATAACAAGATCAAGCTCACTTCTGAAGAACTCGGGCTGATGTCCATTTTTCAAAATATTTCTGGGGCGACCGCCCGGGATTGCGTTATCGATTCAAAAGTGGAGAGGGTGATCTTCGTCGTGAATCGCGGGGAGATGGGTCTAGCGATAGGAAGGTCAGGGGAGACGATCAAGAAAGTGCAAAAGGCGATCGGAAAGCAAGTCGAGCTGGTCGAGTGGTCAGATGATGCGAAACAGTTTGTCATGAATTCCCTAAACCCCCAGTATGTTAGCGAAATCAGGCTCTCTGAAAAACCGGACGGTTCCAAGATCGTGACGATAGTCGTCAGTGAGAACAAAAAGGGTGCCATCCTTGGGAAGGGTGGGAGGAACGCAGAGAAAGCTCGACTCCTCGCCAAGCGTTACTTTTCGATCGAGACGATTCACATCGTGACGGCGCAGTAGTGGCGGGTCGAATACGTTTTTATAAGATTCAAAGAGGTTTGTTGTTACTTTGAGCAAGTCCAAGTCTCCAAATGGTGAGTTTGCTGCCAGGAAGCAAGCTCAGAAAAGACAGCGACTTCGATGGTCTGATAAGTACTACAAACGACGAATGTTAATGCTCGACAAGAAGGCTGATCCTCTGGAAGGTTCTCCGCAGGCCAGGGGGATCGTGCTGGAGAAGATTGGCGTAGAATCCAAGCAGCCAAACTCCGCTATCCGAAAATGCGTCAGGGTTCAATTGGTTAAGAACGGAAAGCAGGTAACGGCATTCCTGCCCGGTGACGGCGCTCTCAATTTCATCGATGAACACGACGAGGTGGGAATCCAGGGCATCGGCGGATCGACAGGGGGCGCGATGGGGGACATTCCGGGTGTCCGATACGAAGTCTACAAGGTAAACGATGTCTCCTTGAATGAACTGGTCTATGGGCGGAAGGAAAAGCCTCGGAGGTAATATCCCGCAGTGCCAGAACCAAAGCTACTCCTATTTGAGAAGTGGGACGTCGCCGGAATCAAGGTTAGCGACGCCGGTCTCCAGAGGGCAATTTCACTAAAGCCCTCCATCGCCGTGACCTCCATGGGGAGGCACGAGCACAAGAAATTTGGAAAGCTCGAAGTCAATATCGTCGAGCGACTCGCAAACAACATCATGCACTTTGGAAAAAAGTACGCAAAAAACGCAGGTCGAATGGGCGGTAAAAAGCAAAGGGCTCTGAAAATAGTGTCCTCTGTCTTGGACATCATCTCTCTGAAAACCGGGCAAAATCCGATCGAAGTCATTGTTAGGGCGGTCGAGAATTCTGCCCCAAACGAGGATACGACGCGCATCGCCTACGGAGGCGTTGTGTATCACGTCGCGGTCGATATCGCTCCCAGCAGAAGGGTGGATCTTGCTTTGAGGTTCATCTCTGAAGGACTGCGTGAGGCGGCGTTTTCCTCATCGCGCAGCGTGGAGGAAATTCTCGCGGACGAGATCATCATGGCTGCAAACAACGACACCAACAGCTTCGCCATAAAGAAAAAGAATGAACAGGAAAGGATCGCGATGTCCTCCCGTTAGGACAGTCCATCCTCGCCAGCAACTGCTCTCAGTCTTTTTCTCTTTTGGGTAATTCAAAAACAGAAAAGATTTAAAAGACATCAGGCCAGATTAGGCCCTTATCCAAAGGTAAGTATCGAAAATTGGCAGAAAAGCCTCACTTGAATCTCATTGTTACGGGACACGTTGATCATGGGAAGTCCACCACCATGGGACACTTTCTGTTTGACATGGGCGCTGTGGATCAGCGTACCATTGACGAGTTTGCCAAAGAGTCTGAAAAAACTGGAAAGGGTGACACTTTCAAGTATGCATGGGTCATGGACAGCCTCAAGGACGAGAGGGAGAGGGGTGTCACAATTGACCTCGCGTTCCAAAAGTTTGAGACGCCAAAATACACCTTTACTTTGATTGACGCTCCAGGTCACCGTGATTTCATCAAGAACATGATCACCGGGGCCTCTGAAGCGGACTGCGCGGTAATCTTGGTCTCGGGCAAGCCTGGAGAGACCGAGGTGGGCATCGGCCCTGGCGGTCAGACCAGAGAGCATGCATTCCTCCTGAAGACGCTCGGTGTAAACCAGGTAGTATGTTGCATCAACAAGATGGACGACCCGATCATCGGCTTCAAGGAAGCGCGTTACAACGAGGTAAAGGGAGAGATGGAAAAGCTGCTCAAGACTGTGGGCTTTAACGTTTCCAAGATCCGCTTCATCCCCGTATCCGGGTGGCTGGGTGACAATCTAGTGAAAAAGAGCACGAATATGCCGTGGTACAAGGGCCCGACCCTGAAGGAAGCCCTCGACGAATTTGAGCCTCCACCAAAACCTGTCGACAAGCCTCTCAGAATGCCGCTGCAGGACGTATATTCAATCACCGGTGTCGGCACGGTTCCAGTCGGCAGAATTGAGACCGGCAAGATGAAGGTGGGAGACCAGGTCATCGTGATGCCAGAAGGTTTGACGGGCGAAGTCAAGACGATCGAGTCTCACCATGTCCAGATGCAGGAGGCGGTCTCCGGTGACAACATTGGGGTCAACCTGCGAGGCATCGGGAAGGGAGAGATCAAGCGAGGATCCGTTCTAGGTCCGACGAACAATCCGCCCTCGATCGCGAGGGCTTTTAGAGCACAGATTATCGTTGTGCATCATCCCACGGCCATCGCAGCCGGTTACACACCGGTTCTTCATGCGCACACCGCACAGGTGGCTGCGACGATCTCGGAAATCGAGTCAAAGCTCGACCCGAGGACTGGTCAGCCAACGGAGGAAAAACCAAAGTCGATCAAGACCGGAGATTCGGCGATCGTGATCATAAAACCGCTGAGGTCGCTCTGCATAGAGACCTTCAAAGAGTTTCCCGAGTTAGGACGTTTTGCCCTAAGAGATATGGGTACCACGATCGCGGCTGGGGTGGTCCGGGAAATCACCGAAAAGGGCGTTGCCGACACCGCAAAGGCTGTCGTCAAAGCTTAGGATTCTCACACTTGAGGGCATTTTGATGTCCTCAAGCATTCTTCTTTTCCTTTCATTGTGAACTAGGGTTAGCCGTCGCATTGGGAAAGAAACTCACTATTTCAGTCAATGACTTCGCTCGATACTTGACTCATCTAGATCGCGAGGAAACCGAATTGGTTGCCTTGATGAATCAGTACTTGCCCGATGATCAGTTATCTCCAATCGGAAACGCAATGGCAACCTATCTGCCTAGTGACCGACTCCCAGGTTTCATGAATTGGACGCTTCCGTCGCTTAATCTGAACGAGTTGATTGCGCTCTTTGCGAGTATGAAGAAACAGGCTCCGCCCTAGGACCAATGGTAGCACTCGCAGAAAGCCTATTGATCGAGATCAATGGATTTCGGTCAAGAATAAAGTTGGAATCTGATGACTCGCTGCCCTAAACGCGAAATCCTCGAATTTCGCCTTTTTTTATAAAAAAATGTGGGGACTGTTGTAGATCGGAGGCCCCCCTCGGAGGTGTTCCACGCGCGTGCGTGCTTTAGTAATTAACCGTAAGGCCCCTCAGTAGCAACACATGCGGGGGCGAGCAGGAGTGGCACGGAAACGAGTGGACTCCAGAACTGTATGGAGTCCATTTCGAGATAGCTTTTCCGGTCTCTAATTGCTTAACTTCCACTTCGATTTCTTCGTACGGAGAACGCTTTCTATAGCGCCTTCTGATGCAGTCCGATCCTCTCTGTCTGGGAGGAAATCCGTGTGTTCAACTACTTGAACAAGAAGAACATTGCCTGAACGCGCCGTTCAAGAGTGCTGTTTCTAATACAATCGGCTACGATGACTGTGCTCAAGTGAACAAAATGTCCACGAAAAGCAAAGTAATCGTATCTGGCGTCCTCGCGGCCATAATCGCGGTGGCGCTGATAGGTGCGGTCCTGTTCACACCTGGTCTTGTCAGCAAGAGTCCTTCATCCGGTACGCTGATAAGTACCAGTAGTGCGAACACATCAAGTCAAAGCGCAGCAAGTTCCTCCAGCTCGAGCCCCAGCGGCTCAGGGACTTTGGCAGTCTTGATGACTGACCCGCCCACAGTACCTGACGGCGTAACAGCAGTCTACATCAACTACAGCGATGTCGAAGTCCACGTAGCCAACGCGGGCAACCAAACTGGCTGGACAGATCTTCAGACATCTGGATCCATCGATCTCATGAGCATTGTGAACGAGAGCCAGACGATCGCTGCAACCAACATCACATCGGGCAAATTCAACGGGCTGAGATTCAACGTGACTTCCGCGGTCGTAACTTTCGAGGGAGTCAACTACACGGCGGATCTCGTCTACCAGGAGCACACTCTGTACGTCTGGATACCGGGAGGCATAGTCATCTCCAATGGTCAGACCACCGGAGCCATGATCGACCTAAGTCCCACGGTTCTCCTACTGGGAAACACCACTGACCCGACCTTCGCCTTCATTCCAGCGGCGACCGCCTACGCATTACCGGCAAACTCCATTTCCAATCACCCGCGCGTGGGCGACAGAAATGACTACCACCACGGAATCTCTGCAGGCATCTGGTCCATGACCAAGTTCCAGCTCACCTCGGCTAGTCTGAGTCCGAGCTCACTGAGCGTTTCAGTCCAGAACACCGGAAATGCCACGATCATCTTCCACATGGTAGCTGTCACTTCCACATCCACTCCAAGCGGCGGCTGGATACCGAGCTCGGCGATCGGACCGGTTTCGAAGATCTCGGAGTTCTTCGTCGTCGCGCCAAACGGCAGCTTGCTCTCGCTAACGGCAGACAGCAGGCAGGGCGCCATCCAGACTCTGGCACTCTCGGGATACTCCCTTGCGCCAGGAGCCAGCGTCACCTTCACCTACAACGGAGCCCTGACGATCGGAGCTTTCGCCCTGTTGCAGGGACATACCCCGACCCAAGGAATCGTTTCAGGACAGAAGTACATCGTAACAGTTCTGGGCAGCGGACAGCACGCACAGACCGCGGTCACAGCGAGCGGATCGTCAATTACCACCTCGACGACCACAAGTGTAACATCTACCAGCGACACAACTACATCCTCTTCGCAAGGATCTTGAGTCAGGCCTGATGGGAGCTTGATTGGAGCAGGGCGAACCGGCCTACTCCATCCTTTCCTTTTTTTCATTCTGCTAGCTAGATCTTTTTTTCCCGTTTTCCTTCTAGAGGTGAAATTTCCTGTCAGAACAATTAGAATGGAATTGCGCGCATCTACCGGATGCCTAAATTCCTGATCAAAGTTTTCCCATCCATCCAGGATAGAAAAATTCACTCCGTGAATTTTATGAAAAAGTGCGCTCAAGATACCCCGGTCGTTGGTGAAGGCGAAGAAGGAGGAGTAGACCCGAATCGAGCCACCTTCCCCTTTTTCACGCGGTGTGCTGAAACGATCGCCACAATCGCGACACCCACGATCAAAAGCTGCAAAACGAATGTCTGGACCGCCCCGGGTGGAATCCAGCTTGCGGTCCATGGTATGCCGTGGCCAAATCCTCCAGGGAATGTACCGTTGAATCCATGGGGTCTAGT